>JANQPJ010000404.1 GCA_028289525.1 Pirellulales bacterium
AACTTGAGTGGAACCTCTTCCCTCGCTTGCGCGTCGGGCTTGTATTTGTACTGAAATTTAAGAGGGATTGACAGCTGCCAGAAAATCTGGCCAGACACCTGCATGCATGATGTTTGACAAGTTCAATACAGGCCATTTATATTGAGTAGTTTGGTCCTGCCTGTCCTTCTTTTTACGCTGCGTTGCCAAGTGCTTCTCAGGGCTCGTCAATTCGTCTCCAAAGCGTTCCACGTATGACCGCAATCCTCGGCATTTCCGCGTTCTACCATGACTCGGCCGCGGCCATCGTTGTCGATGGCAAAATCGTTGCCGCGGCCCAAGAAGAACGATTTAGCCGTAAGAAGCACGACTACCGGTTCCCAACCCAAGCAGTTGACTACTGCCTTGAAGTGGCCGGAATTGCTCCCGAAGATTTGGACCATGTCGCTTTTTACGACAAACCGATTCGCAAATTCGAGCGTCTTCTCGAAACGTACCTGGCCTATGCCCCGTTGGGCTACCGGTCGTTTCGGCGTGCATTACCTTTATGGCTGAAGCAGAAGTTGCACCTGCCGCGTGTGATGGACGAAGGCCTGCGTCATGCGTATCGAGGGCGCTATGTCTTCACGGATCATCATGAATCGCACGCCGCGAGTGCGTTTTTCCCTTCGCCCTTTGAAGAAGCGGCCATCATTACCTTTGATGGGGTCGGCGAATGGTCGACCACATGCTATGGCACCGGTCGTGGCAACCGGATTCAGTTGGATCAAGAAATCCGTTTCCCGCATTCGCTCGGCCTGCTCTATTCGGCGTTTACTTATTACACCGGCTTCAAGGTCAACAGTGGCGAGTACAAGGTCATGGGGCTGGCTCCCTATGGCGAGCCGCGTTTCAAAGACGCGATTCTCGAGCATCTGCTCGACCTGAAAGAAGATGGCTCATTCCGCATGGACATGAGCTATTTTAACTACTGCCAAGGCCTGACGATGACTTCGGAGAAGTTCCATCGTCTGTTCGACGGCCCTCCGCGTCAGCCAGAGTCGCGTGTATCGCAACGCGAAATGGATCTGGCGGCTTCGGTACAAGCCGCTACCGAAGAGATCATGCTGCGCACGGCCCGTCATGTGCATGCCCAGACCGGGCTCGCCAACTTGGTCTTGGCTGGCGGGGTCGCATTGAACTGTGTTGGCAACGGCCGCATCCTTCGGGAAGGGCCATTCGAGCAGATCTGGATTCAGCCGGCGGCCGGCGATGCCGGCGGGGCCCTGGGAGCGGCGCTCTTCACCTGGTTCCAGTTGCTCGACCACGAGCGTTCGGCAAGCCGGCCTGATGCGCAACAAGGCTCGCTGCTGGGCCCCGAGTTTTCCGACCAGGAAATCACCACCTACCTCGACTCGCAAGACGCGGTCTATTCTACCTGCGCCAGCGACGAAGCGCTTTGCGAAGAAGTGGCAGCACTGCTGGCCAGCGAAAAGGTAGTGGGCTGGTTCAATGGCCGCATGGAGTTCGGCCCTCGCGCGCTCGGCGCGCGGAGCATTTTGGGCGATCCTCGCAGCGAGCAGATGCAGTCCGTGATGAACTTGAAAATCAAGTTTCGCGAATCGTTCCGGCCGTTTGCTCCGGTGGTGCTGCACGATCATGTGCACGAACACTTTCAGATGCGCGAGCGTGAAGAGAGTCCCTACATGCTGTTGGTGGCCCCGGTGCGTGACGAAATTCGCACCACACTTGGCGACGAGTATGACCAGGCATTTGGGATCGACAAGCTCCACTTCAAGCGTTCGACGCTGCCGGCCATTACCCATGTCGACTATTCGGCCCGCGTGCAAACGGTCGACGACGAGCGCAACCCGCTGTTCCACCGGCTGCTCACCGCGTTTTATGAAAAGACCGATTGTCCGGTGCTGATCAACACCAGTTTCAACGTGCGTGGCGAGCCGATTGTGTGCACTCCGGAAGACGCTTACCGGTGCTTTCGGGCGACGCAGATGGATGTGTTGGTCCTTGGGCGCAGCATCTTGCGACGAGAAGAACAGGCAGACATTTCGGACGCCGAGAAAGACGAACATTTAGCTCAATTCCAGCTCGATTAGCCCCCACTAGCTTGAGGACGAAAATCAAATGGCCGCCGTTGAGATCAATTGGCAACCGACCGATCGCCAGCTTCGCCAGTTTGGCGCGATCTCGCTTGTCGCACTGCCCTTGCTCGGCTGGCTCTTTTCAGGCCGCGTGTGGCCTGGCGCTTGGGAAGCTTGGCACGTTCGACTGTTGGGCAGCCTGCTAGGCATCGGCGTTCTCCTGGCAACGATCTCTTGGGTTTACCCTCGGGCCATCAAACCGTTGTTTTTGGCGCTAACCATCGTGGCATTTCCGATTGGTTTCGTGCTGAGCGAAGTGGTGATGCTGCTGATCTTCGTGCTCGCGTTCATGCCGTTTGCTCTGGTGTTCCGCCTGATTGGCCGTGATGCTTTGGCGCGCACCTTAGAACGCGACCAAACATCATACTGGCAAGCCAAACAACCGCCACAAGGCGTCGAAAGTTACTTCCGCCAATCATAACCGCCCGCCTTACTCTCTTAAGGGTGCTCGAACATGAGTGACGAAAAAAGCAAGTTTGAACAAGCCGCTGAAGAGCAGCGCACGTCGATCATCGGCGAATTTTGGTACTTCTTGTTGGAAAATAAGAAGTGGTGGCTACTGCCGATCTTGCTCATCATGCTCGGCGTGGGCTTGCTGATCGCGCTCGGCGGTTCCGGAGCCGCGCCGTTCATCTACACGTTGTTCTAAATCTTTCCCAAGGTATCCCAATGACAGATAGTCCCCCAGACCAGCCGCCAGCCGGCAAACAGCGTTCAGGCATCGGGCGGTTTTTTCTCAAAGTCTGCTTGATGCTGTTTTCGATCGGGGTTGCGCTGCTGCTGGGTGAGCTTGCTGTGCGAATCTATAAGCCTGGCTACCCTGGCTTTGGGGTTCCCCAGGCTGAGCACAAAGTTTCACCTGGCTTGGGATTTGAACTCATCCCCAACCAACAGGCCTATTCGGTGGGCTTTCCAGCCACGATTAACTCGCGCAGCTGTCGGGGACCAGAAATTCGCCCTGATGCTGAACGGCGTTCAGGCGATTTGCGGGTACTCTGCGTTGGTGATTCGATCACCTATGGCCATTGCATCGGAGACGAGGACACCTATCCGTATCAGCTTCAAGAGATTTTGGCCGAAAAATATCCTGACCGTCGCCCCGAAGCGATTAACGGCGGGGTCCAGCGTTATGCCATCTATCAATACCTGGACTGGCTACGCCTGCGAGGACTGGCGTTCAAGCCCGACATCGTCACCATGGGCATCTACTACAATGACTTTGCGATGCGTCCCCAAGGCGACTACTCGAAAGAGTATGACAACGAGCGAGAAAAAGTGGTCACCGCATTCCGTAGCCGTTGGCCTCGCACTTACTTGGCGCTGAAAAACAGTGCGTTTTTTTGGATGGCTTATAACACCAGCCTACGAGCCCTGAAGCCACCGAGCGGAAAACGCTTCACCGACCGCATGCTTGACGGCGAAGCGACCGAAAAAGACGAAAAAGTTTGGGCCAGCGTGCGAGAAGAGCTGGCCGCCTTCAAAACACTCTCAGAAGAACACCAATTCAAACCGTTGGTCATTACAATTACTATCCCTGAAAACGACACCGGCCTTTTCCCTCAAAGTCTATACCCTGCCAGAATCCTCAAATACTGCGATGAACTTGGGCTCCCCGCAGTCAGTACCCAAGCAGTATTTGAAGCCAACCGCAAAGCAGGCAACAACCCCAACCTAGAATGGGACAACCACCTCAGCCGACACGGCTGCCGGCTGGTGGCCGAAGAAATCATCAAGGCCATCGAGCCGATGATCGAACAGTTACCCGTTGAGTAAGCTTGGGCTGAACCGCCTAACGGTGAGCGATGATGACATTCGTCTTCATGGCTTGACGGCGAGTTTTGAGACAAAGTCTAGTGCGAACTAGCCGACTTGGCGCTCTCGATCTCAAGCTGTGTAAGCGGCTGCTCACGGGCCATCTCGCGGATGTCTTCGGTGATCTTCATCGAGCAGTATTTTGGACCGCACATGCTGCAAAAATGGGCGCTCTTGAACGTGTCTTGGGGCAACGTTTCGTCGTGATACCGACGCGCCGTCTCGGGATCGAGCGCCAAGGCAAACTGCTGCTCCCAATCGAACTCGAAGCGAGCCTTCGAGAGCGCGTCGTCCCGATCCTGGGCCCCTGCCCTGCCCCGCGCCACGTCGGCCGCATGGGCGGCAATCTTATAGGCCACCATCCCCTGCTTCACATCTTCGCGTTCCGGCAGCCCTAAGTGCTCCTTCGGCGTCACATAGCAAAGCATCGCCGCCCCGTGCCAGCCAGCCATGGCCGCCCCAATGCAACTGGTAATGTGGTCGTAGCCAGGTGCAATGTCGGTGACCAACGGGCCGAGCAGGTAGAACGGCGCACCGTGGCAAACCTCGATCTGCCGCTGGACGTTCATCTCGATCTGATTCATGGGAATGTGACCTGGCCCCTCGACCATTACCTGAGTGCCACGCTCCCAACCACGCTTGGTCAGCTCGCCCAACACGTCGAGTTCGGCAAATTGGGCATCGTCGCTGGCATCGGCGATCGAACCGGGCCGGAGGCCATCGCCCAGGCTCCAGGTGACGTCGTATTGCCGCATGATGTCGCACAGATCGTCAAAATGGGTATAGAGCGGGTTCTGCTTCCGATGAGCCATCATCCACTTGGCTACCAAGCTGCCGCCCCGGCTGACGATGCCGGTCACACGATTCATCGTCAGCGTCAGATGCTCTAGCAGCACGCCACAGTGGACCGTCATATAGTCGACGCCCTGCTTGGCTTGGTGTTCGACCATCTCCAAAAAATGCTGGGCAGTCATCTCTTCGATTTCGCCGCCAAGCTCTTCGAGCATCTGATAGATCGGCACCGTGCCAATCGGAACCGGCGAGGCGGCAAGCAGCGTCGAACGGATCTGGTCGATGTCTTTGCCGGTCGAAAGGTCCATCACCGTGTCGGCCCCAAAATGGACGGCCGTATGCAGTTTTTCGAGCTCGCCGGCCTCGTCGCTGGTGACTGCTGAGTTGCCAATATTGGCATTCACCTTGCACTTCACTGCGATGCCGATGCCCATTGGCTCGAGCTTCATGCCCAGATGGACCCGATTGGCCGGAATCACCAGCCGACCGGCAGCCACTTCGTCGCGGATCAACTCAGCCGACAGATTTTCACGCTGGGCGACAAATTCCATTTCCGGCGTGACGGTACCGGCACGTGCGTGCTCCAATTGGGTGATCGGCTGAGTCATCGGACGCATTACCTCGCTGGTCAAATATTAAATCGGGATAGGTCGTCAGGCTGGCAACTCCCAAGCCGCGCTCCATCCCTCAGATCTGTATACTCGGTATGCTCATCGTATCGCAGGCAGCCGGGTTGTCAAATGCCTCACGTTCGTCGGCAGGACAACTGCAAAGTCAACGATTCTACAAAAACAGCGGTCGGTGACCGCTCGCGAAACGGGAGAATCTAGCCGTGTCCGGCGATGTGTTACATCGCCGGACACGGCTGACTAACCCTAGCTCCCTGGCTCATACCCCAAATTGGGCGACAGCCAGCGTTCCACCTCGGCAAACCCAGAAGTCATCGTCGAGCAAGGCAACTTATCTTTGGTCTGCAGCCTTCGCTTCCACCTAACCACAAGGACTCAAACGCGAACGTAACTGCTTCGCCGCGGAAATCAGATTGCTGAGTGCGGGAATGACCTCCTCCCACTGACGCGTCTTCAGTCCACAATCGGGATTCACCCACAACCGTTCCACAGGAATTCTTTCAGCGGCCTTTTCCATCAGGTCAAGGATGTGCTGCTCATTGGGGATGTTTGGCGAGTGGATGTCGTAGACCCCGGGACCGATTCCGTTGGGATACATGAAATCCTTAAATGCGTCCAACAATTCCATATCCGACCGCGATGTTTCAATCGTGATGACATCCGCATCCATCTCAGCAATCGCTTCAATGATATCGTTGAACTCCGAGTAACACATGTGCGTGTGAATCTGTGTTTCGTCGGCAACGCCGTTGGCCGCGATGCGGAACGATTCCACGGCCCAGTCGAGATATTCACTCCACTCCGATTGACGTAGCGGAAGCCCTTCACGCAGAGCCGCTTCGTCGATCTGGATAATGCGTACACCTGAGTTCTCCAGATCAAGAACCTCTTCACGAATTGCCAGTGCGAGTTGCTTGCAAGATTCGCTACGAGGCTGGTCGTCGCGCACAAACGACCAGTTGAGGATGGTCACTGGGCCTGTCAACATGCCCTTCATCGGCTTGTCTGTGAGTGACTGGGCGTACTTGATCCACTGGACGGTCATTGGATTCGGTCGGCTGATGTCACCGAACAGAATAGGCGGCTTCACACAACGGGAACCGTACGACTGTACCCATCCAAAATCGGTAAAAGCGTAGCCGTCGAGTTGTTCACCGAAGTACTCGACCATATCGTTACGTTCGGCTTCGCCATGAACAAGCACGTCCAATCCAAGTGCCTCCTGTTCACGCACACAACGAGCGATTTCGGTTTCCATTGCAGCGAGATAGGCCGCTTCGTCAATTTTTCCAGCTTTGAAATGTCGTCGGGCACGGCGAATGTCGGACGTCTGAGGAAACGATCCGATCGTCGTCGTCGGGAACTTCGGCAGATCGAGAATCTCTGCCTGTTTCGCGGCGCGATCGGCATAGACGCTGCTGCGATTGCCGAATTGTGCGTCGATACTTGCGATGGCCTGCCTGACTGCCGGATTGTTGACTCGGGATGACTGGCGACGTGAAGTGATTGCAGACTGATTCGATTCTAGTTCTGCTCGAACAGATTCACGTCCTCCTTCCAGTGCTGCCTTGATCACATCAAGCTCTTCAAGCTTCTGTTTGGCAAACGCCAACCACCGCTTGATTTCTGCGTCGATCTTCTCTTCACTATCGAGGTCAACCGGGACATGCAGCAGGGAGCAAGATGGAGCAAGCCAAAGGCGATCACCAAGTTCACAGGCGATCGGTTCAAGCCAATCGAGCAGCTCGACGAGATCAGTCTTCCAGATATTGCGGCCGTTGATGACGCCCAATGAAACAACACGATTGACAGGCAACGCCGCAATCAAAAGTTCAACTTCGCACTGGGCGTTGATCGCATCCAGATGTACGCCCGCGACAGGCAGTGACGCCACCAGCGACAGATTGTCAATCAGCTTGCCAAAGTAGGTTGTCAGCAGCAGCTTAACTTTGTCGGTTTCCAATTCCTGATAGGCCGTCATGAAAGCTGCTTGCCACTCTGGCCGCAACTCGGCTACCAGAATTGGCTCATCAACCTGCACCCATTCAATACCCTCGACAGCAATTTGCTCGAGTAGCTGGCCATAAGCGCGCAACACTTTCGGCAACAGCGTCAATTTGTTGGAATTGTCCTTATCCTTGCCCAGCGCCAGATAAGTCACAGGGCCGATCAGCACAGGCTTGATATCAACTCCATGTGATTTTGCTTCTCTGATCTGATCGAGCAGGCGAGTTGCGTCAAGGTTGAATTCCGTATCATCGGTAAACTCAGGAACGATAAAGTGATAATTCGTGTCAAACCACTTGGTCATCTCACCGGCAACAACGCCGCACGTGCAACTCGCGTCGGCCCCAGCAGATTCCGCTGACCTGCCACGGGCAACACGAAAATAGTTGTCCAACGTATCACCGCCGTAGTCGCGGACACGTTCAGGCAAATTGCCCAAGGTGAAGCTCATGTCGAGCATCTGGTCGTAGTAAGAAAAGTCGCCGACAGGCAGATAATCGAGTCGGTGTTGCGCTTCCCAGTTTTGCTGCCGCAAGCCAGCCCCAATTGCCACGAGTTGCTCGCGCGACGATTTTCCCTTCCAGTAAGACTCCAGGGCAAATTTGAGTTCTCGCCTGGCTCCGATTCGAGGAAACCCGAGATTGTGCGTTGTGACCATGAAGGACTCCTATTTGGCAATAAAACGGTTGACTCGTTGGAAGAAGCCTATCGCTTTCCTTTCATGAACAAAAATGATAAAAACTGATCGACACATGAATACTACTCATAGCCAATGGGTAAGCATCAAGGGAAACTCGTGCCAAAAATTGAACGTATGCATCTGGAGATCGTCCGCGCCGTAAATGATTTAGGCTCAGTCACCGCAGCGGCCGAGTCGTTGTTTGTGACTCAACCCGCACTGAGCCACTCGATTCGCAAGCTAGAAGGCCTATTGGGACTCAAGATTTGGAATCGCGAAGGTCGGCAACTGCGTCTCACTCAGGGCGGCGAGCATTTGTTGTCCGTAGCAAACCGGCTTCTACCGCAACTCGAACGCACCGAGCAACAACTCGAACAGTTTGCTCAAGGTGAACGGGGAACTCTGCGAATCGGCATGGAATGCCACCCATGTTATCAGTGGCTTTTGAAAGTCGCAGCGCCGTTTTTGAAGGCTTGGCCTGCGGTTGATCTAGATGTCATCCAGAAATTCCAATTCGGTGGAATCGATGCGTTGTTTGGCCACGATATTGATCTTCTCGTGACACCCGATCCGCTGAAGAAGAAAGGGCTAATCTTTGATCCTGTGTTCGACTACGAACAGGTTTTGGTAGTCGACAACGCTCATCACTTACGAAAGGAAAATTTTATTGAGCCGGAACAACTTGCTGATGAGACACTCATCACTTACCCGGTATCCATCGACCGACTCGACGTCTTCAGTCGTTTTCTAACACCTGCAGGAATCTCGCCCAAGCGGCACAAGCTCATTGAAACAACGGAAGTCATGCTACAGATGGTTTCCTGCGGCCGAGGAGTTGCGGCACTGCCTCGTTGGTTGGTCATGGAGCAGCAGCACCGTTTCGAGCTGGTTCCGATCCAACTTGGAAAGGACGGTATCAGCAAACAGATTTTTCTTGGGTTACGAAAACTGGATGCCGAAATCGATTACATTTCAGCATTTATTGAGCTTGCGCGTTCCGTCGGTTCTGCCAATGAAGCGATCGGGAAACAGCGATGAGAATCGCCTCTCTCCTACCCGACACAACCGAGATTGTCTGCGAACTTGGGCTACGACTCAGGGTGATTCATTTTTTCAATCTAGGAAGTTTTTAAGAGCCCCCTAACCCGACGCGTAAGCGAGGAAAACAACCAGAAATGCCTCGCTTACGCGTCGGGTTAGGGGGCCCTTAAACCTTCACCAATTTGAAAAACTGATTGGCCCTGGGCTACGACTGCCGAACGTTGAACCAGTGCTTCAGGTCGATGCAATCGTCTGGTCGCCGAAAAGCGAGGCAAAGTGGCAGGCACACTCCGTGTGCCTGCTACTATCAGCTCCCTGGCTCATACCCCAAATTGGGCGACAGCCAGCGTTCCACTTCGGCAATCGGCATTCCCTTGCGTCTGGCATAATCCTCGACCTGATCTCGGGTAACCCGATCGACCGCAAAATAACGAGCCTGCGGATGGGCAAAATAGAGCCCACAGACCGACGCGGCAGGCATCATCGCAAAATGCTCGGTCAGTGAAATGCCGGTTTCTTGTTCGACATTGAGCAATTCGAACAGCGTCTGCTTCTCAGTATGGTCCGGTTGAGCAGGGTAGCCGGGCGCAGGGCGAATTCCCCGGTACTTCTCGGCAATCAACTCTTCGTTGCTCAGCGATTCGGACGCGCCAAATCCCCAATCCTGGCGTGCCTGACGGTGCAGCAGTTCGGCAAACGCTTCGGCCAAACGGTCGGCGAGCGCCTTGACCAAAATCGACTGATAATCGTCATGGTCAGCGTCAAAGCGGGCCGCCAGTTCGTCGCAACCGATGCCGGTAGTCACTGCAAAGCCGCCCAAATAGTCCTGGCGACCTGAGTCGACCGGGGCGATGAAGTCGGCCAGCGAGTAGAACACGTTTTGACCTTTGCGTTCCCATTGCTGCCGTAGGGCATGGAACCGGCATGCTTCCTCTTGCCGTGAATCATCCCGATAGACCACGATCTCCTCGCCTTCAGAGGCCGTCGGCCAAAACCCATACACCGCATTGGCGCGCAACTGTTGTTCGGCAATCAGCGTATCGAGCAGTTGCTGGGCATCGTTAAACAGCCGGCGGGCCTGTTCGCCGAGTTTTTCGTCGCTCAGAATCGCCGGATATTTGCCCTTCATCTCCCAAGTCAGGAAGAATGGCGACCAGTCGATGTAATCGCGGATCTCCGACAACGAGAAGTCGGTCAACGTGCGCGTGCCGAGAAACTCTGGCACAGAAATATCAACTGTCTGCCAATCGGTCGTGAATCGCTGTGCGAACGCTTGTTCATACGGCACCAGCTTCACGCTCTGGCGTTTCCGATACGACTCGGCCAAATCGCTCTGCTTCCGGCGGTTTTCGGCATCGAGTTGCTGGCGCGACTCCGGATGGTTCAATTGATCGACGACCCCCACACTCCGCGAGGCATCGAGCACGTGAATCGCCGTGTGGCTGTAGACCGGAGCAATTTTGACGGCCGTGTGTTTGGCGCTGGTCGTGGCCCCGCCGATCAGCAGCGGCAGTTCCATCTCGCGGCGTTCCATCTCGCGGGCGACATGGATCATTTCGTCCAAGCTGGGCGTAATCAAGCCGCTCAAACCGATCATGTCGACTTGGTGTTCGATCGCAGCGTCGAGAATTTTATCGGCCGGCACCATCACTCCCAGGTCGATCACCTCATAGCTATTGCAGCCCAGCACCACGCCGACAATGTTCTTGCCAATGTCGTGCACGTCGCCTTTGACTGTGGCCAACAGCACTTTGCCGCGAGCCTGATGGGCCGTTCCGGCGGCCTCTTTTTCTATCTCCATGAACGGCTCTAGATAAGCGACCGCTTTCTTCATCACGCGAGCCGACTTGACCACTTGAGGCAGAAACATCTTGCCTTCGCCGAACAGATCGCCAACGACGCTCATCCCGTCCATCAACGGGCCTTCGATCACCTCTAAACAGGTCGCATACTGCTGTCGGGCTTCCTCGGTATCTTCATCAATATGCTTGACGATGCCCTTAATCAAGGCATGTTTGAGCCGGCTCGCAACATCTTCTTCGCGCCAGGCCTCGGTCTCCGCCTCGGCCGCGCCCCCCTGCCCTTTAAACGTTTCGGCCAGTTCGACCAGCCGCTCGGTCGCGTCGGGCCGCCGATTGAGCAAAACATCTTCCACGGCTTCGAGCAACCCTGGATCAACCTGTTCGTAGACTTCGAGCTGCCCTGCATTGACGATGCCCATGTCGAGCCCAGCCCGAATGGCATGATACAAAAAGGCCGCATGCATCGCCTCGCGCACCCGATCGTTGCCGCGAAACGAGAACGAAATGTTGCTCACCCCGCCAGAGACCTTGGCGCCCGGGCAAACCTGCTTGATCTGCCGAACCGCTTCAATAAAGTTGACCGCGTAGTTGTTGTGCTCCTCGATCCCAGTGGCGACGGTCAGGATGTTGGGGTCAAAGATAATATCCTCAGCCGGCATGCCCACCTGTTCGGTCAGCAGTTGGTAAGCCCGGCGGCAGATCGCCACCTTGTCATCCGTCTCGGTCGCCTGACCGGTCTCGTCAAAGGCCATCACCACCACAGCGGCACCATAGCGACGCACCAGCCGGGCTTGGCGCAGGAAGGTCTCTTCTCCTTCCTTCAGGCTGATCGAGTTCACAATGGCCTTGCCCTGCACACACTTCAGGCCGGCTTCGAGCACCTCCCATTTCGAGCTGTCGAGCATGATCGGCACCTTGGCGATGTCCGACTCGCCGGCGATCAAGTTCAAAAACTTGGTCATCGCGGCCACGCTGTCGAGCATCCCCTCGTCCATGTTGATGTCGATCACGTTGGCCCCGCCTTCCACCTGTTGGCGGGCAACCTCCAAGGCCTCTTCGTAATGTTCGTTGAGAATCAGGCGGGCAAACCGGCGCGAACCGGTCACGTTGGTCCGTTCGCCGACCATCAGAAAATTGCTCTCTGGGCGGATCGTGAGCGATTCCAGGCCGCTCAAACGTGTCCAAGCAGCCGGGGTAGGCGTCTTTCTTGGCCGGCGGTTGCGCACCTGATCGGCGATTGCCCGAATGTGGTCAGGCCCTGTTCCGCAACAGCCGCCGATAATGTTCACCAACCCGCTCTCGGCAAACTCGCCAACCAGTTCGGCCATTCGAGCCGGCGACAAATCGTACTGGCCCATTTCGTTCGGCAAGCCAGCATTTGGGTGGCAACTCACCGCCACGCCAGCCACCTCGGCCAGCTCTTGAAGCCAAGGCCGCATCTTGGTCGGTCCCAGCGCACAGTTCATCCCCACGCTCAGCAACGGCACGTGAGAAATCGAATTCCAAAACGCCTCGACGTTCTGGCTCGACACAAACGTCACGCCAGCGTCATTAAAGGTACCTGACACCATTACAGGCACTCGAACCTGAGATTCTTCGGAATAACGCTGGATTGCGAACAGACAGGCTTTAAGGTTCAGCGTGTCGATCACGGTTTCAGGCAACAGAACATCGACGCCGGCCTCGACCAGGGCCTTCACTTGACGGTAGTAGGAAGCGACCATTTCGTCGAACGTCACATCTCGATAGCTGGGGTCGTCAACCCTGGTCGAGATCGCCGTCTGCTTGGTGGTCGGCCCGATCGAACCAGCCACAAACCGAGGCCGGTCAGGCGTCCGTTCGGTGAACTCATCGGCCGCCTGCCGGGCACAGCGAACCGCCGCGTGGTTGATCTCGTCAATCAGCTCGTCCGGCAGGTCAAACTCGGCGATTCCCACCGGGCTGGCCCCAAACGTATTGGTTTCGACAATGTCCGCGCCGGCTTCAAAATAGCGGCGATGAATCTCAGTCACGTCGTCTGGCCGTGTGAGACACAAGATATCGACAAAGTTGTTCAGATCCTTGGTATGCTCGGCAAACCGTTGGCCCCGCACATCCTGTTCGCTCAATCGTAGTCCCTGGACCATCGTGCCCATCGCACCGTCGAGCACCAAGATCCTGGACTGCAACTGCTCCTCGATCGCAGAGGTGCGGACAGATTCGGCAATAGACATAGGCGCAGGCTCAACTGGAATGGATCAATGGAATCGGGGCAACCAATCGGGTTGGCATCCGGATTGATACCAACGGTGGACATCCTGCCCGGCGAGGCTCGCCACACTGTGCTAGCAAGCATCATCTGCCAGCACCACCGTCAACTGAAGCGCAGCAAGTCGATGGGCGTTCGATACCCCAACACCGACCAACGGACGAGCAGCCATCGTTCTAGTATCGCATAAGCTGGCCTGCCAGACAACGTTTGACTGCTTAGGGAATAAGAGGACTGCAAAGTCGAGAAGCAGGGACCGGTGGTCGAAGCGCGAAACAGGCAAAACTGAGTGTTTCGCGCTTCGTCACCGACCGCTGTTTTTGCAGGAGGATTGCAAAGTCGTCGATTCCACCAAAGCAGCGGCCGGCGGCCGCTCGCGAAACAGAAAAATTCAGCCGTTTCGCGAGCGGTCACCGACCGC
>JANQPJ010000405.1 GCA_028289525.1 Pirellulales bacterium
AAACCGATGACATTTAGTGGACTGAAGCGTTTGCTTTAGGGATCCCGGCGACGCGTCGCGTCGCGGCTAGGGGAAAAAATTGCCACACTCCAGTCAAGACAATTTTGTATAATTGAATGAGTCAAAGTGAGCGTTGGTTTTTAGAAATCCAATTCAATGCAATTGGGCCCACCGCCCCCGACCGTCCATCCGCTTCCTACGGTTTCCCCATGGATGAACTGAAAAACAAAGTCCAATCGGCCACCTGGCGTTTGGGCGTCGAACGCTTTTTATCAGCCCTGCCTTGGTGCTTGCTGGCAACGCTGGCGACTGCGGCCATCGCAGTGGCCGTAGGCAAGGTCGTTCCCTTGCCGGTTGCTGCTCGCCCGTGGACGCTTGCCTGGACCGGTTCGGCGGTGGGCATTGGCTTCGCGTTTGCTGCAGCCTGGGCTTGGTATCGTGGGCACGGCCCGGTCGCGGCAGCACTCGAAATTGATCGCCGCTTTGGCCTGAAAGAACGTGTCTCGACCACGCTGGCGCTGAGCGACGAGCAACTGCACACCCAGGCAGGCCAAGCACTCTTGCAAGACGCCACCCGGCGCGCCGCGGGGCTCGATGTCACAACGGCATTTCAGCCTCGGTTGGGCCCCCGCGCCTGGTTGCCGCTGATCCCTGCGCTGGCCGTATTCGTGCTGGCGATGTTTGTTCCCGACGCCCAACCTCCTCAGTCGGCTCAGGCGGAAACCACGTCGCCGACGACCAAGCGTCAGGTGAAAAAATCGGCCGACATGCTACGGCGCAAGCTGGCCAAACGTCGCCAACAAGCGGCCGAACGTGGGCTCAAGGACGCCGAAGGCCTGTTCAAACAGTTGGAAGAGAAAACCCAAACTCTGAAAGAACAGGGAACTTCGGACCGCCGCCAAGCGATGATCAAGCTGAACGACCTAGCCCGCGACCTGAAAAAACGCCGTCAGGCCATTGGGGCTTCGGAAGCCTTGAAAAAACAGTTGCAAGGCTTGAAGAACATCCACCAAGGCCCGGCGGACCGGTTGGCCAAAGCCTTGCGCGAGGGCGACCTCAAAAAAGCCCTAGAGCAAATCGACCAACTGAAGGAAATGCTGCGCGGCGCCAAGCTCGACGATCAGGCTCGCCAGCAACTTGCCAAACAGTTGGAAGCGATGAAGGACCAACTGAAACAAGCGGCGGAAAAACATCGCCAAGCCGGCGAACAGCTGCGTCAGGCAATTCAGCAAGCCAATGCCGCTGGCGACGAAGCCCAGGCTGAACAGCTTCGTCAGAAACTCGATCGGCTAGGCGAACAGCAATCGCAAATGGCCAAAATGTCAGAACTGGCCGATCAGTTAGGCCAAGCCGCTGAGCAGCTCAATCAGCAACAGTTCGATCAGGCGGCCGAGCAATTAGAGCAAATCGCCCAAGACCTGGAGCAAATGGCTCAAGATCAGGAAGAGCTTGAAATGCTGGACGAGGCGCTGGCTCAGATCGCCCAGGCCAAGGATGCGATGAATTGCAACTCCTGCGGTGGCGGCGGCTGCCAAACATGTTTGCCTGGCCAGGCCGGCCCAGGACAACAACCTGGCCCTGGGAATCAGCTCGGCGCAGGACCAGGAGCAGGCAATCGGCCTGAGGAAAAAGACCCCACCGGTACGTTCGATTCACGCGAACGACATCGTGTCGGCCAAGGCAAGGCGGTGCAGATTGGCGAAGCCCACGGCCCGAACCTGAAAGGCAAGGTGGTCGAAGGGATCAAATCGGAAATGGAAGCCGCCCGACGTGAAGCGGCCGACCCCTTGGCCGGTACCCGACTTCCCAAGAAACACCAACAACACGCCCGTCAATATTTTGACCAGTTGCGCGAAGGGGAGCCGTAATTCATTGGGCACTGCTGCTTATGAGCATGAAAACGGACTCATTACTGTTCATAACAGCGGTCGGTGACCGCTCGCGAAACATTTTTCATGGACTTGCTTGAGCAATCCAGTTCAACCTCGTTCCTAAGCAGAGCTTGGGAACGAGAGACCTTCTCCCAACAAAAAAGAGTGTGACGCGGTCAGGCAGGACCGCGTCACACGCTTGGTTTTTGTCCACGCTCTGTTGTTTGCCGGGGGGAGTTCGCCTGTGAAGTTTGCCAACCGTTGTTGTCGTTCCAAGATTGTTTTCAGATGTCGCGTGTCCAACGTGTGGTTAAGCGGCTGGAGCCACTAGCTCGGCCGCCACTTTCGTCTGCTCATGAGGCTCTAATTCGTCTCTCAACACCAGCACATCGTCGGGGGCCTCGATCCCCAGGCGAACCTTGTCGCCAGATAGTCGTACGACCGTCACCACGATCGAATCTCCAAGCCGTATCCGTTGCGTCTCCTTGCGGGACAATACAAGCATTCTTTACCTCCGTGTATTTAGAATTGCAGGGCATGTGTATTTATGTACACCATGCTCCGCTAACCGGTCAAGCCCAACTCCAGGCGTTGCGTTGCGGTCAGTTGGGTCTTCTGAAATCGTTCGCCGGACGATCCGTAGAACAACACCGTGTTGCGATCGGTTTCCCAAATCGCGGTAATCTTTACACTTCGTGGCCCATGCAAGCAAAAGAAGATGCCGCACGGCTTGCCACCTCGCATCAGAATTCGTTCCGAAATGTGAAACGCGCCAATTTCCAGTTGCTCACTTTCGCAAAGGGTCGCGTTGACAAATTTCCGCAGGTCATCGAGGTCCATTATCTGCCGGGAACGGGTCAACATATGAAGCAAGTTCCTCCTTGAAACGCACAACATGAGCAAACTAAACTCAAGTGTGCTGATAATGTAAAATGGGATAAATGACAATAAAGGGAGTTATCGGCAGTTTGTGCGATTTCCGTTTGCCGTCATTCATTGTTTTTTTACAGTCAGGCTGAGATCTAATTTCTCGAACCGGCATTGCCAGGCGCACCGGTACAATCCGGTCGGCGCACGGAGTGTGCCAGGAGGATTGCAGTCAAAAGCAGCGCCCACCGGTCGCTGCTTTTGTGAGAAAACGACTTTGCAGTCTTCCTGTGTGCGGCAAATATTTCTGGTGTTTTGAAAACCACTCAAATACAAGCCC
>JANQPJ010000408.1 GCA_028289525.1 Pirellulales bacterium
CTAGAGCAATTTCGGATCATTCGTAGTCGTATTTCGTCCGAAAACCTCGGCGAAAACTAGGTGTCGTCCGCTACGGTAAAGAGCGACTCGCTCTAGCGATTTGTTTTAAAACACATTCGATGCCAAGATTTGAAGCCTGAAGCGCCAGCGAAGGAATTGTTAGACAGAAATTCCTTCGCTGGCGCTTCAGGCTTCTACGGTTTTAAAACAGTGCCTGGCAATCTGGCGGTTTAGCGAAACTTTTCCGATTATTCCTAATATTCAGGCTGCTTGGCAGCCGATGCCATGGTGTGTGACAGATCACGCTGCGCTTTTGCACAGAAAACCCTGACCTACTGACAGTAGAACAGACCATGACACGATTTGTCTCCAATCCTCATTGGGTGATCAGTTGCCTGGCAATCACGATGGCCGTCGCCCCCCAGCTAGGCTGTTGCTGTCAGGGGTTTTTGCTCCGTGGCGACTGGTCGCTGGGGTTAAGTCATCCAGAGGGCTATACTGCTGGTGGGCCTGCCTATTACGGTGTTGGTCACCAACATGGTCCTGCAATGTACAATGGACCAGGAAGCTTCCATCCGGTCCCTACGCGACCGGTTTTTAAACCGCCCCAGCCTGAACTTCAAACTCCTGATCCACAAAAAGTGCTCACCGCGCCAGCGGAAGCGATCGAGGTTCCAGGAGAACTGGTATTGCCGCCTGCTGGCTCGACGACCAGGCGTTCGCCCCAGGGCCGCCCAGGTCGGGCAAGCCGTATAGCGCGCGCTCGCCATTCTACGGCCCCCAAAGTCGCCAAAACAGCGTCGCGACGTACGATTCGTCGCAGCCAGCAACCGAATGTGCTGGTCGCTGCCACGTCACAGGCAGGCGATCTAGACGCTTGGCAGTCGACCCACGACCCGCCCCCGACAGTTCCCAAGTCTCTGAAAAGCGTAGTCGTACGGCGCTCAGCCCAGCCGGCACAGCATCCCGATCCGACTCGTTGGGTCCAGCGGTCGCAGCGCCCTGCTTGGCGCCCGGTTCGCAGTCGGCCCTAACTGAGAAGCCTTGCCAGAACAGTCCTCCTATTTTTCCTGCTTTGCCGTTTCTGGCAGCGCCATCGGAAGACTGGGCAGTCTATAACGGCTGAGCGTATGCCCTCTTAAGCGGTCGATCTGACAAGACCGATGTTATTGGCGTATCGCAAAAGCTGAACCCTACGCTCGGCTAATCACCTTTGCGTTGGCGTGACCGCTACGGTTGTCGCCTGGCACCAGGGGCCAGGATCGACAGACTACGCCATGTGAGGGGGAGATTTGAGCAAGAGCGTTGCTGGCCTGCTTGCCCATCACCCGCAGGGCACACGGTCGACGGTTTGCGCGAGTCGGCAATCGACCCAGACCCACCGGCGAATCATATTGATGCACACCTTGGCTCGAAGTTCGTCTGTATTCCGCCGGTCCTTGGTCGTGATGACGGCCATGACGGCGATCGTGGTTGGCGCGTCTCTCGTCTACGGCTCTGAAGCACGTCGCAACGCGATCGTTCGGGCAGTGGAGTCTGCCCGCGGCTCGGTCGTGAATATCCACGGCCAGAAGACCTTGCCCGACTCGTACGACGAATTTGGCCATGCCGAGTCGCCGCGCCGCGTGAACGGCATGGGCACCGGCGTGGTGATCGATCCCCGGGGCTACATTGTCACCAACCACCATGTGGTCCAAGGGGTACGGCGGATTCAGGTCACGCTCGACAACGGTCGTACCTACATCGCCAGCCTGGTGGCCTACGATCCGCGAACCGATTTAGCGGTGATCAAAATCAATGCCGATCGCAAGCTGCCGGTGATCGAGATCGGCTCGTCCGACGACTTATTGCCTGGCGAAGACGTGATTGCCGTAGGGAATGCCTATGGCTACGAACATACGGTTACCCGAGGCATCATCAGCTCGCTGCATCGCACGGTTCAGGTGAGCGATACCCAGCAGTACGAAGACCTGATTCAGACCGATGCCAGCATCAACCCTGGTAACTCAGGCGGCCCGCTGCTGAACATCGACGGTGAGATGATTGGCGTGAACGTCGCGGTGCGAGCTGGAGCCCAAGGGATTGGCTTTGCCATTCCGGTGAGCCGCGTGCTCGATGTCACTGGTGATTTACTCACCTCGAAGGTGGTCGACGGCAACTGGCATGGTTTGGTATTTCGGCCGTCGTCGAAGAGTGAAGGTCGGGCGGTGGTCGATCGGGTCGTCGATGGCAGCCCTGGAGCGATGGGTGGCTTCCAGCGGGGAGACGTGATTCTCAAGCTTGGTAGCGCTCGGGTAAAGCGACACTTGGACGTCGAGCGTGCCCTGTTGGGCCGTCGCTCAGGCGAAGAGATTGACGCGATTGTCGAGCGGGATGGTAAGCAGGTTCCCATGAGTTTGGTGCTCGCCACGCAGTCGTCAAAACCGCGGTCGGTGGCGCAACGTGCTTGGGACAATTTGGGCGTTCGCCTGAAGCCGGTCTCTTCGATTCAACGAACCCAGCTCAGCTCGCGATACAACGGCGGGCTGGTAGTGACCGCCGTGCGTGACGGCAGCCCGGCTGCCCAGCAGCGGATTCGGCCAGGCGACATCTTGGTGGGAATGCACATTTGGGAAACCGTGTCGATGGACAACGTGGCTTATGTGCTGAGCCGACCTGACCTGGCCGACCTAGAGCCACTGAAATTTTACATCGTTCGCAATCGAGAAACGCTGTTTGGGCACCTGACGATTGCCCGGCATAGTCGGACAAGTCGGCAATAAGCGTTTGTAGGCAATTGCCGACGGTTCGCCCAAACGCTACCTTAAGAGCAAACTACCCAAATGCGTACCGGTGTTTCGTCGGAAAACCTCGGCGAAAACGCTTGTCGTGTCCGCCATGGTAAAAAGCAACTTGCTTTAGCGGGCTATGGAAGCCGAATTTCTTGCCCACCTCGAACGTCGCCTGCCTGCCCATCCCCTGCTCAAAATCGGGCCTGGTGACGATGCGGCAGTGCTCGACCTGACTGCTAGACCAGATTGTGTTGTGACGACCGATCTGCTGATCGACGGCGTCCATTTTCGCCTGGAGAGCTTAGGGGCCGAGCAGGCAGGCTACAAAGCCCTGGCGGTTAACCTGAGCGACTTGGCCGCCATGGCCGCCTTGCCAGTGGCAGTGGTCATTTCGCTAGCCGTGCCACGTTCGTCTGGACTGGAAGTGGCGTGCCGGTTGCTCGAAGGAGTGTTGCCGCTTGCCGACCGGTATCAGGTAGCCATTGCCGGCGGAGACACCAACGTGACCGATGGGCCATTGGTCGTGAGTATCACAGCCCTGGGACAAGTGACTGAAGCTGGTTCGCTGACACGCGCCGGCGCGTTGCCTGGCGATGTGCTGATCGCCACCGGGCCGTTTGGCGGGAGTTTGCTAGGCCACCATGCCTGCTTCGAACCCAAGGTTGATGAGGCCCTGCTGCTCAATCATCGCTACCAGTTGCACGCCGGAATTGATGTGAGCGATGGCCTGGCGCTCGACGTCAGTCGACTGGCCATCGCCAGCGGGTGTGGTGCGGTGCTATGCCAGCGTCAGATCGCGATTTCGTCAGC
This sequence comes from Pirellulales bacterium, assembly GCA_028289525.1. Lineage (GTDB taxonomy): Bacteria > Planctomycetota > Planctomycetia > Pirellulales > JAGQOS01 > JANQPJ01. Next base: position 3,582 of record JANQPJ010000408.1, read on the forward strand.
AGGCGAGCAAGCGGCCGCTGACGATGGACGAACGTCGCTGGAACATGCGTTGTCCGATGGCGAAGATTTCGAGTTGGTGCTGGCCGTCTCGTCGGCCGAGGCCAAGCGAATCTTAGCTGAGCGACCATTGGACGGAGCGCTCTACCCGATCGGCCGGATGGTCGAACAGGCTGGGCTATGGATGGAAGACAGGTCAGGCCGCCTGACGGCGTTGACAGCCAAAGGATATTTGCACGGAACTGCTGACGATGAACGTGTTTGAATTCCAAGCGAGCGATTTGGCGGCCACCGATCAGTTAGGAGCCGCATTTGCCCAGCAGCTAGCGTCAGGAACGGTCATTGCGCTCTGTGGCACACTAGGGGCTGGCAAAACACGGTTCGTGCAGGCGATCGCGGTTTCGCTTGGAGTGCCTCGAACAGCAGTTGTGAGTCCGACCTTTGTACTGGTCCAAGAGTATCCAGGTCGGATGCCAGTCTACCATTTTGATGCCTATCGTCTGGCCGATGAAGATGAGTTTTTGGAGCTAGGGGTCGACGAATATTTTCACAGCGAAGGCATTTCACTGGTCGAATGGGCCGACCGTGTGGCAGGCTGTTTGCCGCGCGAACATCTGGTGGTGCAAATCGAGGTCGAGAGCCAGAATGCACGGCGTTTTACAATTCACGGCACCAGCGAGCGTTTTGCCCCAATCCTCGACGCGCTGCGCGACCAATTTGCCTCAAAGTAGCAGTCACACTCCGGCAATCGAGCCGCGCTTTTTCAGCGAGGAAAACCACGCCGAGAGCGCCGTGGTGCTTCAATGAGGCCGTGGTCGCGACCACGGCCTCATTGAAGTGGTCGTTGAAACGCGCGTCGATCAGATGAGGTAACACCCTTTCCGTGGTCGAGCTCGACCACGGCCTCATTGAAGCCACTACTGACAATACAAACTCGCGATGTGACGAAAAGCTTTCCGTGGGGCTGTCTCGATCGAGGCAATCCAGGTCGCCTTCAATGAGGCCGTGGTCGCTCGACCACGGAAAGGAAGATAGCGAATATCTGCCACGTGCGCCAAAGATCCCTTCAATGAGGCCGTGGTCGCTCGACCACGGAAAGGTCGGCCTGATCCACACCTCGACGGCCAGCTGATTGGCTTCAATGAGGCCGTGGTCGCTCGACCACGGAAAGTCAAAAGGCGGGGACCGGGCTGAAACTGGTCCCCGCGCT
>JANQPJ010000027.1 GCA_028289525.1 Pirellulales bacterium
CAGCGAGTTGGTTTCTTCGATCGTGCGGTCAACCGCGTCGTACGCCCAAGTGGTCGTGTTGCCAACCGCGTCGGTTAGCGCCAGCAGGTTGCCGACCGGTTCACGTTCATAGGTGGTGGCGTCGCCGTTTTCGTCGATCGACTTGAAGACCCGATACAACTGGTCGTATTCATAGGCCATCGTCGAGAACTGCGGAGTGCTCGAACCGTCGAGGCCCAGGTACGACACTTCGCTCAGCATGTTGCCGATCGCGTCGTAGTTGTAAAACATGTGTGGCGTGTCGTCGCCGGGCGTGGCGGTGTCGGCCGTACCTGCGCCGGTGGCCGGGTCGGGCGACACCTCACGGTCCACGCGGCCCAGGTCGTCATACCGGTAACTGGTGGTCCGGCCCAGCGGGTCGATCACGCTCTTGAGTTGGCTCGCCACGTCGTAGACGAACTGCGTGACGGGGCGTTCGGACTGGACGGTCGTGCTGGTCGGGTCGATCACTTCGCTAAACGGAGTTTGAGCACCGTCGGGCCGTTCTTCGGCCACCGCGGTCACCCGATAGATGTCGTCGTAGAACCAGCGAGTCAGATTCCCCTCGGGGTCGATCTGCGCGGTACGGTTGTGTACCTGATCGTATTCATACTCGGTAACCGGCATGTTCGCGCCTGGCGTGGCGTCCGGCACCCCATCGCCATTGGTGTCGGCCGGGGCCAACCCGGTGTTGAAGTCCGGCTCGACCAGCGTCGTCAAGCGGTTCAACCCGTCGTAACGATACGAGGTCTGCCGATCCAAGGGATCGCGCACCAGCACCAGATTGTTCGCGTCGTCATACGCATATTGGGTCACCGGGCGAATGTTGCGTACTGACGCGCTATCGGGATCGACTGCGGTAAATAGCGCAGGTTCCGTGCCAGACTCTTGAGGGTCGAGCATCGCCACTAGCCGATCCCGCTCGTCGTATTGATATTCGGTCGTGTTCCCCAGCCCGTCGGTCACGTAGCGCAGGTTGCTCGCCTGGTCGTAGGCATATTGCACAACCGGCCGAGCCCCTGGCACGTCGGCCGAGCGGGTTTCGGTCACCCGACCCAGGTCGTCGTAGTCGTGTTCGACCGCCGTTCGCCGGACGACCGTGTCGCCTGCCTCGTTCACGTGCAGTTCCGAAACGCTTTGCAGCTGGTGGGCGTCGTCATACGTAAATTGGGTCACCTGCGTGATGTTGGCCAGCGTGCTCACCTCGAGCGCTTGCGTCGGGTCATACGGCGTCGGATCGGTCTGTTCAACCAACCGGTGCCGGGCATCGTATTCATAGCTGGTCACGTTGCCCAGCGGATCGGTCACTGAAATCAGCCGGCTCAACTGGTCGTAGGCAAACTCGGTGGCCGGGGCCCCGTGATCGGTCGGATCGGTCGGGTCGGGGTCCGGATCGGTCTGTTTCACCAGCCGGTTGAGCACGTCATATTCATAGGTCGTCTCGCGGCCCAATGGATCGACCATCTTGATCAGGTTGCCGTTGTCATCATATTCAAACGTTGTTTCGATCCCGGTAATCGCCTCGGTGATTTTGGTCACCCGCTGCATCTGGTCGTAGTCGTACAGCGTGTCGTTGCCCAGGGCGTCTTGGATTTCCTTGATCGTGTTGTCAGGATTGTACCGATAGATGGTCACCGGCGAACTGACCCCGCCGGCCCCGTCCGGATCGGCCTCGATTGTGCGGACCATCCGGTTCAGGTTATCGTACTGATATCGGGTCACGTGGGCCGGACTGGTCGTGATGTTGCCCCCCGGCGTCTCCGAATCACGCTGGGTTTCATAATCGGTCAGGCTGCCGAGTTCATCGACCCTAGCGATCAGATTGCCGGCCGTGTCGTAATCGAAAAACACGGTCGCTTCGTCCGGCGTGCCAGTGGCATAGGTGATCGACTTGACCCAACCCTGCCGGTCGCGACTGTCACCGGCCGGGTAGTAATCGTACGTGGTCACTCGACCTTCGGGATCGGTTTCGGTCGCCAGCAGCCCGGCCACGCCGGCCACGGTGGTGTAGGTATACGACCAGGTAATATCGGGCTGATCGCTCATCACCCGAGTGATGCTCAACACGTCCGGTCCATCCGGGTCTTCGGTCACGCCGTCGGTCGTGTACCGGTAGTTGGTCACTCGACCGATCTCGTCGACGTGCTGGGTCACCCGACTCTTGGTGTTGTACGTCCAGGTGGAAAAGACCGTGCTCAAATCGCCCAAAGCGGTCGGCACGGTGTGCTTGGTCACATTGCCCAGGCTGTCGTATTCATAGGTGTTCACCGGCGCCAACAGTGGCCCGTTGGTGCCGCCACTGGCGGTAAAATCGTCCGGGTCGGCCTCGATCGTTTTGGTCACCAGGCCCCGTTCGTTCCGTTCGTAGACAAACCGGTTGCCCAGGGCGTCGACCTCGAGGGTCGTGTTGCCGATCGAGTCGGTGTCCAACTTCGTCTGGTTCCCACGTCCGTCGGTCACGGTGGCCAGCGCCTCGTCGAGCGGCGTATAGGGAACCGGCGCAGCGGCGCTACCGGGGTCCAGTCCGGCCGCCTGGTGCAGGTAATCGATTCCCCACACCGAACCGTCCGGCTTGGTGGTGCTCGTCACCCGGCCATGGTCGTCGTACGTATAAAACGTTTCCTGGCGATAGGCCGCGTTCTTGCGGGGGCCAAGCCGCGAACTGAGCCGTCCATCGGCATCGTAGAAAAACCTGTCGGTCGGGCTGTTCGCGCCGCCGGCGCCATCTGGGTCGGGATGGACGATTTCGGTCAACTGCCCGCCGGTGTAGTTGTACTCGGTCACGCGGCCAGCGTAATCGGTCACCGTATCGAGCAGCCCGGCCACATAGGCGTACGTCGTCTCGCGGCCAAACGGGTCGATCGTCTTGGCCAAGTCGTCGGCCAGCGGGCCGCCGTCGGCGTTGGTATATTGGTACTCGGTTTTGTTCCCATTGGCGTCATAGCGGGCCACCAGCAAGCCGTCCGAGTTGTACTCGTCGGCGTTGCCAAACTTGTGGGTAATCGTCCAACCGTCGGTCGAACCGCCGCCGGGCGGGCCTTTCACGGCATTGCTGTACGTTTCGTCGGGCGTGGTAAACGACCCGTCCGGGTTTTCCCAAAACCGCGAGGCCGTGTTGTCGCCCCGGCTCAGCATGAATCCGCCGGAGAAGGGATAAATCCGATCGAGCGAGTCGAGCCGAAACCGCTCGCCAAACGGTTCTTCACTGGCCCGATTGTCGATGAACACCAGTTCCGTGAACAGGTATTCGGTTTCGATCGAGTCGTCCACCAGAGTCAAGCGGGCGGTTAATTCGTAGGTGCCGGTCGACATCGAAGACGCATCGATCTCTGCGGCAAACGGAATCGTTTCGTCGGCAGACGCCAAAGCCGGGTCGAGATGATAGGTCTGCGAAGAGACCGTGGTAGAGCCACCCTGGGGGGCAAGCGTTAACTCAGCCCGCAACCCATCGAGTACCGCGCCGCCTGTGGTAACCGCAAAATTGTAGATCACATTGGAGTTGAACAGCGCGTCGGAATAATATTGCAGGGTTTCGCCAGCCGAGTTGATGAATCGGGTAACAACATTTCCGGCATACGCATCGACCGTGTCGCCGCCGGGAATACAAATCACACAACCACAGCCGCAGGTATTGTCATGGTCAGGCGTGCGGTTTTGTCGGTGGCCGGCTCCGTCCACGGTCACCTGGACCGTGTCGCGAGCCACCTCGGCCGGCACCGAGCCGCTGGGGTCTTCCAACACCAGATTGAGCGTCACCTGACCGATCTCGACCCCTTCCACCCACAGCTCGGTCGGAATCGTGTCGGTGCCAATGGTCCAGGCAACCGGCAACGTCTGCTGGTTGTTCTTCTGCGCCGTCTCCCAAATCCGGATCTCGCCGCCTGAGCCGCCGGTGCTTGCTGTCTCTAAACGCAACGTCCAGCCATTGGCCGCCATCGCGACCATCGACGATAGGGCGGCGATCTCCAGTTTCTTCAAGTCGTTCTCGTTGGTGTTCACCCCTGGGGTCAGATCGCCGTCTTGGGTGTTGCTGTCGTTGTCAGTATTGCGAATGACGCGCAGGCCACGCTCGACTTCCTTGTCGTCAGGGATCCCCTCGGCATCGAGATCGACGCCGATCATCCACACGCGAACCTCGTCTTCCACCGGTTCCCACATCCCGGAGGCACCGTCGGGATCGACCTCCAGGTTGATCGTGTGGGTCATTTCCGCCTCACCGGCCCCGGTCCCTTCGACATAAAGCGTCACGGTCCGCGAGGTGCTGGTGATGCCCAACTGCCACGGCTCATACACGGTGCCCGAGGCCACGAAATCGCCGCCGACCGTGGCGTCGCCCACGTTGCGCGTCGCGGTCCCGTCGGTGCGCCACAACCGCAATCCTAGCCCCTCGGCACCAGGGGCAATCGCGTCATAGGTCAGCGTGATCGTTGTCTGCGCAAGGTCGGCCGTCTCCGGCACTTCGACCACCAACTCCGCGTTCTCAACGCTGGTGCCCGGCGCGGCAACCCGAACGAGCTTCCCTTTTTCGCCGATGTCCGCTTCCAGATCGTCTTCGTTCTGGTCGCGTTCCGGCGCACCAAGCCCGTTGTCGTTGTCCGAATCGATGTCCAAATCGGCCTCGATCACGGTCAGCGCCACGCGATCCAGTTCTTCATCGGTCAACGTGCTATCGGTCCACAGCAACTGGACTTCGACCTCGCCGACGCTGGTGCTCAGCATCCGCCCTTCGACATAGACCAGATGAGTTGAACTGCCAGCGAACGTGGTTGTGCTGGTCACCTCGCTGGTGCCGTCGGAATTGTTCCAGATGCGAATCTTCGAGCTATCAAACGACAGCGTGTAGTCGCCGCTGGCGCTCGTGGGCGCAATGGCATGCAAACGTAACGGCACGAGCTTGCTGGCATCGGTAGCGGTAGCAGAGTTCAACTCGACGGCGCCGCCGGGCGTAATCTCCATCCCATCGGCCAGATCGCTATTGTCTGGCTTCACAATATCTAAATCGCCCGTCAGTCCGTCGAAATGAACCCGATCGGTGATTAAGTCGATCGAAGAGATGTAGGGCGATTCGTAAACCAAGCTCAGATCAACGTCGGCGCTTCCCGCGCCCAGCCGCTCGATTCCAAGGGGAATTGCGGTGAGAGGAAGCGAGGCGCCGTCCAAGGCAACGCTGATTGTGCTCGGCAACGGAGCACCACCGATCGGAGAATTCCAAAGCTGGATGGTCGCTCCACTCGGATCGCTAGTCTGCAATCGGATCGACCAACCAGTAAACGACCCAAACGTGCTGGCATCCAACTCGCCATCCAGATCGAGTTGTCCCCGAGGACCACCAACCGTCAACAAACTGCTAGCGATGTTTTCTTCATTGGCATCCGTGACCGTGCCAAAATCGATATCGACCCGAGTGGTGTCGAAAAACGGCGGATCGTTCACTGGCGACCAATCGTCATCGACAATCACCCCCACCCCATATTCGTCTTGAATCGTGCCGACCGCGCCGGTTGTCGGCAGCGACAGTTTCACCAGAAAAAACTCGCTCGTCTCGTCGGTCGAGTCACCGTTGACGGTCACGTCGATCGTGCCCGAGGTTTGGCCGGCGGGAATCGTGAGTGAACCACTCGTGACAGCCACATAGTCGCTATCGCTGGTCGTGGCATAGCCGTCTTGGGTCGTATAGTCGATGACCACCGGGCTGGTAGCTTCGTGAGACAGGCTAACGGTAAACGAAGCGGTCGTGGTGCCACTGTCGCCTTCGTCAACCTGAACATCGTCGATCGTAATTTGCGGTTCGGCAGGTCCGGCCATCAGTTGTACGTCGTCGACCAATGTGCCGTGTGACACAAATTGACCGTCAGAACGCCCGGCATCGGCCAGATGAACCCGTAGTTGGGTACCAACTTCCATATCCATGGCATCGGTCGGTGTCTTAAAGATCACGGTCACATCGACCCAATCCGCGCTACTGGTTTCAAACCGCCCTTGCGCCTCAGTAATCAGATCTTGGCCGCTCTTCACGTCCTGCAAAGTGATCTGAACACGGTTGTTGTTGGCTTCCCCCACTTGAAACGGCCCAAAGTGGCGTGCGGCGAGCTTGAACGAAAGCGTGTATTGCGTATCTGCAGACGTCGTAATCAACTGTTCGACCGCGCTTGGCCCGTCCGACGCTAGCTCGAGCCACTGCGTGCCATCAGCAGCCGTAGGAGGAGAAAGAGGAGGTGGTGTATCATCAGAGCCAATCCCATTCTCTTGAAGCTCAAGCAAAAACGATGAGGCATTCGTCCAGCCAGAAATCGTCGGAACCTGTTCATGGAAATTTGGCGACGTCACAATGTCGTCTTCAAAGCTGCCGTTGGCAAGTAGATTGCCAACCAACAACTGCCGCGCTTCGAGCGATTCGGATTGCATCACTCGTTGTCGGTGACGCTTGGCGAGCTTCGTAGAATGCTTACGCGACAGGAAAGAAGAAAGCAGCCCCGCATGTGTACCTGGATGACGTCGCATCGCAATTGCCTCCTTACAACGCATGGTCCTAAACGGCTCGTGATTGAATCTAGAAACCGCTGGTCTCTATTTCGCAGGTTGCAGAAGCCACCATCATGGTGAAAAAACTACCACAATTAAAAACACCCCTGAATCGCCCAGTCGCCCTATCGCTCCTACCTGCCAGGCCTTGAACTATTTCCATCCGCGCAAACGCTGAGCGCAGATCATCCGTTCAGGGACTTTCGCGGCATTCCAATTCAGCAAACTAAACCAGCCGAAAAACAAGAAAAAACACTTCGCCGATATGGCGGGATGACTTTCCAGCAAGCTGGGCAATCATGGCGGCGGCACCGTGCACCTGAAATTTGAGTTGGGTGAGCCAGACGGCTCTCTCAAAAACCAAACCCCACGGTTAGTATTTTATAAAAACATAACCGAACTAACCGCAATATATCGCCACCGAGGATCGTGTCAAGCAAGTTCTTGGCGTAGCACGTAATCGAAACGCAAACTTCATCGAATGGCCACGAAGCGATGCGAGCGTGCCATTGAACCGCGTGGGTCGGCCGGTTTCGCCGATTAAGAATACCAGGGCGCCACGATTTCCATCACCTGGTCACCTGTTAGTGTTCGGTGGGCCAGCAAGTGATCGACAATGGCTGCCAGGGCTGCCCAATGGACATCTTGTCCGAGTAGTTGATCGAGTTGCCGTGTAGCGCCTTCTAAATACGTAAGACGTTTCCGCTGGTCGATGTGGAGAATTTCGGCCGCTGCCCAAGCTTGTTGCCAGTCGTTTGCCCATTCTTCGACCAAGCCTGGATGAAACGGTTCGCCACGATGAATCATCTCAGCAACCGGGCCAGCGAGGGCTACCAAAATTTCTCGCTCGCAGAGCTCGCGTTGGTTGAACGCTTGAACTGGCCAGGCAATTTGGACGTCGCCATCACGCCGAGGGCCATTGTCCCAATCGGGTTCAATCGTGACCGAACGCACCTGACCGCCAAGATAGATCGCCATCCAGGCGTGGCCTGCTTCGTGATAAGCCGAGATTTCTGACATGCCAGACGACTGATAGGTTAGTCAGTCTGATAGGGAGTCGAGTTTTGAAGAGTAGGGTGGTTAAGCGCCTGTTGCAAGGGACAGCTCGTTGGATCGGTGGGACGATCCTGGCGGTAAGCTACCAGCAAACGTTTCGATTCGGCAGCCAGCCGGCGTCGCACCTCGCGCCGTTGGCCTTTGACGCGGGGAATTTTCATGCCATCGTAGGCGGTCGTTTGATGGCGTAGCCAAGCAATCACTGCTGACTCAGCGCGTTGCTCAATGGGGATGCGTTGGGTGCGAGCAACCGTGCCGCTGCCAACCGGTGTGGCATGAGCCGTGACAGCTTCGGCCAATTGTTGTGCCAGGTGGGCATATCTGGGGGCAAAGTTCAGGTAGGCTTGAACCGCTGCGCGAAAATTGTTGACATAAGCCGTCTGTTGGCGGTTGCGTCGGTTGGCGTCGGCCGCGCGCCGTTGGGCATAAGCTGGGGTCGAGCGTTCAGCTGTTAATTGTTCGCGGATTGCGGCGATTCGGTCGCTGGGAGCCCAAACGCCTTGTGAAAAGATTTTGCGGCCACGTTTTTTCTGCACAGTCCAGGTGGGGCCGGCCGCCTTGACGCGTCGGGTAAGCGTGGCATCGCCTGGCGGAAGCAACTCCCAGTCGGCCGGGGCTTCGAGAACCTGACCAGCGGCCGTTTGAACGGTCCGCTCCGTAGGGCCGGCTGCGACAATCCGTGTCGTTTCAGGCATCAATCTTCCTTCTTGCCAGGAGAAGCGGAGAGTCGTGTTTTTGGGCTGAAATTCAGGCCTATTGGTGCAGAATGGTGCAAAGTGGTGCAATTTTACCAGTGATTTAGACCGGCCGATTTTACGACACCCAACTCGAGGCGGCAAGTGAAGCCTGCGGGAGGCCAGGACAACTGCAAAGTCGAAAAGCAGCGACCGGCGGCCAAAGCGCGAAACAGAAAAATTTAGCCGTTTCGCGAGCGGCCATTTGCCTACAGACAATCGGGCGAATTTCGGTACATTAGAACCCAGTTTCAAAACCTTCGATTTGCTGGCGAGATTCCGCAATCCTGCGCTGGTTTTGAAATGCACTCTAGACAGGCAGTCTGTGCCGTTTGATTGCTGAAACAACGACAAGGTTATTCAAAAGGTTAAGCGATGCTGAAAAAAATATTTGCGATCGTAAGCTTGCTGGTGCTGTTGTTCGTCGGCATCGTGTGGATGCAGCCGACCGAGTTTCGCATTGCTCGTTCGGCCACGATGTCGGCCACGCCCGAGGTGGTCTTTGCCCAGGTCAACGACTTCCATGCCTGGCAAGCCTGGTCCCCTTGGGCCAAGAAAGATCCGAATGCCAAGGCGTCCTATGAAGGCCCAGGCGCTGGGCCAGGGGCCGTGTTTCATTGGGCCGGCAATGAGGATGTTGGCGAAGGGAGCATGACGATTGTCGAGAGTGAGCCGAATGAGCGTATTCTGATCCGGCTCGATTTTATCAAGCCTTTTGAGTCGACCGACAACGCTGAGTTTACGTTCGAGGCAGAGGACGAGCAGACCAAAGTCACCTGGGCGATGTTGGGGACCAACAGCTTTGTGGAGAAAATCTTTTTCCTGCTGATGGACGTCGACAAAATGGTTGGCCAAGATTTTGAGCAAGGGCTGGCGAACATGCGTCAGTTGGTCGAATCCCCAGCGACTGACGAGCCTACGGACGCCGAGTCGGCAGAAGGTTGAGCAAGCCATGCAGCCGCGCATCAGTATGATTACACTCGGGGTTCGCGATCTCGACACGTCGATCCGTTTCTATCGGGATGGCCTCGGCTTTCCACAAAAAGAGACGTCGCCCACGGTGGCTTTCTTCACGCTCAACGGCACCTGGCTAGGGCTCTATGGTCGAGAGGCCTTGGCCGAAGACGCCATGGTGCCGGCGGCAGGCAGCGGGTTTTCCGGCATTGCGCTGGCGCACAATGTGGTCAGCGAACAAGAGGTCGATCGGGTTCTCGAAGAGGCGGTTGCCGCGGGGGCCAAATTGGTCAAGCCGGGGCAACAAGTCTTTTGGGGAGGGTACGCAGGCTATTTTGCCGATCCAGACGGATATCTTTGGGAAGTCGCCTACAATCCGTTTGAATGGATCGGACCTGCTGACGAGCCGCCATGCCCTTAATCACTTTACGCGATGTGTCGATCGGTTTTCGCGGACCGCCACTGTTGGACGAAACCAGTTGTCTGATCGAAGCCGGGCAGCGGATCGGTTTGCTGGGCCGTAACGGTGCTGGCAAAACGACCTTGTTGCGAATGTTGGCCGGTCAGGTTGAGCCAGACCATGGCGAAATCGTGTTGGCACCAGCAACCAAAGTTGCCTGGCTGCCGCAGGATGTGCCAGAGGATGTGACCGGTCCGGTAGCCCGAGTGGTGGCCGCTGGGTTGCCAGAGCAGATCGCCGCTTGGGAAGCTGAACAGCAGGTTGCCCAAATCCTTTCGCGGATGGAATTAAAAGCCGACGTTCGTTTTGAAACGCTCTCCTCAGGCATGAAGCGGCGCGTCTTGTTAGCTCAGGCACTCGTGGTCGAGCCGGATGTTCTGCTGTTGGACGAGCCGACCAACCATCTCGACTTGGAAGCGATCACCTGGCTCGAAGATTTTTTAAGCCGTCACTCGGCCACTTTGATTTTCGTGACGCACGATCGGGCATTTTTGCGACGGATGGCCAATCGGATTTTGGAGATCGACCGTGGTCGGCTGTTCGATTGGTCGTGCGACTACTCTACTTTTTTGAAACGCAAAGAGGCGGAGTTGGCTGCCGAGGAAAAACAGAATGCCCTGTTCGACCGGCGGCTGGCCGAGGAGGAAATCTGGATTCGGCAAGGCATCAAAGCTCGTCGCACGCGGAACGAGGGGCGAGTGCGCGCGCTCGAACAGATGCGCAAAGAGCGCAGTGAACGCCGGGAAAAGCAAGGCTCGGTGCGACTAGAGATTCAAGAGGCGCAGCGGAGCGGACGCCTGGTGGCCGAAGCCAAGGAGATTGTCTTTGGGTACGACGGACAGGCCATTGTCGAGCGGTTTTCCACCACCATTTTACGTGGCGACAAGATTGGAGTGGTTGGCCGCAATGGCGCCGGCAAGACGACGCTGTTGCGGCTGTTGCTAGGGCAGCTTGAGCCCCAGGCAGGCACCGTGCGCACCGGGACCAATTTGGAAATTGCCTATTTCGACCAACTCCGGCAACAGCTCGACGGCACGCAAAGCGTGGCCGACAACGTGGCCGATGGACGTACGAGCATTCAATTGGGCGACCGATCGCGTCACATCATCGGCTACCTGAGCGATTTTTTGTTCACGCCAGAGCAAGCCCGGCTGCCGGTCCGCTTTCTCTCAGGCGGCGAACGCAATCGGGTACTCTTAGCCCGATTGTTCGCCAAGCCGGCCAATGTGCTGGTGCTCGATGAACCGACGAACGATCTCGACACCGAAACTCTCGAATTGCTCGAAGAACGCCTGGCCCAATTCGCCGGCACCGTGTTGCTGGTGAGTCACGATCGTGAGTTTTTGAACAACGTGGTGACCAGCACGATTGTGTTTGAGCCTGAGGGCGTGAAGGAATATGTCGGCGGATATGACGATTGGCGCCGGCAGCGTGCCCAGCAATCGTCAACAACCGAACCGGAGAAACCGGCCGCCAAGTCGACGCGCAACAAGCCTCGGCAGCAAAGCGGCCCGCGTCGCCTGAGCTACAAAGAACAACGTGAACTAGACGCTTTGCCGGCGACGATTGAAACGCTCGAAGCCCAGTTGGCCACGCTGCACGAAACGATGGCCGATGCCCAGTTCTATCAACAGGCGAGTGATCGGATCGCTGCTGAACAAGCGCGACTGAAGGAGTTGGAAGCCGAGCTGGCCGAGGCCTATCGACGTTGGGAAGAACTGGAAGGGATTTCTAATTTTTGACTTGGGATTTGATGCGATTGCACGTCGGGCTTGTACCGGATTTGCCGGTAGTAGTTGATTAGCCTTGCTTCGCGTGATTCTTTCAACAGAATCACGCATTGTAAACGATGTGCTCTTGGGCCCTAGCCGCGACGCAATGCGTCGCCGGCCACGCGTGAATCAAGTGAAAAACCAATCGAGTACGCGCTAGCGCGTCTCTCAGATGCGTTACTCTGTCCGGCGATGTGTTACATCGCGGCTAGGGCCCAAGAGCACATCGTTTACAACTTGAAATTCAGTGATTCCTACTTTCGGCTCCAACCTTTGAACATGGTGGGAATAATTCTGGCCGCCTGAGACGAAATGAGTGTCGAGGCGTCAGGAGTTAGCCAAGCGGCTGCCCCTCGCAAGTAGTGGATTTTCCTGCTTGGTGGATTCCAAGTCTTGTAAAAGAGCAGCGGCCGCTGATTTTGCGAAAGAGACGATTTTGCAGTCTTCCCGAAAACTCGTTCCAAACTCACTGTATTTCGCTTGACAGGTTTGATATATTAAATTTTTCTGCGATTTTCCTCCCTCTAGTTGTGGGCCTTGCCGGTCCAGGAGAAGATGATGATGAAGTGGCTGTTGGCATTGAGCTTGGTCGTAACTTCGCTTTCGTCTGTGGTGCAGGCTCGTGTCTGGACCTCGGCGACTGGCAAGAAGGTGGATGCTGAATACGTCGGTTTTGAGGATGGCCAGGTTGCCTTGAAGTTTGCGAAGACCAATCAAGTGCGCCGGATTCCGTTGTCGGCTTTGTCCGCGGCAGACCAGGCGTTTGTAATGGCCCAGCAGACGGCGCAACAGCCCTCTGGCGAATCAGGCACCAGCGACGAATCGCGCTTCAACGACCTGATTGCCAAAAACCCAGACAGCTCGTCGGCCTATTACAGTCGTGGGCTGGCTCGCTTGAATCGCGAGGACTTGGCCGGCGCTTTGACTGACCTGAACAAGGCGATCGAACTCGACCCGAAGAATGCGGTGGCCTATGATGCCCGAGGCCAGGCATACGCCAAGCAGGGGATGGCCGACAAAGCCCATAACGACTTCGAGCAAGCGATCGAAATTGATGGCGATTTGGCGTCGGCCTATCGGCATCGTGGTGAGAACTTATATGCTTATGCCAAGACCGAGGCAGGCAAACAATACGTGCAGCAAGGCCAGGAGAACTTTCGCAAAAAGCTCTCTTCCGCCCAACGTCGCAATATCAAACAGTCCGCCTGGCAACCGCTGCACGCGACCAAAGGAAGCGCTGGCGCTTCGCCGGTGATGGTGTTAGCCCGAGCCGATCGAGAGCAGGCCGAGCGTTTGGAGCGTGGCTACCGAAGAGGTGGGTACGGTGTGGGCGGTGGGTACGGTGCGGGCGGTCCTGGCGGTCCTGGTGAATCGAGTGGATCGGGCGGCGCCGGCAAAGGGCCGTTGACCGTCTATCCGGAAAAAGTGACCAAAGGCGAAACGATCACGCTTACGGCCAATTCCGATTCGCTGGAGAAGGGAATGCCGATGGCGCTTAACCGTGCTGGAAAGCCGTCCACGGCATTCAAAGGGCGTCGCAAGCCGAGCAAAGAGAAGATCCAGCAAGTCGAGTTCTATCGAGACGCCAATGGCAATGGAAAGTTTGATCCCGAAGGCGATCAACTGCTGGCCACCGATAAGGACGCTAGCGATGGCTATTCGGTCGAGGTGCCGACGGCCGATTTGCCGGCCGGCAAGCAACAGTTCTTTGCGATGCCGCAGGGATCGGAACAGCCGAGCCCAGAATTGATGTCGGCCGCTGAAAAGCTTGAAAAAGCCGCCAAGGCAGAGAGCCGTTTGGCCGAGCGGGCTGAACAAGCGGCCCAGGGCCAAGGACTCACCGACGCCCAAGCAGCCGCTTTGGGACGTACGCAAGCGAGCGTTGCGAAAACGGCTGCCGAGGTGGCCGAGGCGGTTGCTCAGGCGTCGCCTCAGGCGGCCGAAATGTTGGCCGGAGCGCAGAAGCCATGTGCCGAATGTAGCAAGCAGTTGGACAGTGCCCAGGCCAACCCCGGGGCCCCCTCGAAGGACGCTGCCCAAGCAGCCGCCGAGCAGGCCAAGGCCGTGGCTCAGCAGTTGGCCAGCGCGGCGGCTCAGTTAAAAGAAGACGCTGGTAAGCCTGGGGCAGGAGAGATGGCCGCTGGCAAGGCCGTGGCCGGATCGGGGGAAATCACGCCGGCCAAACCGTCACCAAGTCAAGTGGCCGGTTCCGGCAGCGGAGGTGGCTCAGGCGGCGGTGCGACCAATCAAGATGTCGATCAGGCAATCGAGCGAGCCTTGGGCTACATCGACGAGGGCGATTACGACGAGGCCATCGACGAATATGATCGTTTGGTCGAGCGCTATCCGGACGATGATTACTACTATCGCCATCGGGCTGATACTTATTTGGCCGATGGGCGCTACGACTATGCGATTCGTGATTATGATCGGACGATCGAGTTGGGCGTGGTAAACGCCGATCTGTATTACAACCGTGGGTGTGCTTACTTGGCCGCTGGTCAGGTCCAGCGGGCGATTGCCGACTTCACCAAGTCGATCGAACTGGACGAGACGGCCAATCTGGCCTGGAACAATCGTGGTAGCTCGTATGCCCGCGTTGGCCAATACGACAAAGCGGTTGCCGATTTTACCCAGGCGATTGCGATCAACGCAGGCGATCACCTGGCCTATCGGAATCGGGCGTTGGCCTATCGTAAACTTGGTCAACAAGAAAAAGCACAGGCCGATCTGTCGCGAGCCGAACAGTTGTTGGCCAAATAACCCATCCTGTAAGATTTCAGCCGAGTGCAGCAGGGTCAGGTGAAAATCCGAATCTTGAAATCCGAAACAAAGCGCGAAATTCAAAACCAGAAATAACCAAAACATACTGCCAACGCATCGGTTTAGAGCAAATTACCAAAATGCGTGGTGATGTTTCGTCGAGAAATCCCGGTGAAGACTAGGTGTCGTCCGCCACAGTAAAAAGCAACTTGCTTTAGGACATTCGTGCTTTGGTCCTTCTGATTTGTTTCGGATTTCGTGCTTCGGATTTCTCCCAAGCCCTCGAGTCCTATTCCATTCGGCTGAAGTGTTACCCCATCCTTTATTTGCGGCGCAAGAGAAGTTGTAACTCACGGCTACGTATTAGCGCAGCCGCGCTCAGGTAGACGACTCCGCCTACCAGTAGCGGAACCACGACTGCCAGCAATCGGCCTGAGGTGGATGCCGAGTTGAACTCGACCAGACGGCCAACGCCTAAGCAGCCGGCGGCCATCGCAGCCGTGTTGCAACCGGTTTGAAAAATGGTGCGACCCAGGGCTGTCCAGCCCAGGCTGCCGGCACGGCGGGAAAACAACCAAGCCAGTAAGATTGCCTGAAGGCCAGCCGCCGCCGCAGTGCTCAGGGCCAGCGCCAGCTCGCCAAGCGGCCAGACCAAGATGAGGTTTAAGCCCAAGTTCAGGCCGACCGCGATCAGGCCGATGCGAACCGGCGTGCGGTGATCGCCCAGGCTGTAATAGCCGCGGACCAGCACTGGCAGCGCGCAATAGGCCCAGACGCCGGCCGCATACCAGGTGATCATACGGCCGGTCCGCAGGGCATCGTTGGCCGTGAATTCGCCTCGCTCGAATAGCAGCCGCGCAATGGGAGTGCCTAGCAGCATCAGGCCAACGGTCGCCGGCAGAGCCAGGAAGCAGACCAGCCGTAAGCCGAGCGTGAGATCGTTTGCCAGGCGCCGGTGGTTGCCTCGGGCGGCATGGCGGCTGAGCAGTGGATAAATCACCGTGGCCACCGTGACGCCCAAGATGCCCAAGGGAAATTGGTAAAGGCGTTCGCCATAGTAGACAGCCGCCGCAGCGCCTTGCCGCATCGGATAGGAGACCGATCCCCACGCGCCCAATGACAAGGTGGCTGCTGGTCCAGGGGCGGCCAGCCCCCAGGCCAGCAGCGAGTCGAGCATCGTGTTCACTTGCGTGACCGCGAGGCCGAGCATCGTTGGCAACATGGTTTGGCAGACTTCGCGCAGGCTGTCTCGAGCCGCTGAAAAATCGTAGTCGAAACGAAACCCTTGCCGCCACAACGGAGGCAGTTGCATCACGAATTGCAGCAGGCCGGCCACCAGAATACACGCCGCTAGCACGTGAGCTTGGGCATGTTTGTCGTCAGTCACCCAAGGCACGACACCCCAGACCGCGATGAGCCAACAAAGGTTAAGCATCACGGGTGCTAAGGCAGGCATGGTGAAGTGGGAGAGAGCGTGTAGAGTGGCCGCCGCTTGGGCCGCCAGGCAGATGAAGATCATGTAAGGCAGCAACGTGGCCGAGAGCGTGATCAACAGCTTGGCCTGAGGATCGTCGCCCCAGAGGCCATAAGCCCACAGGCAGACCAGTTGCCCGAGCAAAACCACCGCGACTAGCACGGCCGCCAGCCAGCTGAACGCCACGCTGGCCAAACGCCAGGCGGCCTGACGGTCGGTGTCGAGTTGGGCGGTCAGCACCGGGAGATAGCTGGCCGCGAAAGCGCCTTCGCCAAACATTCGCCGAAACAGATTGGGGATCCGTAGCGCCACGACCAAGGCGTCCATCACCCCACCAGCGGCCAGACCGAACAGCGCGGCGGTCGCCATATCGCGAACCATGCCGAGCACGCGGCTGGCGAGTGTGGCCAGGCTGGTGATGCGCACGCCTGAGAGCAGTTGTTGTTTGGCGTGGGTGGTCATCGGTTCCAGGGAGGCCGAGCGAAAGCGTTGTATTTTAGCGATTTCTGATAGAATAGAACGTTGAGGGGGTTTTATACCCTGCCATTGGCCTGTTTCCTAGAGCGAGGTTTTCGTCTAGTCTGGGCAGACAAAACTCGCCAGAATAGTAGCCTGTCAGATTTTCCTCCGCTACTTGCGGCCAGTCGAGTGCGTTGATCGCTCTAGACGCTGAAGCCCCTGGCGAGGCTTACCCACCTTGTCTGGCAGTTGCCCTCAACCCGACTGAGAAAGGATTCCCCTCGCGCGATGAATCAAGAACGTTCTCCCTATCAACAACGTGTGATCAAGGACTACTATAACAACCGCGAAGCGATTTCGTTGCAAACGCTTAGCGAGCTGGTGACCGATCTTTATTTGGCCGAAGGCAAAGCGCGCGAACGGATTTGGCAACGGATCGAGGCAGCGCTCGAGAAACTGGCGATCAAACCGGCTCGAATCGAGCACCTTAAGCAACAGGACAACCCGGCGCTGTTAGCCAAGTTGGTTGAAGAGTTGATGGCAAAGGGATAGATTATTGGAGGCTGTGCGGACAATGATCCCTCGTAGTTTTAGGCCGTGCCTACCGGCTTCCGTTGGGCGCTTGAGGGGTTATTCGTCGCGTAGCCGTCACAATCGAGTCAAGTTGTAGGCCTCCCCGTTTAGAGGCAGAATCGCCTGCCGATTTTAGGCGATTTGAGCGGGGCGGTAGAGGTATCCGAGAGGCCATTCATCGGGACAGGGTAAAGCGGTCAGATTGCCATGAAACAATATTTAGATTTAATGCGGCACGTTCTAGAAAACGGAGTCCGCAAGGACGATCGCACTGGGACGGGAACACGGAGCATTTTCGGACACCAGATGCGGTTCGATTTGGCGGCCGGGTTTCCAGCGGTGACGACGAAAAAGCTGCACTTGAAGTCGATCATTCACGAGTTGCTATGGTTTTTGCAAGGCAGTACGAACGTCGGCTATCTGCATGAACATGGCGTACGCATTTGGGACGAATGGGCCGACCCGGATGGCGAGCTAGGGCCGATCTACGGTTTTCAGTGGCGCAGTTGGCCTGGCCAAGATGAGTTGGGGGTTGCTTGTTCCCACGATCAGATTTCTCAGCTGATTGAAACGATCAACACGAATCCCGATTCGCGGCGTTTGATCGTCAGTGCCTGGAACGTGAGCGAACTAGAGCGGATGGCGCTACCGCCGTGCCATGTGCTGTTCCAATTCTATGTGTCTGAGGGGCGGCTCTCTTGCCAGCTTTATCAGCGGAGTGCCGATGTGTTTCTGGGGCTGCCGTTTAACATTGCTTCGTACAGTTTGTTGACCCTGATGGTGGCGGCGGTCACGGGTTTGAAGCCGGGTGATTTTATCCACACGCTAGGGGATGCCCATCTGTATGAAAACCATCTCGAACAGGCCCAGTTGCAATTAACGCGCGATCCGAAGCCGCTGCCTGAGATGCACCTGAACCCAAAGATCAAATCGATCTTCGACTTTAAGTTCACCGATTTTGAACTCAAAGGCTACACGTTCCATCCGCATATCCCGGCGCCGGTATCGGTATGAAGACCCAGCTTGCCGTGATCGTGGCCATGGCCGAGAATCGGGTGATCGGTCGTGATGGCACGTTGCCTTGGCATCTCTCGGCCGATCTCAAAAGGTTTCGGGCGATCACGACCGGACATTGGATTGTGATGGGCCGAAAGACTTATGAGTCGATTGGCCGCCCGTTGCCAAATCGGACCACGGTCGTGATTAGCCGACAGACCGATTATGCCCCGCCAGGCGTCCTGGTTGCAGGCAGTTTAGCCGCCGCGCTCGAAATGGCGGCCGATCAGGAGCGGGTTTTTGTTGTCGGCGGCGAGCAGATTTATCGGCAAGCCCTGCCGCTGGCAAGTACAATCTATTTAACCCGGGTGCAGGCCACGGTCGCTGGCGATCGGTTTTTTCCTGCCTGGGATTCGGCCGCGTGGCGGGTTGTCCAACAGTCCGATCATTCGGCCGATGAAAAGAACGATTATCCTTCCAGTTTTGAAGTGTTGGAGCGGGTTTGCCAACCAGAGGAGCCAGATGAGACGAGTGTTGTTTCAAACCCATTTTCGCATCGGTCCTGAAGCCTGAATCGCTAGCGAAGGAATTACGCGCCTGTCAACGATTCCTTCGCTAGCGCTTCAGGCTTTAGGAGGAAATCGCCTTTTCAGGGATCTAATAGGGCTCTTCTTATCTGAAAACGAATCAATGACAGACACTACTAGCCTGGGGAGTGACAACGCGATGAGCGATCAAGAGACAGCCGAACTCTTGCGGATTAATCGACGGCTTTTGGACTGTGTGACCGCTGGCGATTGGGTGACCTACGACTCGCTGTGCGATCCGTCACTCAGCGCGTTTGAGCCGGAAGCTCGTGGCCACTTGGTCGAAGGCATGGAGTTCCACCGGTTTTATCTCGACCGTCAAGGTCAGCAAAGTCAGGCACTCCCGCAGAACACGACCATCAGTTCGCCTCATGTGCGGATCATGGGCGATGTAGCCATTGTGAGTTACATCCGATTGATGCAACGCACCGACGAACGTGGTCAGGCGACGACCGAGCGTTTTGAAGAGACGCGTGTTTGGCAGCGTCAAGAGGGGCGTTGGAAACACGTGCATCTGCACCGCTCGGCCAACGCCTAACGTCGCCGTTGTGCGAATTGTTCTTGGAGATCGTAACGATGAGCGAACTGCCAGACGTGTTCGGACTAGGGCGTTTTCCCGCAGTGCGGATGCGGCGAAATCGGCGTCACGCGTGGTCGCGGCGGTTAACCTGCGAGACGCAGTTGAGTGTCGACCACTTGATCTGGCCGATCTTCATCCATGAAGGCCAGGGAATTCGCCAGGCGATCGATTCGTTGCCAGGGGTTGAGCGGCTCTCGATCGACTTGCTGGTCGACGCCGTGGGCCAGGCGCGCCGGCTGGGGATTCCGGCCGTGGCCTTGTTTCCCGCGACCGAGCCCGACAAAAAGACCCCCGATGCCGAGGAAGCGGTCAACCCAGACAATCTGATCTGTCGGGCAGTTCGCGCGGTGAAGGCCGAGCATGGCGACGCCGTGGGGGTGATTTGCGACGTGGCGCTCGACCCTTATTCGAGTCATGGCCAAGATGGTTTGGTGCGTGATGGGCATGTCGTCAACGACGAAACGGTCGAGGTGCTTTGCCGGCAAGCGGTCGTTCAGGCCCAGGCTGGCTGCGACATCATTGCCCCTTCGGACATGATGGACGGTCGTGTCGGCGCGATTCGTCAGGCACTCGACGAAGCTGGATGTTTGGATGTGCAGATTTTGGCCTATGCGGCCAAGTATGCCTCGTCGTTTTATGGGCCGTTTCGCGACGCGGTGGGTTCGGCTGCCAATTTGGGCCAGGGCGACAAGCGAACTTATCAAATGAACCCGGCCAATACGGACGAAGCAATTCGCGAGGTGGCGCTCGATTTGGACGAGGGAGCCGATCTAGTAATGGTCAAGCCGGGGATGCCGTATCTAGACATCGTGCGTCGGGTAAAACAACAGTTTGGCGTACCGACGTTTGCCTATCAGGTGAGTGGCGAGTATGCGATGTTGGCCGCCGCTGCCGAGCGCGGCTGGCTTGATCGTCAGGCGGTGGTGCTGGAAAGCTTGTTCGCGTTCCGTCGGGCTGGGGCCGATGCGATTTTGACTTACTTTGCGCTGGAAGTGGCCGAGCAGTTGCACGCGACGCACTAACTGGACAACGCTACTTTCGATGAAAACACAAGCACGAAGCGCAAGCGAGTGAATTGAATCGCAATATATTCACTCGCTTGCGCTTCGTGCTTGTGTTGTCGTGTTTCTATGCCGAATTGGCGCTGTCCAGCCACAGCGAACATTGTCTATCCTGATTTCTTCGAGCCGAATTGGCTCAGGTCGAAGAAACGGGCATCGTCGACTTCCACTCGATTGTCGCGTTTCCAGTAGAGAATCTTGCGCGCCGCTGCCCGTGAGGTTGGCCCGCCTACATACGGTTGGCGCCACAGTTGGGCGTCGTTGCGACCGGTGCCTTCGAGCACCAGCAGGTCTTTGGCCTGGGCATAAGTGATGCGGTCGCTGCGCGCGGTGAAGGTCCGGCCTTCGATCACCGCGTTGCCTTGGGCTTCGAGTTCGATGGCGCCGCGCGATGCGACTGGTTGTGGCATTTCCGTCACCACCAGCCGGTCGCAATCGAGCATTACCGCCTCTTCGTTCAGGCCATCGACGTTTTGTGCATCGAGCAGTTGGTTCCAGGTTTCAACCGGCCCGTAGACGCATTGCACCTGGCGCACAAAGGCCAATTGACGCTGATGGAAATTGCCTTCCATCGCCTCGACAAAATCAACCCTCAGGTATTCGAGCGGTTGATCGCCCGACGCCGGCGTGGCTTGAGCAGCCGGTTTGGCCGTGGGATCGAGTGGATTGTTCTGGCCACGCATGCGGACCGTCGAGAGCCAGCCGGCGCCGCTGGCGTAGACTTCGCCGGAGAGGTGGTTGACGCGTAGGTCTTCGGTGCGCATCCGGTCGAGCGAGGTTTGGCGAGGCCCGTCGAACGACCGGTTTTCGAGAAACACGCCGCCCCGGCATTGAATCTCGTGCAGTTCGACCTGGGGCGACTTGGCTGTGCGGCGAAAGCTGATCGGCTGACGAACCGTGACGTCCATTTGTTCGGTCCGCAACGTTTGGTGTTGCCCTTGGGCTTCGACTTGGCGATTGAATCGCATCCGTTGACCATCGAAATTCATGCCGCCGGTCCAGCGGATGGTCAGCGTTTGCTCGCTCGGCGTGGGTCGTCCATCGAGCCCTTTGTTGACCGGAATGCCGAGGGTGCCGGTTCCATCAATCCAGAGCCGATTGGTTCGCTGATCCAGATCAATCGTCCGGCCGGCCATCGACATGCCACGCGCTTCGACGCGGGCTTGGTCGCCGCGCACTTGGACTTGAGCTGTTTCGGTATCGGCATGAAACACTTGCAGCCGATCGCCGGTGATGACCAGCGGGCGTTGGGCGGGAGTTTCTAGCCGAGTTTCTCGAAACCGAACCTGTTGGTCGACGGTGATGTCGGCCACCGAGGTTTTGCCTTGACGGGTTTTGAGTTGCAGACGGATCAGTTGCCCTTGAATGTCATATTGTTTGGCGACGCGGTTCGTGCGACCGACTGGCAATCCGACCGGAGACGATCGGGAACGCTGAGGGCCCACTGGCCGCATGGCCATGGGCGACGTTTTGCGAGCCGTTGAGGTTGCCTGGCGTTGGGGGGGCGACGAGTTGGCCGCTGGTTCGGCTTGGAACCAGGCTTCCAGGCGTTGGGTCAAGCCGGTCAGTTGAGGCGAGTCGATCCGCACATTGCCTTGGGCCATCAGCCGGTCGGGTTCGGCGCGAATCGAGCCTGACCGCGGAGTGGGGCTCCCAGGCATATCGGAAGCTTCCTTCAACCAGAGATGCACTTGATCGGCGTCTAGGTGGCCCATGCCAGTCGATTCGAGATGAGGCCGGCCCAGCAGCGAAATCACTGGCACGCCGTTCTGGCGTTGTAGCCGAAGTTCTTTTTGCCAGCGAACCTGAACTTTGCGCGTCGACTCGGTGGCCTGAAGCCAACCAGGCCCCGAGGCCCACAGGCGGCCCAGCCGTCCCCGTTCAGGGTGAAGCTGATATTCGAGCGCCGGAGCATGAATCTCCCGGTTGTGCTGAACCAACACGATCTCTTTTTCATCATCGAGACTCAAGGTTCGCGAGGCCAGGTCGTATTTCAGTCGTTGGCATCGCGCCCCACCTCCGGTCGAGGGAGAACGCACGACAACCGGCGCGCCACGCGCCTCGACGATGGTCGGTTTCAGTGGAGCCTTGCTGGGCTGGCGGCGGTTGGCCGTCGCGGCCGGAAGAGTTTTGGGGTCGTCGTTCGGCTTTTCGAAAAAGATTGACAACAGCTCACAGGTTAGTTGGTCGCTCGGACCGTCGGGATTCAGTCGCAGCACGTTCACTTGGTCTTCGAACGTAGCGACCTGACGGATCAGATTGAAGTGAAACGGACCGCGACAGGTAACTTCCACAGGCGGTTGAGGGCCTTTGGCGGCAGAGGAATCTTCGCCTGGCAACAGCCCTGGCCTGTCGAACGCGAGATGCATTTTCACCTGCTTGACCAGTTCCAGCGATTGCAAACCGGCAAACCCCGCACCATTCTCAGGCACGCTGGCCGAGCGAGGCAACAGACGAATTTCCATCTGTTGGCCATGCCCATGGTTGGCTCCCAGGCGAAAACGGACCGCATCGCCAGTCCAGATTCGGCTTTCGGTGAGCTGCACGTTTTGGGTGACCAGGGTCAGATCGTCCTCGGGGCCTGGTTGGCGCATGTCGCTGCGAATCGTGATTTGGCCATTCAGCACGCCGTGTTCCAGGCGGCCGATTTTTGCCTGGGCCAGATCCATCCCGTTGGCAAATTGCAGGATCGCACCCTCGGGCGCTTCGAGAATCACGGCGTCACTCGGCGCGGCGCTGCCCTCTTCTCGGGCTTCAGGAAAAAAGATCATCAAGCAAGGGTTCAGTGCGATACGCCCCCCCTCAAGTGTTTCGTAGTCCTTGATTAACAGCATCGCCTGGTCGCTCTCCAGAATCTTGGGGTTCTGGCGCGTCCAATGGTCGGCGGGGAAATAGGTGGCCAGCAGCGCGTCGTAGCGCCGGGTTACGTTGCTAGCCTGTTCGCGTTGAGCGGCCGTAAGCGTGGCCGTCGTGCGTGGAGGAGGAGGGGGGGTGACCACCGGCGCCACCAACAGCGCGTACGCCGAGTAACAGGCCATCACGCCTAGGAAACTCAACAGAGTGCGCAGCAAGGTTCGAGTCACAAGAGTATGAATTTGGAATTTCTGATTTGGAATTTGGAATTTGACGCGCTGGCGCGTTCTTTCCACTCTTCACGAATTCGCCGTTGAAATACAAGCACGAAGCGCTAGCGAGTGGGCGCTATCGCTTCATCGTGCAACACCATGTTCACTCGCTGGCGCTTCGTGCTTGTATTGGTTTTCAGAAAGATCTAGCGTTCCGCCGTGTTGGCAAAACGTGAGGTTAGCCGGTCGTATACTTGCGGATCAGGTCTTCCCAGCGGTCCTGGTTTTTCAAAATCATCTCGACGGTTTCTCGAATGGCGCCCCGTCCCCCAGGCACGCTGGTCGTGTAGTCGGCCATTTGCCGCAGTTCGTCGGCCGCGTCGGCTACTGCAACCGCTAGACCAACGTTTCGCAGCACCGGCAAATCCTGCAGATCATCGCCGATGTAACACACCTCTTCGCGGCGAACCGTTTGTTGTTCGAGAATCTGCTCCAGTGTGGCTAGCTTGTCTTGCACGCCTTGGCGGACTAAACCAATGCCCAATTCGCTAGCCCGCACCTGGACCACATGGGAGTTGCGGCCGGTAATCAATCCCGAAGTAAAACCGGCCCGATGCCAGAGCTTAATCGCCGAGCCATCGCGGACATGAAACACCTTGCTCTCCACGCCCTGGTTGTCGAAATGCAAACCCCCGTCGGTCATCACGCCATCGACGTCACTCAGCAACACGCGAATCGGCGAACATTTATCGAGTAGTTTCATCAAATCTCGAATACGAATAGGTACGTGTTCAGGCCAGAATAGTTCGCGGCCAACGTCACCTCGATCGGGTTGCTCTAGGTCGTTTGCCCTGGAAAGGGAATCGTGGGCGACGGTTCGGAGTCGATGGTCGGTGGTTGAGGAGTCTCCGCTTCCGATTCTGGAGCTGGCAAAATACTGGCCACGTCGGTCAAGTCGATCATGCCTGCCGGGCGGTGGGCTTCGTCGACCACCGGCAGTTCGCTAATCTTCCGATTGGCCAACAGATCGAGTGCCGGCCGCAATTTTGAACCAACCGCAATCGTCACCGGTTGTTGGGTCATCACCCGGCAAATCGGTTGGTCTAACTGCGACTCGCGATGTTCTTCAAACAGGCGCGCCAGGTCGCTGTCGGTAAAAATCCCTTGCAGGCAACCATCCTCGTTCACCAACATAATCGCTCCAGTCCGTCGGCCAGGCCGGGCACACGTGGTGAGCACTTCGCGTACCGACTGATCGGCGCGCGCCAGGCGACACTGATGCAAGGGACGCATGCACTGCTCGACTTTGCTCAACTTGCGTCCCAGGCTGCCGCCAGGATGAAAGCGGGCAAAGTCCTCGGCCCCAAAATCCCGCCGGCGGCTGACCACCAACGCCAGCGCGTCGCCCAGAGCCAGCATTGCGGTTGTCGTGGTACTGGGAGCCAGGCCCAACGAGCAGACTTCGTCGAGTGAACCCAAGGCCAGAGTTACCTGGCTTGCCTGGCCGAGCGTGCTGTCGGTTCGGGCAGTGATCGCGATGATCGGCGTGCCGAACTCGGTCAACGATGGCAACAGCCGGCAGACCTCTTCCGTCTCGCCGCTTTGCGAGAGGATCAGCGCGACGTCGTTTTGGTGAATGCGGCCCAGGTCGCCATGAAACGCCTCGGCCGGATGGAGGAAATGGCTGCGCGTGCCGGTCGAGGCCAGCGTGGCGCTAATCTTCTGGCCGATCAGGCCGGCCTTGCCCATGCCGCTCACGATCACGTTGCCGGTGCAGCGAAACAGCAACTCCACCGCGCTGCAAAAGGTGTCGTCCAATTGTTGGGCCAACTCGATGAGGGCTTGGCCTTCGGCGTGGACGATCTCTCGACCGTAGCGCAACTGCGCAAACGGCTCCAGCGGCCCAGGAGCCGTGAAAGCATCCGTGCTCATGACT
>JANQPJ010000069.1 GCA_028289525.1 Pirellulales bacterium
GACATTCGAATTTGAGGGTTGCAAGCTTCTGTTTGCCCCCTAGCCGCGCTCACGACGCGTCGCCGGGGCCCCACAAAAACAAATGGCATCGTCTACTAGTATGATTGTGTCAAAGCGCATTTTTCGTATCGGTTCTAAAGCCTGAAGCGCCAGCGAGGGAATCAGTGGTAATTCCTTCGCTAACGCTTTAAATCGTACGAGGCTTTAAAGAGCGACCTGCTCTAGGGCGAATCTGAATCACCATTCTGTGTACCACGAAGGTCTTTCAAACGCTGCCGAGCTGTATCGGTAAACGTTCGAGCCCAGGGAAGATCGTGCGAAACATCGACCAGCGCTTGATAGGCTTCGCGGGCTTGCTCTGGCGACGACTCACGTTGGGCATCGGCCGCTGCTAGACGCTCTTCGAGCACGGCCAAAAACGCGGTCTGCGGATGTGACGAAACAGGTTTGGTGCGAGCTAGCTCGCGGCGGGCAAGCGCCAGGCACTGTTGTTCGGCCGACGACAAGCCCGGTTCGTCTTGATACAAGGTAACCAACGTCGAGAGCATTTGGCGAGCTTGCGACGGATCGAGTTCCATCAGCCGCATCGCTTCCAGATACATTTGTTCGGCAGGACGCAAAGCCTGCCGAGGGCGTGTCAAAAGGGCTCGGCCACGCAGCTTGCGGGCGGCTTTCCGTAACGCAATCTCTTGCTGATAAACGGTTACCAAATCGGAGCGAGGATCGTCTGGGAATCGTGCTAAAAATTCCTCGATTTCGGCGTCGACTCGTTCCAGGTGTTCCGCGTTGGGGCCGCTGGCCGCGCGGTCGATCGTGGCAAACAGCCCATCGGCCGACGCTGGTTGCATGAGATACCAGGCCAGACCAACTAGCAACGCCAGAGCCGAGCCTAGAAGCGTGATTTGCACTAGCCGCAAGAAGCCCGACTCCAGCCCCCCGGCCTGTTCGTCAGGCAGTTGGCCTGAGACCACCGTATAGCGGTTTTCGCGTCCCGGCAAGGCGACCACCTCGCCGTCTGGCGACTGGTCGGACTTTGCGCCGCTGATGGTCGAACCGGGGCTCGACGAGACGTGGTTGGAACCGTCCGGCATCGATTCAGCCTCTGCGCTCGATTTCCCGAGCAGCCGAGTTTCGCCTAACTCCACCTTGTTCACGGTGCCCGACGGCATCGGGACGCTAACTTGAAAGCCCGTCTCGTCCCGCTTCACCACCAGAGATCGACGCATGGCGGCCATGTGACGGGCTAATACCTGCATGTTCGGAAAACGATTCCGAGGATCTTTTTCCAACAACTGCATAATAATCCGACACAGATCCTCTGGTAGATCGCTCGCCAGTTCGGAAAGCGGCTCTGGAGCTGTAAAGCGGTGGAGCTGGAGGAGCTTGGGCAGGCTGGTCGACGTGAAAGGAGGACGACCGGCTCCCAGGGTATATAGCACGCCGCCCAGGCTGTATTGATCACAGCGGTCAGTCACTGGCTGTCCGTCTGCCTGTTCTGGGGACATATAGTCTGCTGTGCCCAGCACCCCACCGGCCATTGTCATCGAGCTGGCGCCAAACAACTTGGCGATGCCAAAATCGAGTAACTTGGCCTCATCGTCAGGAGTTAGCAGCACGTTGGCCGGCTTCAGATCGCGATGAATCACTCCGTGGTCGTGGGCATGCTTCAGAGCCCTGGCAAGTTGAATCCCGATGTCGGTAATCTCACGCCAATCAAACGGCCGACGGCTTGCCAGCTCGTCGTCCAGGCTGCGCCCATCGACTTGCTCCATAGCATAAAATAGATGGCCATCGTGCTCGCCAAAACCAAACAGCCTTACGATGTTAGGGTGATTCAGCTTGCGGAGCGACTCGATTTCGGCCTCGAACCGTTCGCGAAAATCGTCGTTGTCCGACAGCGAAGGATTTAAAACCTTGATTGCCACGACCTGATCGTCGTCGTCGCGCGTGGCTGTATAGACCTTGCCCATGCCGCCGCTGCCGAGCAGTTTGCCGATTCGGTAAGGGCCCAGGCGTTCAATCTTCATGGTCGTTTGGCATTGATATGCACAAGTTTTTCACGGCCCGCCATGCTAGCGCATGCGAGCCTACGTTCATCCATCCTACCAACAGGTACCTCTGCGGCGAAAGCGGTAGCTTCGGCTAGTTGCGTGGTAGATGGGGTAGAATACATCGGGTTTGGGGGATCGCTAGATTTGGCTTGTTTTGCTGAATTGGATAGCGCCGTCTGACCGATGAAGGGGACAGATGATACTGTTTGCATTTTCAACAACGTGCCATTCTTTTGAGTCCCTAGCCGCGATCACGACGCGTCGTGAGCGCGGCTAAGAGATATGTACAGAAGGAACAGGATGAAGGCTCGAGTCGCAGCAACGGTCTTGATCGTGCTAACCGGAGTGCTCGTTGGTCGAACTGGTTCGGCCGTGGCAGAAGAGACACGCTGGCAAAGCGATCCGGCCACTTGGGGACAAGGGCTAACCGAGCCGTCGATCGCTGACCCTGGTCCGGTGGATTTAGTGGCCGGCCAAGCTGAATCGTCACGAGTAAGCCAAGGGTTTAGCGACCCGGAGATATCGGAGCTAGGCACAACGGTCCCAGTGTCGCTGCCAGGACGATCAGATGGTGAGCTGGTAGCCCCGTCCAATCCGTTGGCCGATGCGGCTGGTCTACTGGACGTTATTGATGAGGGCGACACGCGCTTACTCCAATGGTGGAAGCAGTCAGCCTTGGGGGCGGCATTAAACCGAGGTTCTGTTTTTAGGCGAATTCTGGTCGCTCCGCGCGGGGAGCCGACGCGGCTTTTGCGGCCGAGAGCCGTGGGACGTGTATCTTCTCGCCCCACGAGAGGTCTCAAGTAGAGCCGGCAAGCGTTTTCTGTCGCCTTGCCCACTTCTGAAGAGGCAAGCCATCTTTTCCAAGTTCGCGAATTTCTTGACGCGAATACTGGGCGCCTCTAGCATCTCTCTTTGCAGTGCGCATTTGTATTTGGGATTGAATATCATATTTTGTTTTGTTGGCGCTGCGAAAAAGTTGTTTAGCGATTAGTCCCTAGCCGCGACGCGACGCGTCGCCGGGGCGCTGCTAGAAACGTTTGTCTCACAGTGCTCGCTCGTGTATCACGCTTACACAGGCACCCCGGCGACGCGTCGCGTCGCGGCTAGGGACTAAGAAGTAAACAACAGTTTTCGTGGCGCAAACATTTGAGGTCAAAAGCAGCGCGAAGGAAACGGAGATGCCCTGCTATCTCTTCACATTCCACGTTTATGGAAGCTGGTTGCCTGATCGTGATGGTGGCTTCGTTCGACGTGGAGAACGCTTGCAGCCGTCTGACGCTCAGATGGCGACCATTTATCGCGAGAATCAATCGGACACACCAATTGCATTCGATGACCGACGACAGCAAATCTTGATCGACGCAGCACTTGAAGCGGCTGAATTCCAAAATCTCCGCTTGCACCATCTGGCGACCGACCCGTCGCATGTCCATCTGCTTGTCAGTTGGAAGACGGATAATCCCTGGGAAACCGTTCGCTCTGGACTACGGTCGTCACTCTCTCGGCATTTGAACAGAGCTGGTGGCAAACGCGATTGGTTCGCCAAAACTGGTAGCCGCAAGCGCGTACGGGATCAGGACCATTTCAATTATCTCACAAACACGTATCTGCCGAACCATCGAGGCAGGAAATGGAGCGAAGCGAGACAGAAGTACCAGTGATGATAAAAGACGTGTGAGGAGCAGTATGAACGAGCGAAAGGACGAGGAGATAAGGAGAAAAAAGAAAATTGCACCAGAGCAGAGATGCGTAAAGAGCAACCCCTAGCCGCGACGCGACGCGTCGCCGGGGCGCTGCTAGAAACGTTTGTCTCACAGTCCTCGCTCGTGTATCACGCTTACACAGGCGCCCCGGCGACGCATCGCGTCGCGGCTAGGGACTAATCGAGTAAGAGCGTGAATAACAGCGTCATGCGCTCCGATTCACACGATTGGTTCCCCTAAAAACCTTGTTCCAAGAGATCGGCGATTCTCTATACTTCGCAGAATTTATCTACGGGCCCTTGATTTCCTATCTACCCCAATATACGATCGTGTCTGGTCTTTCTCCCGCTACAGTGGGGGAGTCCAATTAGGTTTTCAAGAATAAACCAAGGCGGGGGTGACGGTAGACGCGTTGATACATGTCTGCACGCCGCTCGAATTGGTTTGAATTTTATCGTGGAACGGCTGAAGTCCGTTAGCCTGCGTTTACCTGTACAAAGCGACAATGGCTCCAGGCATCTTGGAAAGGTGAGATCATGGTTTGGCACAATTCTCTTCGGCGACGCCTGACATCACGAGAGCGCAAAGGACGATCGTTGCGCCAAGGGCTCCGGCGTGGTAGCGTGGAAACGCTTGAAACGCGAAACCTGTTGACCGTGACTTCGTCGTTCGCGGCTGGGGTGTTGACCGTCACCAGCGATGCGGACGATGCGCTCACGATCAATGCCGCCGCAGGCAACATCCAGATCAACGGCGCCGATCCCGACACAGGCACGGCGCTCGCTGCCGATGTGACCAGCATCCAAGTCACCGGTGGACCTGGGGCCAATGTGATTGATCTGAGTGGAGTAGGGCCTGGCGACTACACCAACCCAGGGCTGTTGGGCAACATCGTGATCAACGGCGGCGACGGCGATGACACGATTACCGGAAGTCAGTTTGCCGACACAATTATCGGCGGCGTTGGCGACGACGTTGTCGATGGCGGACTTGGCGATGACACGATCGTCTGGAACAATGGCGACGGGAGCGACACGATCGACGGCGGCGCTGGTGCCGATCGCCTGGAAGTGAACGGCTCGACCGTCTCGCCAGCTGGCGATCAGTTCACGATTTCAGCCAATGGCCCCCGGCTCGACGTCACTCGGGCAGATGGCGGCGCTGGTCTCGGCCCGTTCACGCTCGACGTCGGCACGATTGAAACGCTCGACTTGAACACGCTAGAAGGTAACGACTCAGTTACCGTAGGCGATTTGACCGGCGTAGCCGATCTGGCGTCGTTGCACCTCAGCGGCGGCGCAGGCAACGACACGATCGACGCTTCAGCCCTGCCAGATTTGGGCTTGGCCGTTACGATCAACGGTGGCGCCGGCGACGACACGCTTACCGGCAGTCAGGGCGTCGACACGATCAACGGCGACGGTGCGGTTCAAGTGACCGTGACCAATCTGGCCCCGACCGGCGGCACGCTAATCACGCCGGTGTTCTTGGCCACAGGGAACGGCACTTACGACTTCTTCAACGCCGGTTCGGCCGCATCCGCCAGTCTGGAAAGCTTGGCCGAAGACGGCGCGACAGACAGCCGCATCGCCGCGGCGTTAGCTTCCGGCGGGGTCGCCGAAGCGCAAGCCACGCCTGGCGGCCCATTGGCCCCTGGCGACTCGCAGATGGTGATCTTTGAA
>JANQPJ010000131.1 GCA_028289525.1 Pirellulales bacterium
CCAGAAATGCCTCGCTTACGCGTCGCGCTTAGGGGGCCCTTAAAAACTTCCTAGATTGAAAAAATGAATCACCCTGATGCCTCCTCTGGAGGCGTTGGACAGGGGCGGTTTTTTTGTTTTTATGGTCTGTTACACACCCCAGGCGTCGTTTTGATACTTCCATATTTTCTCTGTGTTCTCTGTGCCCTCTGTGGTAAATTCGGTTCCGTGGTGAACGGCTGCTTCACTCAGCTGAAGTGTTACAGAAATCTGTAAAATCACCGGTTTCGCGCTTTGGTCACCGACCGCTGCGATTGCTCAACATGAGAAATTTGGAACGACTGAATCAAAACACAAAGGAATGATGAGTGAGCGACCAACAAACGTCTGGCCAGCCGAGTCAGGCTGGAGCCGAGACGCTGGAAATTGAACTCCGCGACCCGCGGCTAGCTGCTTTTTTGGCTTGGTTGATTCCCGGCTCAGGGCACCTGTACCAGGGTCGAACCGGAAAAGGCATTTTGTTCATGGCGTGTATTTTGAGCACGTTTTTTTTCGGGCTCTATTTGGGCGACGGGCGGGTAGTCTATGCTTCGATGCGCAGTGAAGATCGGCGTTTGCCTTACCTGTGCCAGATTGGGGTCGGCCTGCCTGCCTTGCCCGCCTTAGTCCAAGCCAATCGAATGCGCAACCAGTCTCGTCCCAAAGCGCCGCTCTGGAACGGCTTCATGGCGCCGCCGCGCATGGTTCATCAGGTGGTGCCGTCCGGTTCGATCGATCCGGCCGATGCACAACGGCTGCCGCAGACGGATGCCTATGTGGTCAACATGCGCGACGAGCAGCATGACTGGATCGAAGAACTGCATGGTTACTTCGAGTTGGGCACGGTCTACACCATGATCGCTGGCCTGCTCAATGTCTTGGCCATTTATGACGCCTGGGGCGGACCACTGTTGATCGTCGAAGAAAAAGACGAGTCGGAACCAGACGGCGCGTCCGACTCCAGCTAAACCGTTTCTTCCAATGTTCGAACCGCATGAAACGATGCGGAGACCCTTGACCATGAATCCTGAACCTCTGTTGTTCGCGGTAGGAATTCACCAGA
This sequence comes from Pirellulales bacterium, assembly GCA_028289525.1. GTDB lineage: Bacteria > Planctomycetota > Planctomycetia > Pirellulales > JAGQOS01 > JANQPJ01. The sequence goes on from JANQPJ010000131.1 coordinate 1,082, forward strand.
TGTATTACGCGTTTCCATTGGTGGTGGTGATTAGCCTGGTCTATGCGGCCACACGGCACGAATACATGGGCCCCATTCTCGCGCACGCGATGCGATTTGCCGCTTGGATCGTTGTCTTCATGGTCGCGGTGCTAGGCGTGCTATACTTGCTGTCTTCAATGGTTTAGCAAGTTTGGCGCTTTGCCGTAGTGCTAGGCTTTGTCTCGTTTTCTGACAAGCCTCTGGATTTTCATCTTTCCGGCAGAATTTGCATTCGCACACGCTGCTGCGCATGCTGGAAGATAGTCGTCGGACGAGAGAATTCCCAGCGACGAAGTCTCCAACGCGGCTAGTAGACGATGGCATTCGAATTTGAGGGTTGCAAGCTTCTGTTTGCCACCTAGCCGCGACGCGACGCGTCGCCGGGGCCCCACAAAAACAAATGGCATCGTCTACTAAGGCCACCCCACCGCGAATCCTCATCCGACAGAACGATCAACTCATCCCATTTCAAGCGTGTCGCCCTTCCTGATGTGCAACTGGACTTCAGCAATCCGGATCACGTTCGTTTACGGAATGTTCGCCGCGTGTTTCAACACCCCATCCACACTGGCCAACGAGCCGCTCATGGACCAGCTTGCGGCTGCCGTGCCGCGCCAGGCTGACCAGTTTCGCGATCCGCAAACCCAGGCTGTGAAGCAGGCGGCCAACCAGTTGGTCGCAACAGTCGCTGCTCGTCCGAGTATTAGCCAACTCGGAGCATCTCAGGCAGTGGCCCAGATCGCCGCGCTGGTCGCTTTGAAAAGCCGGGTTGATCGGTTGCTCGACGAAACGCTCGCTCGCCGGGCGATGTTCGTAACCCAATCTGCCGGACCAGAGCGGCGCGAGGCCATGCGCAACTATCTCCGAGCCACAAGCACCTTGATCGACCTTTCGGGTCGGTTGCGCTACCGGCTGTTCGACATCCTGACACAAGCCGTCTCGCGATTGGCCGATTCGCCGCGCCACTTCGAGGCGTTGCTCGATGGACTCATCGCACAAAAAAGTTCGATCGGAGCTTCGGTGCTGGCCGATCAACTCTTTGCCCAACCGACGCGGATCACCCGTCAAGGCCGCGCTCGCGAGCTGGCAACCAAGGGACGGTTATTAAAACTGATTGCCGTTGCGCGTCAGTCCGATTTGCTCTCGGACTTGACCGATTTTGTGCTCGATCCGGCGACGCCAGCCAGCTTAGTCGTCCAGGCGGCCGAAACCATTCGCGCCGTAGGCTTGCCGCAACCGCCACGCCCACAGCAGGATGCCGAACTTCCGGAACCAGAAATCTTGCCTGCGGAACTGCGCGACCGTCTGCAAGCACTCGACCCCAAACGTTTGTCGGCCGACGAGCAGCGCCGGCGGGCCCAGCTGCTCGCCTGGCTGGCCACTCGAGTCGAACAAGGCGTCGGCAAGGTTTATCGCGTCGGAAGGTGCGATTTACAGCCTGGTGATTGGTTACTGATGCGAAACCCTTCGCCCTACAACTTGTTCACGGACTTAGCGCCCGGACTGTTCACGCACGTCGGGGTGGTGACGGTCGAACGCGGTTCCGACGGACTCCGGCGGATGGTGGTGGTCGATTTGCCGGAGCGTGGCGCGGTGATGCAAACCACGAATGTCGATCTGTTTGTACGGCGCACGCTCCACTACATGTTCTTGCGGCACCAGCAGCCGGACGTTGGCCAGGCAATGGGGCTGGCCGCCCGTCAGGTGATTGGCAACCCGACTCGTTTCGACTTGAATTTTCGTACCGATCGCGTGGAACCGTTGCGCGACGCGCCGTTAGCCGGGCAAACAATCCACACCTATTGCGCCGGGCTGTTGCTGATCTGTGCCCAACGCTCGGCGGCCCCCCGAACCGACTTTTTCCCCATTGCCGAATATCCGGCCGGCGGCCACACGGTCGAAAACCTGGCCCAACTAGGTTTGTCGTTTGGGAAAAACTTTGTTTCACCAACGGGTGCGCTGTTCTCCGACAAGTTGCAAATCGTTGGCCGTCGTCATTCGATGTACGACCCGCGCCGAGAGATTGAAGAGGCGATCTACGACCATTTTGCCCAACGGCTAGCCGAACGGCATCTAACCCCTTCGCCCGATCTGTTCCAGAGCTTGCGCCAAAAACTGGTCGAAGCGGCTCGCGACAACCGGCTGCTGGCTCGAGCGATTGCAAATGCGGCCGGCGTGAGCGAACAGACCGACTTGGTCTCGGCGGCCAAGGCGGCCGCGGTGGTCGAAACTCTGGACGAAGTAGCCCGTGCCAACAGCGAGGCGTTCGGCCACGCTCGACACGCAGTACGGGCAGCAAGCGAAGCGGTCCTAGCCGACGACGGTTACGACGCGGAAAGCGTGGCGGCGATCCGCGCCTATCAAGCACGGCACGCCCAACTGCGCCAGCAATGGCTCGCCCGAACTCTTTCGCCGCGCGCCCTGCGGCTAGCGTTGGTGGCCTACTACCGTGACAAAGGCCGCCGTCAACTCGACGCTCGCTTCTTCGCTACCCAGAACGACTCGATATCGTCACCCTAGTTGGACAGCGCCATTTTGTTGTGAATACAAGCCCGACGCGCAAGCGAGAGGGAATTTGAGTGGAACGTCTTCCCTCGCTTGCGCGTCGGGCTTGTATTTCCAAGAATTCATCACAAAATGACGTAGGCCAACTAGGAAATGCGCAACTTCAAAACACGTTCTCAAGACGGCATGGCCAGATCAACCGGCTTGCAGAGCATCTTTCTCTCACAGGCAATTCGGTCGCACTTGCGGCAAATGTGCGACGCAGCGCGGCTGCTTGACTTCAACGTCTTCGAGTTCGTCTTGCGAGACTTCTTCGATTTGCAGAGTGTCTTTGCCATGGGGGATGGAATGGGGTGTGGGAGGAAGGACGTGTGAGGGGAAGCACGCTATTTCGTTAAAATGAGCTTCCCAGTCTTGGTGATTCGCAGCCGGTAACGAGACTCTCCATAACGAATAATGATCTCCTTCTCGCCTTGGAACAGATCCTCGGCAAGATAGACACGCTCAGACGGTTGCGGTGAAAGTTCCTGAGGATGCGTCGGTGGAATCTCCGTTTGCCGTGATGAAGACGGTTGCTCGTTCATTTGATTTCAATTCGCCCATTCGGTTGCTAGGGATGCTTCTGCCCCGTGCTCGCGCACAGGGCAACACTTGTCGAGCCGGGCGGGCGAAGGGTTGGCTGGCAAGGCTCGACTATTGAGACTGCGTCTCAGTGAATGCCGGGCTCTTTTTTAAGCACACAGCCAAGAGGTGTCAAGCGGTGCTTTGCAGAATGCAGGAAAACCGGCATGGCCAGCTTTGAAGGCTAGTACTACAGCGCGAAGTCCAACCGAAAGGCTTGAAAATAGCCACGGATTTTCACGGATTGAACACGGATTTTCAAACGCTTGAGTGTTCCCCTTGATGGCTGTCAGTGAATCATTTCCCAGTAATCCGTGTTTCATCCGTGTAAATCCGTGGCTAAAATGCTTTGGACTTAGCGCTGTAGTACTAGACTTTGCCCCAAGACAGACTAAGTAAAAAATACAAGCACGACGCGCCAGCGAGTGAAGAATACTGGATTGCACGGTCAACTCACAGCATTCACTCGCTGGCGCGTCGTGCTTGTATTGGCTGGGACAAAAGCCCAATAGACAATGGCATTCGAATTTGGAGGGAGCTGCAAGCTTCTGTTTACCCCCTAGCCGCGACGCGACGCGTCGCCGGGGCGCCAAAAACAAATTCATCGTCTACTTAGCAACGGCTAGCGCAGATGAGCCGCCCGAGGCACCCGATGCGAGGCCGCTCGCGATTGGAACCCGTTGCCAAATCGGGCATGTTCGGCCCGAAAATCTTCCGGGTTTTCAATCCAGATCCACTTATTGGTGCCAGGCACCCGAGTCCAGCGAGGAATCAGCGGATGGGTGATGCGAAACGGCCCGGCGTGCAACGGGCGAAATAGCCGAAACTCCTCGAACCAGTCGTTGTGGCCATACGACTCTGGATCGGCCGGATATGCCTCGCTGCCGACGGGCGTTGCCTGAGACCAGGAGTAGGCTGGCCGACGCGCCAACCGTTGGTCCTCATGCGGGATGAAGCCAGCCATCACCGGCTCAGCCGTCGCAGTTGACGCCCAAGCGGCCAGAATCACGCTGACCGCGACAAATCCAACAGTTTGATGACCCATTTCGGCCCTCCCTAGCCGCGACGAGACCTCGTCGCCGGTTGTTCGCGCTCGCTCAGAAAACCTACTTTTTCGTAACATTTCAGCCGAGTCAGGTGAAAATCCGAATCTCGAACATCCGAAACAAAGCACGAAGTTCAAAACCAGAAATGACCAAAACATGCTGGCAACGCATCGGTTTCGATCATTCGTGCTTCGGTCCTTCTGATTTGTTTCGAATTTCGGATTTCGTGCTTCGGATTTTCCCCAAGCCCCGAGTTCTACTCCACTCGGCTGAAGCGTTACACTTTTTCGACGATCCAGCGGCAGTCCAGCTATAGCAATAGTATCGACCATCCGGTGGCCCAAATTTTTGTCAATTTTTTGAGCCCACACTCTTGACGGCCGGCGAGGGATGTGTAAACTGCGATCTATTGAAACTGAGTCTCAATTGCTTCGAGCCACAGATCAGCGGTTTTGCCAGGTATTTAGGGCCCAACCTCGCCATGACTGTTGAATCCGTTTGTGACGAGCCCCGCCAGCTTCCCGCCCGCCCGTTTGCCGTCCGTCGACATTCCTGTCGGTAGCCAATTGCCAACTGAGACCCACCTGAAGTGGGGGATTTGCTCTTTGTGAAATCGCCTGCTGGCATGGAAGCGTGGCATCCGGAGTGATGCCGTAACATTTGGGCATTGGCGATCCGTCTTGGCAGGTCGCCTGGCATGTTTTTACACCGCGTTTTTTTTGAGGAGTTTTTTGATGAAAACCACCCACCACTCACCACCCACCACTCACCACCTACCACCCACCACCCGGCGTGGCGGTTTCACGCTGATCGAATTGGTCATGGTGCTGGTCATCCTGACCGCCTTGGCGGCGTTGATTGTTCCGGTCGTCGACTTCATTCGCCGCACGAGCGACAAGTCGAGCGCCTCGTTTGCGATGAAGCAAATCGTTGAAAATCTTGGGATGTACCGCACGATCACTGGTGCGTATCCAAGCAAGCTCGACTCGCTGATGGAAGGTACCGGAGCCGGCAATGCCACGACACGTTTGACGACGCTTCGCTTGGGTGACAAAGCCGAGCAAGTCACGTTGACGGCTGCCGAGTTGAACCGCATGGACGACATGTTCGATAACGTCATGCAGCACGACGTCGCGAACGCCTATCGTGGTTTTCAAGGCAATAGCGGAAGATTCGAGGTTCCCACAGGTAACCAAACCGGAGCTGTGCAAACAGATTTCCTAGTGGTTTCTGATGACGATCGCAGTGGTTTGGACATTATCGACTCGATTTACCCAAATGCATCGACTAACCCGAGTGGAACTTTTCCGAACATCGTTGACGTGGTAACGTCAGGAGAAGGTTTTATCGCTGTAGGCGATGGCGCCGATGATGATGCGACCACCACCGCTGATAACGAGACCGTTCGTTTACTAGTCTTGGGAGTTGGTCCGTCGAACGAAGCGGTTGGCCAAACGATGCAATCCGCTCCGGCCTATGCGGCGGTCAATGGCCTGGAAGACTACAACCGCTTTTTCGCGCTCTTTGCAGTCTATCAGAACTTCACCGTTAGCAGACGGCCCCAACTTAAGGCGGCTCTGGACAGCACCGGCGACTTCCTGGATCAGGAGTTGATCGAGGTAGCCGAGAACACGCTTGAGTAGTTCTCGATTCGATTTGTGCCATGGATGGTGAAATCAGCCCTCGGCCGCGCCTGCCCGCGCGGTCGAGGGTTTTTGTGCGTTGATAGGGATTGATGGCCGAAGGCCATCGATCACCGTAGCCTGGGGCAAATGTTTTCGGTCAGTCCGACATGTTTAGCCGATGCGGAGAACGTATGTTTGCAATCAAGAGAAACGTCACCGTAAGATGACGTTTCAGGGAGAGATGAGGAGAACTGCAAAGTTGTCGATTCCACAAAAGCAGCGGTCGGTGACCGCTCGCGAAACAGAAAAATCCAACCGTTTCGCGAGCGGCCGCCGGCCGCTGCTTTTTGAAAATACGCCTGGGATTAGAGATATGGATGTGAATATGACCTTCGGTCAAAAAAATCAAACGACACCTGAGCGAAGTCATTCGATGCACCACGGCTTTACGTTGCTCGAACTCGTCGCCGTACTGGTGATCCTGGTCGCACTGGCCGGGGTCGTGGTTCCGCTAGTCGACGGCCTGGAAATTTCGACCCCCACCGGCGACAAAACCCAGGAAGAGATTGTTACCCAAACGACGATGCAGGCAATTCGCGATGCGATCATGGGAACCCCTGGCCAGCCTGGCGTGTGGGCCGACGTCGGGCAGCGAGCGGAAAACTTTCCACAACGTATCAGCGACCTGTTCAGTGAATCGACGCCAGCGTCCATCGCAATCGGCAACTTCAATCCAGTCACCAAAATCGGCTGGCGAGGGCCGTATTTCGTTCAGGCCACCGGCAAGTTCGATTTCAATGGCCGGCACGACGATTCATTTATAGCGTATGGCGTTCAGGATGAATTGACGCTGCTGGACGCCTGGGGCAACCCGATCATTATTCAGGTCGATTTTGACCGCAGTGGTTTCGTAGAGCCTACTCAAGTTGACTACGACGGCGACGGGTTTGCCGATGGCAATGAAGCCGACTTTGCACGCCTCATTTCAGCTGGCCCCAACGGCCGAATTGATACGCCTGAGACGATGGTGTTGCCTTCGCAGTTGCCGACAGGCGATCCCAACGATGACGACTTGGTCTTGTTTTTGCGAACAGCCGACTCCAGGCCATAAAGCGAAGGGTGACGAATGCGAATTTTATGCTCGGTCGCTACGACAAGACAGCTTGCGAAACCTTCACTGCGGCGCGAACATGCTGAGCGGTCAGCGTGGGAAAACTCGCCAGAATCGTTTCTTCGGTGTCGCCATCGGCCAAACTGGCCAGGACCGTTCGCAGCAGAACGCGCGTGCCTGCAAAGACAGGCTGCTTTTACCCTCGTCGAATTGGTCCTGGTGCTGGTCGTCCTCTCGATTCTAGCAACCGTGGCGATTGAGTCGGTCGAACCAGAGGTCGACCAATCGCGGTTCGAGGCGACACAGGCCGCTCTGAAAAATTTGGAAACCGCTGTTCTTGGTTCAAACGATGCCCGAGCTGCCGATGGCACGCGCATCGTCGGTGGCTTTATCGCCGATGTGGGGCGACCTCCACAGTCACTCGAGGAACTTTATTTGCTGCCCACCGGCATGCCGGAGTTCACCACCGACTCGCCGCCGGGAGACGACGAAGTAATCATTCAAGGCGGCTGGAATGGGCCTTATCTGCGATTGCCGGTTGGTGCGACAACGCTGGTCGACGGCTGGGGGAACCCCTTCAATCTATTCAATCGCGATGGTGATCTGCTGCCTGCAAATGAAGAGATGGCAATCATCCGCAGCAATGGGCAAGACGGAGTGGTCGCAGGCACAGGATACAACCAGGACTTGTTGCAGGTGTTTGAAGCCACCGCCATGGCTACCAGCGCAGGCAACAACATTGTTGTCGATTCGCAAGTCCAGAATCGTTGGCGGCGGCCACTTGTCGTCTCGGTCTTTTACGAAGATGGAACCACCGTTCCCGATATTGCCAACGGTGAAAAACTGGTTGTCCGCGTGTATGGGCCTCATGTGGCTGAGCCGGCGGATAATCCAAATGCTATCGAGCTGACAACTATCGAGCAACAAATCGTCACTATTGACGGTTCTCCAGTGAACGTCAGTTTTGACGATTCGACGATGACAATGCTGACGATTGGACCGCGGGTAGTGCGTGCTTATCAACTCCCCAGTAGCGTCGCAGATCCCGCTGAGGACGATGAGTTATCAGGACATGCAAGCCTGACGACGATTTCGACCCCAACGCGGGTGACCGTGAGTGCTGACACGAGCCCGATTAGCTTGATTCTGCGTAATAAACCGATGTCCCCCTAAGGAGTTATTTTGACAGGATGAACGGGAGCAAGCAGAATGGAAGTGTTTTTTGGAGTTGCTGGAGTTGTTTGTTCCACATCAGTTCGACCAGGATGACTGCAAAGCCATGCTCGAAAAAGAGCAGCGGCCGGTGGCCGCTCGCGAAACACAAAAAACGAGCCGTTTCGCGCTTCGACCACCGGTCGCTGATTTTCAAAAGAGACGACTTTGCATTCATCCTCTGACCAGTTCGACCTTAAACCTTTAAATTAAACAGATTCGCGACCATTCTCGCTATTCGCAGGCAACACCTTGTTCGGGCTTAAACCGGCGACGCGTCGCGTCGCGGCTAGGGACTGCTCGATGAGCAACCCTTAACACCACTCACCACCTACCAAATCACCACGATGTTTTCCTCCAAACGTTCACTCACGCTGCTTGTGGTTACCTCGACCGAGGTGATGCGGGCCGATTGCCGGCTCGGTTCGGAAGTAAAGATCGATCATCTGGCTCGGGACCAGCGGCCGGCCCAAACTCCGCTTGCGACCGCGGCCGAACTGGCCGCTGGGCTCAGCGATGCCAAGCCTTCGCAACGCACCGTGATGGTGGCCGATGATTTTTGGACCGGGGTGGTCGATCTCGACCAGCGCTCGATCTATGGGCTGGAAGGCGACGAGCTGAATCAGATGCTCCGGTTCGAAACCGAATCGTTATCAGGCTTAGACCCGATGACCAGCCATTTGGCCGTCGCCGAACTGGCGCCAGTGCCGCCAGATATCCGGCGGTTTTGGGCGATTGGGATTTCTGGCGAGGAGTTGGCCAGTGTCTCGACTATGATTTCGTTGCGCGGCGGTCGTTTGGTCCAGTTGGCCCATCCAATCGGTTTGGCCAGTCCCGCGGCGGCCGGTCAGGCTTGGATCGAATTTCACTCGGAGTTGGCCGGCGCCTTTGCGATCGTCGGCGAAGGGGGGGCGCGAGCGGCGATCGCGCCGCGCAGCAAAACCTCGGACCGCTGGTATCGGTCGCTGCAAACCGGTTTTGGCGACGAGTTGCCTAAGGATGGCTGGATTACCCCGGGGACCGAGCAACCAGAAACGTATGACGGCTCGCTTCAGCTGCTCGAGAGCGACGAAACGATCGAGCGTTGGATCCACGGTGTCATCAGGCGGCTTGAACAAGATTCGACGGCGCCGGTCGTGGTTCCGCCCACCGCGCCAACCTCGACGCGTGTGCTAACCCGAATTGGCACGGCGGCGGCCTTCGCGGCGGCGGTCGCTTGTGGCGCTCACTTTGCCAGCGTCTCTTGGACCAAGACTTCGATTGCCCAGCAGATTGAAGAGCTGAAAGAGCCGGCTGCGGAAAAGAAACGCCTGGAAGGCGAACTGAAACAGGTACAAAAGAAGATCGAAGGGCTGAAGACCGAACTGGAAGAGTTAGGCGCTCAGCGTTCGGATCTAACGGCCTTGACTGCCCGAGTCGATCGGTTTTCGGAATTGTTGCGTCTGATTGCCGAGTCGACGGACGAAAATCTGGTGGTCGATGAGATTCTTACCAACGCTTCTGGCATGCAGTTGGTCGGCCGGTCGATCGTCAGCCGCTCGCCGAGCCAACTTGCCCGCCGGTTAGCGCCGCCGGCCGAACGGCTTGGCTGGAAGGTCGACGCCCCAGAATTGGAAGGCCAAAACAAACTGACCAACGGCGGCCCCTGGAAGTTTCGCATTGATCTGGTCGACGTGCCGGTGTCGATCGACACCAGCTTGATCCCGACGCCGGAGAATGTGGTGAGACGCGGTGGAGGGTTAAAGGTTAAGGGTGGAGAGAACGCGCTCACGCGTAAATCCAAAATTCCAAATTAGAAACTCCGCAGCACTTCAGCCGAACGAAGCAAGATGCCACAAAACATTACGGAGCAAAGTTGAGTTTTGAGCCACGGATTGACACGGATGAAACACAGATACGCGCTCACGCGAACATTCAAAAAATCCGTGTTTCATCCGTGTCAATCCGTGGCTCCATCGTGAACCCTGCTGCATTCGGCTAAATTGTTACGAAATTCCAAATTCTAAATCAGAAATTCAAAATGGCAATCGAAAAATCTTCTGGCAGCCCACGCGAGCGTTGGATCAAGGCAATGTTGCCGGCAGCGAGCATCCTGATGATCTACGTCACGCTGATCAACTTCGGGCAGGGTCGAAAAGTGAGCAAGCTGCGCGAAGAACTGGCCAGCCAGCAACGTCGTGCGGTGACCCAGGGGATGGTGGCAAACGTGCATCATCAAAAGGTTGCCGCCGGCAAAGAGCGTGATCGGCTGGCCGGAGAGCTCGATCAAACCCAGCACGACATCGACGCCTCGCTGGCCCGTTTTACTAGCCGCTCGCCGGCCGACCGGATGTTGCAAATCGACCAGCTGTGCCGTTCCCATTCGATTGGCGTGTTGGGCCAGAAGTCGACGAGCAACGCCAAGGTTTCCAAGCTCCGCCGGCAATCGCTACGCACCTTGCGAAAATTGACCTCCGAGGAAATTGCCTATCGGCAACTCGATGTGGTCGGTCGATATGGCGACGTGGTTGCGCTGCTCAAACAGTTGCCTGAGTCGGTCGACGGGGTCGTGCCGTTGGGGATCGAACTGGTTGAACAAGATAAGTTGTCTAACGATGAGAGTACGTCCTCCGGCCAGCGCATGTGGCGGATTTTTTTGTTAATGTAAGGTGGTGGTTTGGTAAGTGGTGAGTGATGGTGGTAAGGGTTGCTCATTGAGGAGTCCCTAGCCGCGACGCGACGCGTCGCCGGTAAGGAGTTGCCTGCGAATTGCGCGAATGGTCGCGAATCTGCTTGCTTTGAAGGTGTTAGGTCAAGGTTGAAAAAGCATGAACCAGCGTTATCAACAAGATTTGCCGCAGGATGCCGAGGCGCTGTTGCAGCAGTTGCTCGACGCCACCTTGCAACGCGAGGCGTCCGACCTGCATCTGTCGGCCGACCATGCGCCACACTTTCGCCAACAAGGCGTTCTAGCGGCGGCCCCCGACTGGCCGTTGTTCGATGCCGAAACGCTCGAACGGCTCGCCGACACATTGGCCGGGCGAACCCGAGCCGGGCGGCTGCCTGAGATCGGGGCCCTCGACGGAGCCCTGTCGGCAAAGAACGGCGCGCGGTTCCGCTTCAACGTCTATCTGCGTAGCGGTTCGTACAGCATTGCTTTGCGCCGACTGGAAGATCGCATTCGTTCGCTGCCTGAGTTGGGGCTGCCTGCCGAGTTGTATGGGTTGGCCGATTTTAGTCACGGGCTAGTGCTCATCGCCGGGCCGACCGGCAGCGGCAAAACAACCACGCTGGCCACGCTAGTCGATCGGGTTAATCAGACGCGCGCTTGCCATGTGATCACGATCGAAGATCCGATCGAATATCTTCACAAAAGCCAAAAGGCACTGGTCGACCAGCGCGAGGTTGGCTACGACACCGACAATTTTAACGACGCCTTGGTCGCTTCAATGCGGCAAGATCCCGACGTGATTCTGGTCGGTGAAATTCGCGACCTGAACACGATTCGCACGGCCATCACTGCGGCGGAAACCGGGCACCTGGTCTTCTCAACCGTCCACTCTGGCGATTGCGTCGGGTCGATCGACCGGTTGGTCTCGGTGTTTCATGCCGACGAACAGCCAGGCATTCGGCGGCAGCTGTCGATGGTGCTGCGAGCGGTCGTGGCCCAACGGTTGATCATTGCCGATGGCCCGGCCGCGACGCCTACGGACGAAGAACTGCAAGACGTGACTGCCGCAAAAACGAAACTAGTGCTGGCCAGCGAGACAATGAAGGTAACCAGCCCGGTGGCCAATCTGATTACCCAGGCCAAAGACTCGCATATTTATTCGGTGATTGAAACCAGCCGCAACGAAGGCATGTACACCTACGACGAATGTCTGGCCCAACTGTTGCGTGAAGGGAAAATATCGGAGCGAACCGCCCGAGGCTTGGCCAAAAATCCACAGATGGTGGCCAGCCGAGCCAGCAAGATGCGGCCATCTCGAGTCATGCTGTCTCAACCGGTGGAGACGTCATGATCCGTTCGCCTACGGTTGCCCCGATCGACATGTCGCGCGTGCGCGTCGACCCTGGTTGGGCCCTGCGCATTCCGGCCTCGCTTGCCCGGCGCAAAAAAGTAATTCCCTGCTGTCGGCTGAAGGACCGCGTGCTGGTAGCCTGTGTTGATCCAGACGACCTAGCGACGTTCGACGCAGTGGAACGGCACGTCGACCACCCGATCGAACCGGTTCGGGCTGATGAAGATTCGCTGGACCGGTTGATTCAAGAGGTGTTCGGCGGCGCGGCAGGCCGAACCGCCGCGGTGCGCGTGGCCGCTAGTCGGGCTGGCGGCGAAGAAGACGCGGTCGCCATTTGTGACGAGTTTTTGCAAGCGGCCGCGATTCGCAACGGTTCAGACATTCACATCGACCCTTGCGCCGACGACGTCCGGATACGACTGCGAGTCGATGGGGCGCTCGAAGAATATCGCCGATTGCCGCTCGAGCTGCATCCGTTGGTTTCTAGCCGTCTGAAGATTCTCGGCGGCATGGATATTGCCGAACGTCGCGCGCCGCAAGACGGCCGTTTTGCCTGGACCAGCACGCATGGCGTGGAGATCGACGTGCGGGCAGCGACCTTGCCCACCCGATATGGCGAAGCGATCACGCTCCGACTGTTGGCGTCAAAAACCACTGACCTGACGCTGGAAACGCTTGGGATGAACGCGGCCGATCTGGCGACGTTTTCCGCCGCGTTGGATAAGCCCCATGGCATGATTTTGTTGACCGGCCCCACAGGCAGCGGAAAAAGCACAACACTCTACGGTGGGATTCGTCAGTTGATCTCGCAACGGGCCTTGCACGTGATCACGGTCGAAGATCCGATCGAGTATGAGATTTCAGGCGTTGCTCAAGTGGCCGTCGACTCGGCTGACAAAGTGAGCTTTAGCAAGGCGCTCCGATCAATCCTGCGGCACGATCCTGACGTGATGATGATTGGCGAAATTCGCGACGGCGAGACCGCCGACATTGGCATCAAGGCGTCGCTCACTGGCCACTTGGTGCTCAGCACGTTGCATACCAACAGCGCCGTGAGCGCGATCACGCGCATGACCGACATGCAAGTCGCTCCCTACTTGGCCGGCGCCACGTTACGGTTGGTCGTTGCCCAACGCTTGGTTCGCCGGCTTTGCCCAGAATGCCGTGTGCCGACTACGTTGACCGAAGCAGAAGCGATCGGTCTAGGCGATCCGGAAGTAACCGGTCAAACAGCCTATCAACCTGGCGGCTGCATCTACTGCGCAGGTCGCGGGCTCAGCGGACGGATTGGACTATTTGAAATGTTTGCAGTCGACGAAGAGATATCTCGCGCAATCTCCGTCGGCGCAGACGAAACTCAACTGCTACAGCTTGCCCAGGAAAAAGGGTTTCATCGCTTGGTCGACGATGCCCGAGCGAAAGTGCTCGCCGGCCAAACCACGGCCCGCGACGCGCTAACCGCGGTGACGGTTTGGTAGGTGGTGAGTGGTACGCGCTAGCGCGTAAATCCTAAATCAGAAATTCCTAACCGCGATCAGGCGCATCGCCGGTTTGAACCCGAACAATAGCGTTGCCCGCGAATTGCGAGAATTGAATGACCGTAGTCCCAAATTTCCTGTGTTGAGCAAAAGCAGCGGTCGGTGACCGCTCGCGAAACAAGCGTTTTTATAGATTTGCGGAAAAATCGGCGGCTTTCGAATCTTTGTTTTTGGAACGACTGAAACTAGGAAACAGATACCACTCACCACAACCACCAGCCAACCACAAACCATCGCCATGCCATCCTTTGCTTTTTCTGCCCGCGACGCCAATGGCCAGCCGCAAACCGGCACGATGGATGCCGGTTCAGCGGCAATGGTTGCTTCCCAACTGCGCGAACGCGGCTGGTTAGTGCTAAAAATATGGCAAGAGCAGGAAGCCGCGGCGGCCGACAAGGCGCGTGGCTGGCTCGATGGCCTGCTGGGGCCGCGCGGCGTTCAGGTCGAGTTGTCATTGCGGCAATTGGCCGTCATGCTACGGGGCGGGATTAGTTTGTTGGCCGCCATGGAAACCATCGCGTCGCAGTCCGATAACAAGGCCATTCGCAACACCTACAACCAACTGATTGACCAAGTGCAGCAGGGCCGCGCGCTTTCCGATGCCCTCGAAGACCAGCCGGGGTTTCCCAGCTTCTTGGTCCGCTTGGTCCGGGTTGGCGAGCGAACCGGTATCCAAGAGACGGTGTTGGTTCGCGGGGCTAATATGATGCGAGCCCGACGCGACACGCTGCGCGACATCGCCGCCGCGCTGACTTATCCGTTGATCGTCATCCTGGCGGCCGGCGGGGCCACTTTGTATATGGTCACCACGCTGATCCCCAAGCTGACCAAACTGCTTGAAGGATTGGGAAAACCGCTCCCGCCGATCACGCAATCGTTGGTCACCGTGTCGAACTTTTTCCAAACCTGGGGGCCCACGATGTTCCTGGCCGTCGGGGTCGCCACGATTGCCTTCATCATCATTTACATGTCGCAGACCGGTCGAATCGCGATCGACCGCTGGGCGTTGCGGATTCCGATTATTGGCCGAATCTTTCGACTCAGCGGCACCTTGACCTTTTCACAAACGCTTGGCGCTCTGGTCAGCAGTGGCGTCACCGTGCTCGATTCGCTGGTCACGGTTCAGCAAATGCACAGCAACCAATATTTTGCCGAGATTGTCCAGCGGTCGCGCGACGCAATTATTCGCGGCAATAACCTGGCCGATACCTTGAGGGTAAAAAATGCCTATATGCCGCTGTTGGCCACGATGACCGCCGTGGGCGAAGAGAGTGGAAATCTAGATGAAGTGCTGGACGAGGTTTCGCAATTCCACACCTCGCAATTGGGAGCGCTCATCAAAACCCTCAGTGCTTGGGTCACGCCAGCAATCATCGTCGTTGTCGGCTCGATCGTGGGGTATGTCTACATCGCTTTCTTCCTGGGAATGTTTGCAATCGCTCGATAACCTGCTTACGATAGGATTACACTACGGAGCCACAGAGTCACAGAGAACACGGAGTTTTTTAGACAGGATTTACAGCCGTGGACAGGATAAGTTCGCTTACGCGTATGGCAGTGATGGAGAAGGCATCCGCTTGTGCTCACGACTGTAAATCCTGTCTAATAAATTCAGTAGTTCCAAAAACAAGGGCTCAGAAAATCAGTTGTTCTTTAGGTATCTGTAAAAACCGATGTTTCGCGAGCGGCCACCGGCCGCTGCTACTGATTTGCCAAGAAATTTGGAACGACTGAAATTTGTTTTTCCGTCTCCGTGCTTTCCGTGACTCCGTGGTGTAAGCTTTGCTTCATTCCCGATAAACGATTACTTTCATTTCACTGAGAAGTTTTATGAACCGTTTGCTTATCCCCATGGTTACCGTCACGGTTTTAGGGCTTGCCTCGCCTGGGTATTGCCAAAACCTTTGGCAGCGATTGCTGTCGGGAAACGAACCGTCCTCCCAGCCCAAAACCGAGGATGCCCCGCCCGTCACTGATCCGGCTTCGCCATCGCCCAAGCTGAGCGCCACGCTGGAAATGATTCGTCGGGTAGAACAGTATGACCGGCTGGTCCAAGAACTAGACCGGCTCGACACCGAAAACGGCCGGTTGCAGCAGACCATCAGCAAGCTCCAAGCGGAACTCGTTCAGCAATCGACCGATCTGCCGGTGATTACCGTTGCCTCGAAGGCCATGAATGCAGAGCTAGCGCTAGCAGTCCTTCGGATTAGCGATCGACCGATGTTGGTGCGACAAGAGTCGGAAGTGCTGATCCCCATCTCCCAAGGCAACATGACCGAAATGCGAGTCAAAACAATTGCCGCTGACCGCGTCGAGCTGGAGTTTCCCAGCCTGAAACGAACGCTGGTGCTGTATTAGTAGCGCGGTGGAGGGTTTAGGGTGGAGGGTGGAGAGAACGCGCTCACGCGTGTCGCCCACTACCGGCCATTGCCGTCGTCAAATTCTCTGCAATCGCTAAAGTCTGCCATGCCTGCTTCCGATAATTGGGGTATTGGCAGCCGAATTCCCAGCGATTTGATTTCAGGGGCAAGTTCCCCACCGCTGATAGCCAGGCCAATTCGGTGAGCCACTGCCGTTGTCGTCTCACGGTGGTGACTCGTCCGAATGCGTCTGCCGTTTCCACAACGGTGGTCTCACGAGGACATCACCCC
>JANQPJ010000144.1 GCA_028289525.1 Pirellulales bacterium
AAGTCTAGTCGTTTCGCGAGCGGCCGCCGGCCGCTGCTTTTGTGAAATCGATGACTTTGCAGTTCTCTTGTCTGGGGCGGAGCTTCTCTTGACCCTTGCCGGCGGTCGCTCGTATACTCCGAGCTTGCTGAACTAGATTGCCCAGGCGACTTGCGGGGGACCGTGCGTGCCTTTCGACGGTCGGCCGGGTTTGCCGCTTCAGGAAGAAGTTCGTTGTTTCAGCCTCTTAATTCAGCCGGTTGATGGAGAAACCGCCATGGCTCGCAAGGAAGCGCGGCGCAACAGACAACAAGTGCGCTCGTGGCGATCACGCTTAGGATGGTTTGTCGGTGCGCTCGTGGTGCTCGCGCTCTGTGTCGCGATTCGCCGCACTTGGGGCCCTCAGCCCGCGCAGGCTCAAGCGCCTGTTGAGCAAACGAAGACGGCCGACAAACAGGCTGAGGTGATGGCCACGGTCAGCGGACACGCCATTCGTCGCCAGGGGTTGGCCAATGCTTGCCTCGAACGTTTTGGCGCCGAGGTGCTGGAAAGCCTAGTCAATAAACATCTAATTGCCCAATATTGCAAGCAGCGCAAGATCGTCATTACGCGCGGCGATGTCGATCGCGAGATCGAAACGTTGGCCAAAAAATTCAACCTGGGCATCGAGCAATATCTCAAGTTGCTGGAACGCGAACGGGGGATCAATCCCGAGCAGTATGCCCGAGACATCATCTGGCCGACGTTGGCTCTGCGCCGCCTGGCGATCGACCGGCTCGAGGTGCGCGACGAAGAACTGCGCGAGGCTTATGAAAGCGAATTTGGCCCGGCGGTTAAAGCGCGGCTGATTGCGGTCGACAATGTTGCGCTGGCCAAGCGGCTGCGGGCTCAGGCCGTGCAACGTCCAAAGGAATTTCCCAAGTTGGCGCTCGACCACTCCAAGGATATCAACAGTGCTAGCCTGGGCGGCTTATTGCAACCGATTCGCCGCCACATGGGCGACGACCAAATCGAACAAGTGGTCTTCAACCTGGCCGAAGGCGAAGTCTCGCCGGTGCTGCGGGTGGGCGAGCAATTCGTGTTGCTCAAGTGCGAAGGCCATCTGCCGCCGTCGAAGGTTTCCTTGGCTCGCGTGCGACCGCGGTTGGAAGAAAAGATCAAGCAGAAGAAGCTGCGGGCTGCGTCGAATGAGATTTTTGCCCAACTGCAAAAGTCGGCGGTCATCCAGAACGTCTACAACGACCCCCAACTACGCCGGCAGATGCCAGGCATCGCGGCGACGATCAATGGACATCGCATCTTTACTCGAGATCTGGCCGAGGAATGTTTGGCCCGTTATGGCGAAGAGGTGCTCGAAGGCGAGATCAACAAGGTTTTGCTGTCTCAGGAACTCAAGCGACGAAGAGTTGAGGTCACACAAGCAGACATTCAGGCGGAAATCGGTCACGCGGCCACGTTGGCCGGAGTCGTTGCGCCCAGCGGCAAGCCGGACTTGCCCAAGTGGATCGAAATCGTGACGAAAAAACAGAACACCACCGAGGAAACCTATATTCGCGATGTGGTGTGGCCGTCGGCCGCTTTGAAAAAACTCGTGCAGGGGCAGGTAAAGATCACCTCGCAAGATTTGCAGAAGGGGTTCGAGGCCAACTATGGCGCCAGGGTTCGTTGTCGGGCAATTGTCATCTCGAACCTGCGGCGTGCTCAAGAGGTGTGGAACAAAGCCCGCGAGTATGACGGCAACGATCTGACCAGCTATTTTGGCCAACTGGCCGAACAATATTCGGAAGAGGCGAGCAGCCGGGCTTTGCAAGGGCAGGTGCCTCCGATCCGCCGTTTTGGCGGCCAGCCGCTTTTGGAGAAAGAAGCCTTCCAGCTTAAGCCAGGCGAGATTTCAGGTGTCATTCAAGTGGGGCCCCGCTTTGTCGTGCTCTACTGCGAAAGCTGGACCCAAGCGATGAAGGTCGAAATGGCCGAGGTCCGCGACATGATCGAGCGCGACATTCGCGAAAAGAAGACGCGGCTGGCCATGAGCGAACATTTTGAGAAGCTTCAGGCGTCGGCGCGCATCGACAACTATCTCGCTGGCACATCGAGCGGGCCGAAGAAACGTGCTGGCTCGCGCTCTGCAAATCCCGGCACGCGTCGCGAGCGCGGCTAGCGTCGATGATGGTATTCGTTTTTAGTACGCGCTAGCGCGTCAAATTCCAAATCCCAAATTAGAAATTCAGAAGTAGTTCCAAATGGTTTGAGTTGATCAATCGCAGCGGTCGGTGACCGCTCGCGAAACAGGGGAGTTTTACAGATTTCTACAAAACGACTGAATCTTCGTTTCCGGCCATGAAACTCGCGTTAGCGCGTCACCCTCAACCCTTAACCCTCCACCGCGTAAAAAAACCCACGCTCGACCGAAGAAGAGAAAACGGCCTCCATGCCAAGAAGGCCCATTCCCTGGTGACTTGCATCCC
>JANQPJ010000281.1 GCA_028289525.1 Pirellulales bacterium
TTCGCGAGCGGTCACCGACCGCTGCTTTTGTAGAATCGTGGACTTTGCAGAAGCTTTCCTGTTCATATCACACCGCTGCTTCGGCGAAAAGATTCCAGAAAAACAAATCAAACGCCCTGCCGCTAAAGCAAGTTGCTTTTTACTCTGGCGGACGACACCTAGTTTTCACCGGGATTTCTCGACGAAACATCACCACGCATTTTGGTAATTTGCTCTAGCATTGACAGCACGCTCCTGTGGGATTGCCACAGATTTCTCTGTCGTCGAGGCCGATCAAAAGCCGAATGATCCTTAGGACCGCTACAACCAGACACGTTGGTGTCTTGGGAACAGGCAAGTAGCGGCTATCCTGGGGGGGATTGATGGAAGAGCAGAGTTTGCGCGCTGCCCGATCGACTGGGGGGCGCGGTAGGGGGAATTGGGCCCTGACGTGGGCGATCATGGTCATGCAGCTTGGCACGACGGTCGCCACGTTGGCGGCAGATCCACGTGAGCCGACCAGCAGTCGGGCTGCCCGAGAGCAGGCCACCGCTCGCATTCCGCTCAAGCAATTGAGCCGTGGCGAGCGGGCAGCCGTCGAATATGTGCTCAACCACACCAGCATCTATCGCCGGCTGCCGACCAGAGCAGTCGATTGCGATCCCAAACTGTATGCTTTTTTGGTCGAGAATCCCGAGGTTATTGTCAACCTCTGGGAAGTGATGGGCATTGGGCTCGTGACGCTCGACCGGACCGGGCCTGACACATTCCGATGCGCCGATGGACAGGGAACGCTTTGCAACGTGAAGGTGCTGCATCACGCGCCAGGCCTTCAGGTGGTGTATGCCGAAGGATCGTATGACGGTCCGTTATTCCGTCGGCCGGTGAAAGGGAAATGTGTGCTCTTGCTCCGTTCGCGGCAACACAAGGAGACCAACGGCCGCTATTATGTCACCAGCACGATGGACACGTTTATTCATCTCGAACGGGGCGGGGTCCATCTGATCGCCAAAACGTTTCAGCCGTTGATCGGCAAAGTGGCCGACTACAACTTTGTTGAAACGGTCAACTTTGTTAGCAGTCTGTCGCGCACAGCCGAGGTCAACCCAGATGGGATCGCCAAGGTGTCGCCCCGGCTCAAACGCGTCGCGCCCGACGTTCAGGAAGAGTTTGCCTCGATTGCGGCCAATCTTTCCCAACGGTCGGCCGGGTATACCAAGCTGCGGCGCGCCGCTCACCAGCAAGCGAGGCGTCGCTAGACGCTAGCCCTTCATTTGTTTGAAGCCTGAAGCGCAAGCGAAGGAACTTTTTCGATACTTTTCCACTTTCAACAACCAATTCCTTCGCTTGCGCTTCAGGCTTCAAAGAGTTTCTCTCACTGCCAAGCTCTGCTTGGAAACGAAGGTCGAACCGGCCCAAGATGAGCAAACGGCTTCAAGCCTGCGCCTTTTCGACAGCCAGTTGCTTCAGCCCCTGCAGGTCGAGTTTGCCGGTTCCTAGCACCGGAATCGCTTCGACCGGATAGTAGCTGTCGGCTGCAGGAACCCAAATCGTCGGCAACCCTTGTTCGATCAGCCGGCGTGAAATCGCCGCGGGCTCGTCGGGCAATTGGGTATAGAGCACGACGAGCCGTTCGCCCTTGCGGGCATCGGGTACCGATGCCACGGCGAACTGCACCTCGTCTTCCTCGCCGTCGGTCAAACGGCCGATCGCTTCTTCAACGCCGATATGGGGCACCATTTCGCCGCCGATTTTCGAGAAGCGGCTCTGGCGACCGGTGATGGTGATGAAGCCGTTGTCGTCGATGCAGGCGACATCGCCGGTCACGTACCAGCCGTCGCGAATCACTTCGGCCGTCTTCTCAGGCATGCCCAGGTAGCCTTGCATGACGTTCGGCCCCTTGATTAACAACATGCCTGAGCTGCCGTATGGAAGCTCTTCGCCAGTATCGAGATCAACCACCTTGGCGGTTACCCCGGGGACTGGCCGGCCGACTGAGCCTTCGAGTAGATCGACTTCATCGCTCAACGAGCGACTGGGCGGCACATTGACCGACACCAACGGCGACAGCTCGGTGGCCCCGTAGCCTTCGACCGGACGAACACCAAACTTGGCTTCGAACGCGCTGGCCAACTCGATGGGCATCTTTTCAGCCCCCACGACCACCACCTCGAGCGACTCGAGTTGTTCCCGCTCGCAGCGTCGCAGGTAGCTGCGCAAGAAGGTTGGCGTGGCCAAGAGCGCCGTGCCGTGATGCCGCTGGCACAGTTTGCCAACCTGTTTCGGTTCGAGCGGCGTGAAGTGATAAACCCCTTTGATGTCGTTGCCCAACACGGCCCAAAGCGTCACGGTGTAGCCGAACGAATGAAAAAACGGCAACACGCCGACAAACACGTCGTCACTCTTCAGATGAACCACCTGATTGATCGCTTCGGTGTTTGAGAGCACGTTGCCTTGCGTCAGCACCACCCCCTTGGGCTGACCAGTCGAGCCCGAGGTGAAAATCACCGTCAACGGGTTGTCTCTTTCCAGGCGATGAATGCCCAGATAGCGTTCAACGACCGGCACCGGGCACAGATAGGTGAGCAAAGCCCCGGCCAACTTGTCGCCGATGGTGACCTGATCCTTGAAATCTTCGAGCAGCACCACCTCGGCGTCGATTTCAAGGTCGAGCTTTTCCATCACCTTACGGCTGGTCAACACATGCCGAATGCCTGCCTGGGCAATGCACTGGTTGAGCACCTCGGAGGTGACCGTATAGTTGAGATTTACCGCCACGCGCCCGTGCAGCGTGAGCGCCGCGTTGGTCAGCACAGCGCCGGCCGAGGGAGGCAGCAGCAAGCCGACAAACTTTTCTTCCTCCAGCGGCCCCAGCACCTGACGGTTGAGCAGCCGGCCCAAGATCAAACTGCGCATCAGCACAGCGCCGCCGCTCAGGTCGACGCCATTGGAATCGGCGATCTTGCTGCGCCACAGTTTTTTGCGGCAGTTGCGCAGCATCCGTCTAGGCAACAGCTTCATCCGCGTCGCACGGTTTTGCACGGCTTCGGCTCCCAAATCTTGTACGGCCTGGCGCACCTGTTGGACGCCAGCAATCTGGTCCATCGGTTTGCCAAACCAAATCGACACCGGGCTGCCCCACTGCCGGGGCCACTTCCAAAAATACTTGCCGCCATGAAAGCTAAAGATACTTCCCCACAGCTCGTCCAGGTAGACCGGAATCACGGGAGCCTGGGCGTCGCGGACGATCGACAGCAGCCCTTTACGGAATCGGAGCAGTTGGCCGCTTCGGGTCATGCTGCCTTCGGGGAAGATGCAAACCAGCTCGCCGGCAGCCAACGCTTGGCGAACCTGATCGCCTGCCGCCTGCATGGCCCGGGGAGTCAGCCGAATCGGAATCGCTCCCATCGTCCGCGCCAGCCGCCGGCTCAACGGCCCCTCGGTCAGCCGGGCATCGACTAAAATCCGCACCGGTCGCGACGAAGTGACCGTCAACAACACCGCGTCGAGCCAACTCACGTGGTTGGCCACCAACAGCGCGCCGTTGCGTTCCGGCAAATTTTCGCGGCCGAATACTCGAACACGATACACCGTATGGGTAGCCAGCCAGACAAGAAAACGGATCGACGCCTGGGGAATAAGAAACACGATGTAAACAAACACCGGAATGGTTGAAATCCCACACAGCAAAAAGATTTGCCGTGCCGAAAACAACGGCGCCTCATCTGCTTGAGGGATCCTGAGCAGCGAAAACAGTCCGGCCGAGAGCAGGATGCCGGCAAAGGTAAGGAAATTGCTAGCTGCCAGAATCGCGCCACGCGATTCCGGTGGACTGCGATCCTGCATATACGCGGCCAACGGTACATCGAATAGCCCGGCGCTGATGCCCAGCAGAATCAAAAACCCACAGGCAGCCGCATAACTGGCTGTCCAATCCGAGCCCGGTTCGATCATCGTCCCTTCGACCGTGAACAGCAAAATCGCACTGAGCGCGACCCCGCCTGCTCCGAGCGGCAAAATGCCCAGTTCAACACGTCCGCCTGACCAGACCCCGGCCAAGACGCTTCCCAGCCCGACGCCAAAGACCAGCGAAACCAACAGCGGCACGATCTCAGTCTGTTTGGTGGCTCCGCTCTCAAAGGCGAATTGGTCGATATTCATTTGGGCCAGCGCGCCGAGCGACCAGAAAAACATGATGCCGAAGGCCACGCGGAGCAATGCCCGACTGGAGCCAAGCAGCCGCAGATCGCGCCAAGTTTGGCGATGAGCATCCCAAGGGAATTTTCGGCCAGGATTGGCCACCGGCAAGCAGGCAATCCACAAACTGGTAAACCAACCGGCGGCCGCCACCCCGATCAGCACCACGGCCGACAGCCACAAACGCTCCTGGCCTTTGAATCCAGTGGCCACGGTCAACCAGCTTCCCAAGGCCATGCCAATCACGGTGGCGATGACGGTGGTCAAGCCGATCAGCCCGTTGGCGGCCGAGATTTTTTCTGACCGCAACATCTCGGGGATGCTGCCTAGCTTGGCTGGGCCAAACAGCGCGCTTTGGGCCCCCATGGCGGCCACCACCACAAACAGAAAATACATATTGCCAATTAGAATCGCGAGCACCGCAATGGTCATGATGGCGATTTCGACCATTTTGCAGGAGACAATCACCCGACGTTTGCTAAACCGGTCAGCCAGGTAGCCTGCCGGAGCGGCCAGCAGCAGGTAGGGCAGCACGAAACAGGCGGTCCCCGCGCCAAGAATCCAGCCAATGGCATTGGGATCGACATAGTCTTTCCCAATCCCGATGACCAGCCAGCGAAGAATGTTGTCGTTGGTAGCGCCCAGTAGTTGGGTGAGCAGCAGTCCCAAAAAGCTTCGCGAGGTCAGCGTGCCGCGCAGGCTTTGCCCCGCCGGGGGCGACGGCATGTGATCCGTCTCGCTCTCCATCCGCTTTCGACCTAACTCTGTCTGAAGAATTTGGGGAAAGCTTTCTAATATACCGTTGGCCGGTCTGGTCCGGAATGGGGACTCAAGCCTGGGTCGCGGTAACGGATTGTGGTCGTTTCAGCCCGTGTCATAGAATTCTCTCGTTCCCAAGCTCTGCTTGGGAACGCTCTGTTTTTGAAGCTTTGCTTCCTTGACGCTTCGAGAAGCGTTTGTTCCTGATCGGAGGCCCCATCAAAAAAGGCTTGGAAGCAGAGCTTCCTTCTGAAAAGTTCCCAAGCAGAGCTTGGGAACTAGAGCAATTTCGGATAATTCGTAGTCGTATTTCGTCCGGAAAACTAGGTGTCGTCCGCTACGGTAAAGAGCGACTCGCTCTAGTTTACCGCCAGTGTGCCCCCCAAAGAAAACTCACGAGAAAGCCGCCACCAAAAATTAATGCGCCCTCAAGCCTGGGTCGGCCTCCTTCTTGGGAGGGGACGGTTGCGTGCTGGTCGAGGTGTCCTTTTCTACGTCCAGCTTTTGATGAGCAGAGCTAGTATCACGAAGCAGCGCACGGGGAACTCATGCTCGTGCCCACAAACGATTCCTCCACGTCGTCGCTGTCGTCATACGCTTGTGGCATCGACTGCAATACCTGAAGGCAGCACTGGAGCGCCATCATCAGGTCGGTAGTGGTGAGCACGCCGCACAGCTTGCCGTCGCTAAGCACTGGCAAGGCTGAAATGCGCCGTTTGACCATTTGGGTGATTGCCGGATTCACGAGCGAATCGACCTCGATGCTACGAGGATTGGCCGTCATCAATTCGGCCGCCGTGGCCGCCTGATCATTGGTCAGATCACGGTCGCTGATAATCCCGACCAGCTTTTCCTGCTGGTCGACAACCAGCAAATGCCGAATATGCTGCTCGTGCATCAACTCGCGAACTTCGTCGGCCGATAATTCAGGGGAGACTGTTGTAATCCGATCTGACATGAGATGTCGCACTTCGATCTTGCTGCCTAGCAGCACGTGCAAATTGTTGGAAAGCGTTTTGAAAATCTGCTGACGTTTGGCAAAGACATGCCGTCCTCGATCTTCCGTGAAGAGCGGCTCGGCCACGGCGTTCTCTTCGTCCAGTTGCCGCAGGCGCTTGCGGCGTTCGAGCAACACCCAAGTGATGATGGCCAGCATCGTAAAGGTTTGGCCAAGCATGACCCAGACCGACAATTCCAGCACCGGTGCGCTGTGGCTAGGGGCGGTTGGTTGCCCGATGGTCGACTGAGACACCGGAGCCGTCGCGGCGTCAGGCACCGACGCCACCCGCCGTAGCGAGCGATTCACACGACTGCCCAACAGAGAGCCGCTGACTGCTATAACGCCTACGACCGCTACGATCATTAGGGCGTATTCAACGGTGACCGCTGCACGGCGTTGGGAGGCAGGAACCTTCAATTGGCCAGAAAACAGGCTCATCATGCCATGGATTCTCGCAAGTGTGGGACGGCAAAACCGAGACAAAGCTCCTTGGAACCATAGCTTATGTTACGGCAGGCACACGTGACGATTGCAAAGTGAACGATTCTACAAAAACAGCGGTCGGTGACCGCTCGCGAAACAGGAGAATCTAGTCGTTTCGCGCTTCGGCCACCGGCCGCTGTTTTGCGAAGTGGTCTCTTGCAAAACCCGCGCATCAAAAAGGCCCGGACGCCGCAGCGCCGGGCCTGAGAGGCGATTGGTTTTGATTCTGCCCACGACAAACGTCGTTAGAGCAGATAAATCGGCAGCGTACCGTCGGAGTAGACGAGCGATCGGGTGCCAAACTGCGGATCGTCGGTGTCGATGCTAAAATTTTCAAACGACGGCTGATAGGTGTGCAGTTGTTGGCTGGTCCAACGGGGCGGGGTCTCCAGCTCTCGGGCTACTGGCCCTGAGTTGGTTGCCACGTACTTCGCCGGCCGGGGGACGTGGCTACCATTGCCATTGGTCTTGCCGTTCCCGTTCCCATGGGCAAACAATTCGCCGTTGCGCCAGGCTTCCGAAGCGACCATCCAGCGATCGCTGGTGCCAACCCGTTCGAGCGCCCAACCGCGCAAGACGTGTTGAATCGCGTCGATCGATTCACCACCGGTGCGTTCGCGGACGAGTTGCTTGGCCCGTTGCCAGGCAGTTGCGTCTCGCGACAGCTCCACCAGTTCATGGCCGTTGAAGGTGAGGCGCAAAATCGTGGTGCCGAGAGTATTCTTTTCGACAAACTTGACGTAGCCAGAGTCGGCCAGCATTCTCAAATGGTAGCGGACCTTTTCTTCTGAGTGGCCGTTGAACATGATCGAACGGAGAACCCCGGAAAACCCTTGATCGTCGATCGAGTGGAGCAACTTGCGAATCAAGTCAACATCGCGTTTCATGATTTACCTCGTCTTCCAAATACCTGAGATGTAATGTCCCTGGGCTTCCTGCCCAGGCGGGACGCGGTGCTAGCGTGTGTGGGTCGCGCTCCGCGCAGGGCGAATCGTCGGTGATCTCGCCAAACGTGTCAAGATCGGTCTGCCGACCTCTGCGTCGTTCAAAGGGGTCAGGTCTCTTTGATTCGGCAAGCCGGGCGATTGAACTGCTCCCCCCGTTCAATCAAAGAGACCTGACCCCTTTGAACGACCCTGACCCCTTTGAACGACCCATGGCACTAGGGCGACGAACTAGCCGGTGCGTGGCTGGTTGCTCATCAGGCCTTTGATGTGCACGGCTAGTCGTCTGTCATGCAATCGTTTTTGAATCGGTCGCTTCTGACCAGTGAGCGATCTGAAAAAACACGAGTGAGCTTCCAACGACCGATCACGGCTGCAGAAGGGTGGTTTGCGCGAGATCTTGCTAGCATTGCGACAGCCAAAACCAACCCACTCTATCGAACCATCCGATGCGTCGGAACCGGACGGCCAGGCCGAAAATGCTGTACCGAACCAAGGTTGAACGACAGGCCTTGCTCGCGGCACACTTGGCCTAGAGACCGTAGAGCAATCTCTGCCAGTTGTTCGGGATCGGTGGCCACTCGGGCGTTCACGACCAAGTCGGCCTGAGGAACCGTTTGGCCGCTGGCCCGAGAAAGTTCGACCTCTTGGTCCGAGGCGACCAGATTGGCCACTCCGGTGTCGATGCCTGAGTTGCCTAAAACTTTGAGATGAGCCGTCTCAGCTTCGGTGGCCTGAAGTGCCTGGGCAATTGCCGACACCAGCGAGACGAGCAGCCCATCCAGCGCAAACGCCGCTTGATTCGCCTGCACATGGGCTGACAAGTTCAGCCAGCCCAACTCGGCCTCGCCGGCCGCATAGATGTCGTAGTCGATCTCTAAAGTAGGACGCTCTGCTCGACTGCCGGTTTCCAGGCAGGCAATCAAACGCTCAAACCCCGCGCCGGTTTTGCCACTGGTCAGCAAAATCTCTTTGTCGTCGCCAAACCGTGAGCGTAGTTGGGCGGCCAATTCCTCTTGGGCTGCGTGGTCCAGTGTGTCGATCTTATTGATCACGGCCAAATCGGCTTCTTCCAGCTGTTTGAGAAAAATATATTCTGCTTGAGGAGAGAAGCCGGTCCGTTGCTCGCAGGCTAGAATCCTTCGGCCATGTTCCGGCTTGAGCAACACGGCCAGCGGGGCCAATTCAAAACGGTTGCCGTGCAGATGACGCAAGGGCTCGATGACCGTGGCCATTAGGTCGGTGCAACTGCCGACCGGTTCGGTGAGAATGACGTCGGGTTGTGAGTCGGACGCCAGACGGTCGACCGTTGCAAGGAGGTCGTCAAACTTACAACAGAAACAGGCGCCGGGGACTTCGCCAACCCGAAACCCTTGTGCCCGCAACGCATGGGTATCGACCAGATCATAAGCCTGATCGTTGGTCACCACGCCTACCTGACATCCGGCGTCGACATAGTGCTTGGCCAGTCGGGCAATAGCGGTCGTTTTGCCAGCCCCCAAAAAGCCGCCAATCATGATGAAACGCATCGGTTGCACGGGAAGTCTCTCTGGGTTGGGCGTCCACTTCGTAGTGGAAACAGAGTATAATAACGCCAGACACTGTTCGCTACCGTGATTAGCGAACAGATCAATCGCTTTGATCTTCGAAGTGCTCGTTGATATCGCATGTTCGCAAACCCTAGCCGCGACGCGACGCGTCGCCGGACAATCGCCAAGCTTGACCACCCCTTGGCGATCGAAGGCGGTGTGCCGACCTTTCCGGAGGGGCCGCCTCGTTGGCCGGTCGACGACCCCGAAGTAGCCGCCGCGCTCGTTGCCGCCGAGGCCGACGGCAGTTGGGGCCAGTACCATGGTCCTCACACCGACGCCTTGCGAGACCAGCTTTCGCAACGGCACGCAGGCCGTTCGGTACGGCTCTGTTGCAGCGGCACGGCCGCGGTCGAACTGGCCCTGCGCGGCCTTGGCGTCCAGCCGGGGGACGAAGTCGTCTTGGCGGCCTACGATTTCCCAGGCAATTTTCGAGCGGTCGAAGCCGTGGGCGCAATCCCGGTGTTGGTCGACGTGGTGCCTGATTCGTGGTGCCTGGACAGCGCACACCTTCCCTCCGCGATCACGCCTGCCACACGCGCCGTGTTGGTTTCACACCTACACGGTGGATTGGTCGACATGCTAGCCATTCGCAAGTTGGCCGATCAGTTTCAAATCGCGGTGCTGGAAGATGCCTGCCAGGCGCCGGGAGCCCTGGTAGGAACCCAAATGGCAGGCACCTGGGGCGACGTGAGCGTGCTCAGCTTTGGCGGCAGCAAGCTGCTGACCGCTGGGCGAGGCGGCGCTCTGCTCTCGGCGCGTGACGATATCTTGCAACGCATCAAAATCTATGCCGACCAGGGCAATGATGCTTATCCGCTTAGCGAGCTACAGGCCGCAGTTTTGAGGCCACAAGTCGACCGCTTGGCCCAGCGGAACGCCAGACGCACGGCAGCCGTCGAGCGTTTGTTGCAGGCAACCGCCCAGGCTGCCGTTTTTCAGCCATTGGTCAATCGAGTCTCTGGCCAAGCAGTCTACTACAAGGTTGCCTGGCATTTGGCCCAGTCGGTTGTAGAGCGTCCTGGTCGAGATGCCGTGTTGGCGGCCATCCAGGCAGAAGGGATTGACGTTGGAGCAGGGTTTCGTGGGTTCGCCGGTCGGAGTGATCGACGGTGTCAAAAAACCGGGACGCTCACACACAGCCAACAAGCTGGGGCAGACACGATCTTGTTGCACCACCCTGTGTTACTGCAGTCCGATGAGACGATCGACCGTTTGGCAAGCGTTTTAAATCGCGTTGCCCATTGGCTCGAGCAACGGTGCTAGGCTTGGTTTCAAACAGGTTGTTATCACAAAATTTGAAGCCTGAAGCGCAAGCGAAGGAACCGTTAGCTAGGAATTCCTTCGCTTGCGCTTCAGGACCGATGTGAGAAACGCGCTTTGACACAAGACTAGCACGACAGTTGGTCGGAGACGGTGCTGTTTGGCTTATGACAGCAGAGGCGCTTCGGAGACTGAGTCCGACGTATGCACCAGCGCCGCTGCTTGCTCGTGTTTGGGGGGCTTCACCGAGGTGTCCGGATGATCGGCTTCAAAACGCGTCAACTCCGAGCGTAGAATGCGGATGTCGCGAGGGGCTTCGATGGCCAGCGTAACACGTCCCCCTGCCACGCGCTGAATGGTCAGCTCGATATTGTCGCCGATGGTCAACTTCTGGCCTGCCTTTCGACTCAGTACCAACATTCGATTTCCTCGCTTCCTCGATTAGAATGGTCCGTGCGGCTCGTTCTGGCCGAATTCAGGTGGCCAAGGGCACTGCTCTGCTCTCCAGCCGACAACGCTACCCACCCGAGCGGACAACCTATTCTGCAAATGGCTTGCCAAAGATCGTTGGTAACTTGAGTTAATTTTTCAATTTTTCCTAAGTGGCTTAATAGCAACGACTAATCGCTCGCCGATGTGGAGTGGCCTTCAAGAAAACCAGCGTAACCTAGGGCGTGCGAGTCTCGTTTTGAGAAATCCGTCTCGGATTGAGACGCAACGAGAGCTATAGATAGCAAGAGGAATGCTGGCCTATAGGTGTTTAGCCGAGCAACTTGCTGTGGCATCAGGCTTCAAAAAACGGTGTTTTTAGCATGAAACTTCCCTTCGCCGCCAATACTTGCAAGCTTTCGGGTGCAGTAACGGATTGTGGTCGTTTCAGCCCGTGTCATAGAATTCTCTCGTTCCCAAGCTCTGCTTGGGAACGCTCGTGTGCGGCAAATATTTCTGGTGTTTTGAAAACCACTCAAATACAAGCCCGACGCGCAAGCGAGGGAACTTGAGTGGAACCTCTTCCCTCGCTTGCG
>JANQPJ010000192.1 GCA_028289525.1 Pirellulales bacterium
GAAGGGATCAAGCTGTTGTACGCTTCGCCCTGCGAGGCGGCGACGCAAACCGCCCAGTCGATCGCCAAGGCGTTGGACCTGAAGCTGAAAGTGGTCGACAAGCTGCAAAACCTGGACCATGGACTCTGGCAAGGCATGCTAATCGACGAGGTCAAGGCCAAGCAGCCCAAGGTCTACCGGCAATGGCAAGAGCAGCCGGAAAACGTCTGTCCGCCTGGCGGCGAGATGCTTTCGGCCGTGCGGCAACGCGTCGGTCAAGTGCTCAACAAACTGACCAAGAAACACAAGGATGGCGTGGTCGGTCTAGTCGTCCCCGAGCCTTTGGCCCGCGTGGTCGCCGGCTTGCTGCGCGACGAAACGATCGACGACTTGTGGCGCAGCACGCCAGGCGCTACCTTTGAATTAATCCCGGTTACCCCCGGTTTGGCTCTGGCAAGCACCTAGAGCGCATTGCCGATCAAAAAAATTCCCCGCTGAAAGGTTGAGTCATGGCAGACGGCAGGCCCAATGCCACCGCGTGGCAAGCGGCGACCAAACGCGAAAAACGTGGAGTGCCTGAAGGTCTCTGGCAGCGCTGTCCCGGTTGCCAACAGACGATCTTCCGCAAAGAGGCCGAACGCCGTCAGGGAGTCTGTCCTGAATGCGATTACCACTGGTATGTCACGGCCGCCAATCGGGTTGAACAGGTTTTGGACGAAGGCACGTTCGAAGAATGGGATGCCGAACTCGAACCGGTCGATCCACTCTCGTTCGTCGACCAAAAGGCCTACAAGGACCGCCTGGTGGCCGAGCAGAAACGGACCGGGCTACGCGACGCCGCGTTGACCGGCACCGGCATGATTCGGGCACGTCGGGTCGCCTTTGGCGTGACCGATTCGGCCTTCATCATGGGCAGCATGGGTTCGGTCGTCGGCGAACGGCTCACCAGGCTCATTGAACGCGCCACCGAACAGAATCTGCCGTTGATCGTCATCAGCGGCTCTGGCGGAGGCGCTCGAATGCATGAAGGCATCCTATCGCTGATGCAGATGGCCAAGGTCTCGGCCGCGCTGAGCCGGTACGATCAGGCCGGCGGGCTGTTTATTTCGGTGCTGACCAATCCGACCATGGGCGGCGTGGCCGCCAGCTTCGCCTCGCTAGGCGACCTGGTGTTTGCCGAGCCTCGCGCGTTGATCGGTTTTGCCGGCCCGCGCACGATCAAGGCCACCATTCGCATCGAATTACCCAAGGGATTTCAGACCAGCGAGTTTTTGCTCGAACATGGTTACATCGACCGAATCGTGCGGCGCGGCGATCTGAAGAGCGAAATCGCCAAGGCGATTGACTATTGTGGCAAGTAATTCTCCAGAGAAAGAAACTCCGCAATGGGATTTGGTGATCGACTCAAGGCAATGTTCCGTGGCAAGTCGGATGTCTTTGCCCGCTACGAATTGCTGCGGGAAGCCATCTCCGGCACGATGTCAAAATTCTATCAAGCGCGTGATCGCGAATCGGGCAAAATCGTGGGCCTGAAGGTGCTCGACGCGGAGAAGACGGCCCAACTGGAAGCCCGTTTCCCCGGACTCAACAAGCCGCGGGAAGGCGAAATCGCCATGCAGCTTCAGCACCCCCGGATCGTGAAGACCCTGGAGCATGGCCTGACCGTCAAGGGCGAGCAATATCTGATTATGGAGTTTCTCGAAGGGCCTGGCCTGAACTCATTGATCATTGGCCAGAGCGCCGATCTGGACGGGCATCGGTTGCCGCTGTTGCGTCAGGCGGCCGAAGCGCTCGAATACGTGCATGACGCCGGATTCATCCATCGCGATATTTGCCCCCGAAATTTTGTGGTCGATCCGTCGACGGAAAGTTTGAAGCTCATCGACTTTGGGCTCACGGTGCCAGCAACGCCCGACTTTCAGAAGCCTGGCAATCGAACCGGGACGCCTAGCTACATGGCCCCCGAAGTGGTGCGCCGTCATGCGACCGATCGGCGGCTCGATGTCTTCTCGTTTGGCGTCACCGCCTATGAATTGTGTGCGTTTTGCTTGCCTTGGGACGTGGGGACCGATGGCCAGGCGGCGATCACTCGAAGCAGTGTGCCGCCGACGCCCATCATCCAAGCGAGACCCGACATCGACCCTCAGTTGGCCAGCACCATCATGAGCTGCCTGGAGACCAAGCCCGACCGACGACCGGCAACCATGCAGGACGTGCTGCGCCAGATCAGCAAGGTTCGCACCGCGTTTATCCAATAGCGGATGGAATGTGTGCGGCAAATATTTTTGGTGTTCTGAAAACCACACAAATACAAGCACGAAGCGCAAGCGAGTGAAGACGTTGCGATTGAGTTCACTCGCTTGCGCTTCGTGCTTGTATTTGTGCTGAAACTAAGAGGGATTGGCAGCTGCCAGCAAATCTAGCCAGACACGATGGAATCGGGATGTTGACGAGACTATAATCGCTAGCCGCGATGCGATGCATCGCCGGACGATTGGATTGTTCCAAACGCCATCGTCCACCACACACCTGCCTTCCTTGCGGAGTCCTTGATGCAGTCCCTCATCCTGCGAATCTTGCCAGCGTTTCTCGTCGTCTTGGTCCTTGCTCTGAGTGACCTTTCAGTCGCCAGGGCCAATCAGAAAACCTCGTCGCCACGAAACATCATTTTGATTGTCAGCGACGACCATCGTTATGACTTCATGAGCTTTCTGCCCCAGGCGCCAGAGTTTTTGGAAACGCCAAACCTTGACCGCCTGGCGGCTGGCGGAGCCCACTTGCAAAACGCGTTCGTCTCGACTTCGCTCTGTTCACCCAGTCGGGCTTCGATTCTGACCGGACAGTACATGCACCACCACGGCGTGGTCGACAACCAACGACCGGTCAAGCCAGGCACGGTCTTCTTTCCAACATATCTTCAGCAGGCCGGCTACGAAACCGCGTTCGTCGGCAAATGGCACATGGGCCACGAAGAGGATCACCCTCGGCCAGGCTTTGACCATTGGGTCAGCTTTCGTGGGCAAGGCGAATATTCCAATCCAACCCTGAATGTGAATGGAGGGCGGCAAAAGTATCAAGGCTACAACGCCGATGTCCTGACCAGTCAGGCGCTCGACTGGCTGAAGAAGCGGGCCGGAAATAAAAAGCCGTTCTTCTTACAGTTGTCGTATAAAGCGGTTCACTATCCATTCTTGCCGGCTCGACGCCATCATGGCCGCTATGAAAACGGCAACATTCCTTATCCCGAAACGATGGCCAACACCGAGGAGAATTACCGAACTCAGCCTCGTTGGGTCCGCGAGCGCCGGTATGGAATCCACGGCATCGACCACATGGAAACGGGCGCTTTCGACAAAGACCCGGTCCCTTCGTTCGACAACCTGTATCGTCGGTATTGCGAAACGGTGCATGGCCTGGACGAAAACATTGGTCGAGTGCTCAAGTATCTTGAACAGGCTGGCTTGGACGAGTCGACCTTGATTCTCTACCTGGGCGACAACGGATTCGCGCTCGGCGAACACGGTTTCTATGACAAACGCGATGCGTTCGAGGTTTCGATCCGCGTACCGATGATTGCCTATGCCCCGGGGCTGATCCAGCCTGGCGCCAAGGTGCCGCAGATGGTCCAAAACATCGACGTGGCGGCCACCTTGCTCGAAACAGCCGGAGTCGAGCCGCCAGCGGCCGCCAAGATGGATGGGCAATCGTTCTTGCCGCTCTTGCAAGGCAAGTCGATCGATTGGCGCCAGGAGATTCTCTATGAATATCACTGGGAATGGAATTTTCCGGCCACGCCCAGTGTTTTTGCGATCCGCACCGACCGGTACAAGTATGTCTATTACCATGGGGTCTGGGATCGGAACAGTTTCCACGACCTGAAAACCGACCCCCACGAGCGGCACAATTTGATTGATGTGCCGTCCTATCAAGCACAAATTGCCGCGTTGAGGAGCCGTCTGTTCGAGCGGCTTGCCGCCTCTGGCGGGCTACAGATCCCCCTGCGGCCCCCGAAAGGCGAACAATTTTACGACCGTAAATTGCCCCGCTAGCCGAGAAAAGGGGACAGGTCCAATCGTGTTCGGCACGCGTGTTGCTTTGAAGGGATGTGCGTGTTTTGGTTTGGCTGGCGATGTTGGGAGTGGCTGCGAACGTG
>JANQPJ010000193.1 GCA_028289525.1 Pirellulales bacterium
TGGAAAATCAGTAGCAGCGGCCGGTGGCCGCTCGCGAAACACCTGTTTTTTACATTTCCCTGAAAAATAGTGGTTTCCAGATTCCAGTTTTTTGGAACTACTGACTTTGCAATTCTCCTGCAAAACAACCGCATCCCCTTTTGTTAGACCCCGGCGATGACCAACCGGCACCGTGCAGAACAACGTCATTTCGGCACCCAGCATCTAAACGACGATCTGAAGGGCCGCTCGGTGCGAGGGGGGGCCGTTACGATCGCCACTCAGGTGTCGGGACTGCTGTTGAAGGTAGCCGCCTTGGTTGTGCTAGCACGCTTGTTGGTACCGGCCGACTTTGGCCTGATTGCCATGGTCATGGCGTTCACCAGCGTGTTTGGCCGTTTTCAGTCGTTGGGCCTACCCTCAGCGACCGTGCAGCGTGAGTCGATCAACCACCAGCAGGTCAGCACGTTGCTATGGATCAACGTTGGCGTTGGCGCGCTAATGATGCTGCTCACGATTATTTCGGCGCCGGCCATCGCCTGGTTTTATGGCGAGCCGCGTTTGGTTCCGGTTGCCATGGCTTTGTCGACCACGTTCGCTTTGACCGGACTGACCGTTCAACATCGGGCTCTGCTGCGTCGCCAGATGCGGTTTGTAGCCATCTCGGCCATGAATCAAGTCGGTCTGGCTGCCGGCCTGGGCGCCGGCATCGTGCTAGCCTGGACTGGTGCCGGATATTGGTCATTGGTCGGGATGACCGTCACGACCGCCGGCACCGAAGCCGTGCTGGCCTGGTCGTGTTGTCGCTGGCGACCTGGTTGGCCAAGCCGCGCCTCAGGCGTCGGTTCGATGCTCGCCTTTGGCGGAAATTTGGCCGGGTCTTCGATCCTCGACCGCATCTGGCAATGCGCCGACCAAATGTTGATCGGTCTGGTGTGCGGTGCCGGGCCGCTCGGTCTCTATAGCAAATCGCAAAGCATTCTCAACCTGGCTCGCTTCCAGATCCAGATTCCGCTCAGCAAAATTGCCTTGCCGACGCTCAGCCGATTGCAGAACGATCCCGACCGCTTTCGCAAATACTACCAAACCGGCATCACGGTCGTGTTCGCACTTGGAATGCCGATTGCCGCCTTTGCCTGGGCCAATGCCGACTCGATTGTGGTCACCGCCCTCGGGCCTGCCTGGCTCGAGGCCACTGCGTTGCTGCGCGTGCTGGCACCGGCCGCGTTTTTGGGGACGTTTCAAGCCGCGCTCAGTTGGGTTCTACTGCCCACCGGTAGAACCGATCGCCAAATTCGGCTGGTCGCCGCCCGTACGGTGTTGACCATGCTAGCATTCGCCGTCGGCATCCGCTGGGGCCCACTTGGCGTGGCCGCCGCCTTTAGCATGGCCCGCCTGGTGCTCTTCATTCCCGAATTACGTTACGCCATGGCCGGCACTCCCGTTGGGCTCTCGACCGTGGGGCAAGCCGCCTGGCGACCGGCCAGCACTTCGCTCGCCGCAGCGGCTGGCCTGGTCGCGGTCGCCGCTTGGCTGCCTGTGCCCGAGGGAGGAATGGTTCGCTTCGTCATCGAGGCGGCAACCTTTGGCGGTCTGTACGCCATGGCCTGGCTCGTGATCCCAGGTGGCCCTCGCGTGCTGCAAACACTCGCCGAACCGTTGCGGCATTTGTGGCCCCGGCGCTCCCTTGCAACCGGAATCTACCTTGACAGAACAGACCATTCCCCTAAATTCGCACCCCGACTTCGTTCCTTGCACCCCAGATCCCCAGACCAGGGTTTCGCGACATCTCCTCTGGCAATCGAGAGCCTTACCAGCGTGTGCACCGACCAAGATTTCCCACAGCGCGGCGAACCGCTCGCGTTGATTCGTCAATTGTGCGAGAAGCTCAACGCGCAAGGTGTGCGTTATGTCCACTGGAAGAGCAACATCAACATTCACCAGGCGCTATCCGGCATCGACGACCTTGACCTGTTAGTCGATCGGGAGCAAACCTGCGTCTTTTTCGAGGTCTTGCACCAACTCGGTTTTCGCGAGGTGGTCGATCGGCCCAGCCGTCAGATCCCCGGCATTCACCATCTGTACGGTTACGACGCGGCCTCTGGTCAAACGGTCCACGTACATGCCCACTTCCAATTGGTGCTGGGCCACGACATGACCAAAAACTATCACCTGCCACTCGAGCGAGCGGTGTTGTCGTCGGCCCAACGCGATCGGCTGCTGCCCATCGCCTCGCCGTCGGTCGAACTCATTCTGTATTCTCTCCGAATGCTGCTGAAGTTTAACCGGCTGCACAACCCCTTGCGCAAGATCGACATGCTGCAAAACCATCGGGAGTTGGAGTATCTCGAACATCTGGCCGACGAACAAGCAATCGATCAGATATTGCAACACGACCTCCCAAGCGTCGACCGAGCGTTACTGGATGCCTGTCGCCAAGCGGCTCGGCCTGGGGTGCCCAACCAGCTTCGGGCTCAGGTGCAGCGCCGCCTGCATCGCGCGCTGCGTCCCTATGCCCGTCGTTCACGACCGCTCGACCGTTGGCTGAAACTGGCGCGCACGGCAATCCGCTTGATTGAGGTCCGCCTTCGCATCCCCAAGCGCAAAAAACGCTTCAGCAACGGCGGCCTGATTGTCGCGGTCGTCGGCGGCGATGGCGCTGGGAAAACCACGATCGTCCAACACTTGGCTCAACACTTTGGGCGTTTCGTGGCCACCGAAACAGCCCATTTGGGCAAACCGCGGCGCGACCTGCTGAGCCACACGGCCCGCTTGGTCTATCGGGCTGACAAATTGGGACGCCGGGTGCTGGCTGCCACTGGCCTGACCACCTCCGGAACCGATCATCCCACGCTGCTCAAATGGAAACAATTTTGCACAGCCCGCGATCGCTATCGGGCTTACGGGCGAGCGCGACGGGCGGCAACCGCCGGGAGCATCGTGCTTTGCGACCGCTGGCCGTTGCCAGGTTTGACGCTGATGGACGGCCCACGTCCGGTCGACGAGACGACGCTCTCCGCCGAAGGCCAACTCACCGGTTGGCTACGTCGGCAAGAAATCCGACTGCACCACCAGATTGTCCGCCCTGACGCATTGGTCGTGCTCCGCGTCGATCCAGAAATCGCGGTCGCTCGCAAAACGGACGAACATCCCGACCATGTACGACCGCGGTCGACCCAGGTTTGGCAGTTCGATTGGCAAACGCTCGATGCCCAAGTGGTCGATGCCAGTCGGCCGTTGGAGCAAGTCGTCAGCCAGGTACTCCAGGCGAGTTGGCGCGCCTTGGGAGCCGCTCCGCCCGACTCGGAACACCCAACGCCGGCGCTCCGCGTAGCCAGCTAACAAACGTTGCTCGAAACCAAGGCGATCGTTCATTTTGCATCCCACAAAGCAACACTCCCGCCAGTCAACTCCCCATCGTAGGGCTCAGCGTCTGGAGTTGGTCGGGTTGAGCGGGGTCGGCAAGAGCACACTCTGCCGAGCACTAAAACAACAGCCTGGCGTGGCTGATGGTCTGCAACGTGCTCGCCGAAAGTTCCCCGGCCGATTTGCCGGCTGCTGGATCGGCTCGACTTGGTCATCGTTTGCACAACGACTGGGCGTCGAGCGACAGGGCTGGCTTGATCTGAAAGACCGCCTTTATTTGCGCACATTTGCCGACCTGGTGCGGTGCCCGATGCCGCCAGAGTGTCGAGCCGTGTTGTTCGACCAAGGCCCCTTGTACCGCTTGGCCCGGCTGAGCAACACCAGTGGCCGGCCTCACCCAGTCGACGACGCCTGGTGGCGCCAAGCCGTCTCTGCCTGGGCTCGCCAGCTCGACCTGATTGTTTGGCTCGACGCACCCAACCTGGTGTTGGTCGAGCGTGTCGCCGCGCGCCGCAAGAACCATCTGATCAAAGACCAATCGCCGGAACAGGCCGAACGATTTCTGGACGACTTTCGCCACCGGTTCGAATCGGTGTTCCGCGCCCTGGAGCAGGTAGCCGGGCCGCCAATTTTAACATTCGACACCTCGGTCACTCGCCCTGCTGAAATCGTCACGGCCATCACGGCCCAACTACACCTCGGGGCGACTCCAACGGTCCGCGCCGCTTAGCCACAAGGCCCTGGGGCCATGAACCCATCTCGGCAACCCGATCCGATCCGCATCCTGCGAATCTTCGCACGGCTCACCGAAACGAGCGCCCCCTACAACCAATTCACACTAGCCCTACGCGCTCGCGCACGGCTGACGCTCTGTACCTATCAACGCTCGTCGCTCCAAGTGCCGGAAGACATCCAAGTTCATGCGGCCAACGGCCGCTGGCTCTCGCTTCTGCGGACGATTCGTCAGGCATTGGCGGCCGACCGGTACGATGTGGTCCATATCCACTCCCCGCTCATGGGGCTGTTCTATTGCCTGGCAACCCTGGGTCGCCGTAGTCCGTGTCCGCCGGCCATGCTCACGGTCCACAATTCCTATCCCAATTTCAAGTGGCGCGACCGTTTGTTGCTGCTGCTGGCGTTCGTCTACTTCGACCGCATCGTCTGCTGTGGCCAAGCCAGTCTGGCCAGCTTTCCAAGTCTGTACCGGCGTCTAGGCGGAGCACGGTTGGGAGCCGTCGACAATGGGGTCGATTTGGAGCGGATTGACAGGCAGCTCCACATTCGGCCACAACGCCCGACCTCCGGTCCGTTCACCGTGATTTCGGTCGGTCGGTTGAATACGATCAAACGCCCTCAAACTCTGCTAACGGCATTCCAGCAATCAACCGATCAGAACAGCCGACTCGAATTGATCGGTGACGGCCATTTACGATCGTCGCTAGCCACGCATTGCCGCGCTCGCAATCTTGCCGACCGAGTCGAATTGACCGGCCTGCTCCCACGCGACGAAGTCTTTCGCCGTTTGGCGCAGGCGGATCTGTTCGTGTCGACTTCGGCCGGCGAAGGCTTGCCGCTGGCGGCTCTCGAAGCAATGGCCTGCGGCTGCCCCGTGGTGCTTTCCGACATTTCACCCCATCGCCAAATCGCCCGGGACGCCAACTTCATCCGTTTAGTGCCGCCAGACGACGTGGCCGGCTTTGCCCAACAGCTCGATCGGTTCGCCATGATGAGCGCTGCCGAGCGACAACAGATTGGCCAACAAGGCCGTGAACTGGTCCAGCGCATGTTCAGCATGCAAGCCATGCACGACGGTTACAGTCAACTTTACTACGAACTCTGCGGTCGCCGACTTGGCCCTATGCCTGCGCGGCACGCCGCGGCCTAAGCCCCCCCACACAACATTCCCGATCCGCCATGACCAACCTCGTCGGCAGACAATTTGACCGTTTGGCCGCTCAATACAGCACCAAATACGATCGTCCCCGCACGGCCTTCGACTACGAAAAACTACGGCGTCGCGAAATTCTCTTGCGTGAGGTCGACCAGCTTTCGGTGCACTCGGCATTGGACATCGGCTGTGGCAGCGGACAGGCCCTGCGTTCGCTCGGCGAACGGTTTGCCGACGCGCGTTTGTGTGGTGTCGATCTGTCGGCCTCGATGCTCCGCACCAGCCA
The DNA here is from genome assembly GCA_028289525.1 of Pirellulales bacterium. Classification (GTDB taxonomy): domain Bacteria; phylum Planctomycetota; class Planctomycetia; order Pirellulales; family JAGQOS01; genus JANQPJ01. The sequence continues at coordinate 5,520 of JANQPJ010000193.1, forward strand.
GGCTGCCCAAACCAACCAGGTTTCATTGGCCCAATCGTTGGCCGACCGGCTCCCGTTTGCCGATCACTCGTTCGACCTCGTGTTTGCGCTCGGCTTAGTCGACTATCTGAAGGATCCGGCCGCGTTTTTTCAGGAAGTCGCTCGAGTGCTCCAGCCGCAAGGAACGTTTGTCTTCACCTTTCCAAACCACGATTCAATCAGCCGCCGTCTGCGGAACGCACGCCGCGCGGCCGAACAGCACTGTGCCCGACTGCTCAACCGCCACCGCCCCAAAACGGTTGCCCAGGCTTTAAGTGGCTCCCAGACGGACCGCCTGGCTCGGACCGCTGGGCTGGAAATCAACCAACGATTTTATATTACCTATCGAGGCGGCCTGGCCGACCTTCCCTGCCCGATCCTGGCCAGCCGCTCGCTGGAACGCTGGATTGGCCAACACCGACTGGCTCGACATTTGGCGTGGTCGTGTGTCTGCGTTGCCCGGCCGGCTCAAACAATCTATCCACGACTGGCTGCCTAGAGCAAATTACCAAAATGCGTGGTGATGTTTCGTCGAGAAATCCCGGTGAAAACTAGGTGTCGTCCGCCACGGTAAAAAGCAACTTGCTTTAGGCTCTTTCAGATCAACAAGGCCGCCAAAGGGTGTTCTACTTAGTGCTAGCAATCGCGATTCACGGGGGGCATAGCATCCCTCAAAACGGCCTGCTAAGCAAGAGATGCAAGAGCGACGTTCGATTTCGGTTGAGTCAATCTTGGGTGATGCGCTATAATCGGGCCACCAGTCTGATCGAGCTGTAAACTCCAGGCCTGCCACCCCGGCCCAGCACGACTTGCACCTCCCCGGCTGGCAGCCCGCCCAAAATCACCCCTTCGATCATTTCAAATTCAAACAATGGTCATTTTCCGCAGATTATTCCATTCAACTGAATCATTTACCGTTAGGAAGGAGTCGTATCCAATGGCTACCGTAATTGAATCGACGTACCAGGCAAAGGTTGGCGAAGCAGCCGGCCAAGCATGGCATCTACTCGACGAGCAAGGTCCGCTGCCGTTGACCAAGCTGTTGAAACAATTGGACGCCTCGCGCGAAGTGTCGCTGATGGCGCTGGGCTGGCTAGCCCGAGAAGAAAAAATTGAAGTCGAGGAACGAGGACGCCGTCGCGTCGTTTCCTTGGTCTAAAAAGCCAATCTACTCTCACTTGGCATGGCCTTTGCTCTATCCTGCCTATGTCGTCAGGCCGCACATGGGGCCGGAACACAGAAGAGCGGGGCCGGTCGACAAAGAGGCAAGGTAAAAGCTGTTGTTCAAGAACGACTTAGGACGCCTATCACCCCGGTGAAAACGTGTCCGCCAAGCTCTTGAACCATAAGCAACCAGTGCAAGCAGGCGAGCTGGGATCGGTGACTCAAAGCCGAACTTAGCTCGCCTGTTGCATTTTGGCAGTATCAAAATAGTACAGGTGTTGCAAAACAATACTCTCTGGGGTGTCGATTCTGCTTGCCCTGGCCGCTTTGCCCGACCCTTCACGAATAATTAACCTTTCTAATTCTTAGGTCGCTAAAAGGGGACAGGTCCAATCGTGTTCGGCACGCGTGTTGCTTTGAAGGGATGTGCGTGTTTTGGTTTGGCTGGCGATGTTGGGAGTGGCTGCGAACGTG
>JANQPJ010000195.1 GCA_028289525.1 Pirellulales bacterium
ACATCAGGCCGCAGCCGGCGCACCAAACGCCAGAGCCGCCAGTTGCGGACGAACAACTCACCGAGCAACCCTAGTTTCGAGGTCGCCGCGCGTGACAAACAATCGTGTTCAAGCCCCATCGCATCGAGCAAGGCGACCGTCACATCCTTATTGCGCGAGGCGAGCTGAACCTGATGGCCACGGGAGCGCAATCGTGGAATCACTACCCTAAAAAAATGGGCATGAGCCGGGTGCGTAATGTCCACGAGAATTTTCATGCCCAGTGATCCGAATTCAAGACAATGACCGGCATCGTTAATGAGAACCGGATTCAGCTAGCGGCGTGTCTGTATAGCCGCGTTTGCCGAATCGAGTCAAGATAGGTCATTGATTGGTAGGTCTATTGGGTGCATGAACTGTGTGCTGGCAATGACAGCATCTAATTTGAGACGAGGTGTGGCCCGGTGCCCTCACAGGCCAGGAAAAATGCAAAGCCAACGATTCTACAAAAACAGCGGTCGGTGACCGCTCGCGAAACCAACGAAATCCAGCGTTTCGCGAGGGACCACCGGTCCCTGCTTTTAGACTTTGCAGGTGTCTTGTGCAAATTAGGTCCACATCTTGTGTTTGCAACGACTTTGGCCGACACTATTAAGGGCCGTGCAGCTTATGGATCTTCAGACGACCAGAAGAATCATCGCCTGCGAAGCCATCCATCCAGAAATCGGACTTCTCCCAGGCAACCCTCGAGCCTGTGTGTCCCCTCAGCCCCCCCAACTTTGCTTGCATTTCGATGAATTTTGAACCGGCACCCAACGAATCTGCCCCTTTGCCGGCCGAACGTGAAATTCTTTGGCCGCCCCAAACCCGCCCGCCTGCGCCCCCGCGTCGTCGGGTCATCCTGCCGCTGGTGCTCTTCGCGCTCACTTGTTGGACCACCTATGCGGCCAATGGTCTGGCGTATGCCGTGCCGTTGATGTTGATTTTATTAGCCCATGAGTTTGGGCACTTCCTTCAGGCAGTGCGCTATCGGGTGCCGGCCAGTTTCCCTTTTTTCATTCCGATGCCGTTTCCGCCCTTGGGGACGATGGGCGCCGTGATCGGAATGGGAGCCCATGAAGGCGACCGGCGGGCACTGTTCGACATCGCGATCACCGGGCCGATTGCCGGGTTCATTCCGGCGCTGTTCTGTTGTGTCATTGGGCTGAACTATTCGACCGTGCGTACCGAAACCGTGTTGCCGCCAACACTCGAAGCGGTTCGTCAGCAGCAGAGGGCTGGAGAAATCCATCTGGGATCTCCGTTGATCTTTCAATGGATCGAGCAATGGCAGTTTGGCGAATTGGCCGAAAACCAAGACGTGGTACTCCACCCCCTAGCCTTTGCCGGCTGGGTGGGGTTGTTGGTTACCGCCCTCAACTTAATCCCCATTGGCCAGCTCGACGGCGGACACATTCTCTACGCATTGCTGCAGCGCAAAGCGCATTTCGTGTCGCAAGGGCTGATGATCGCCGCCATCACCATGGTCTTTGTCATGCGCTATTGGGGATGGAGCGTCTTTCTGGCTCTCTTGCTCTTCATCGGCACCAAGCATCCGCCGACGGCCGACGACACAGTCCCTTTGGGGTTGGGCAGGACGGTGCTGGGCTGGGCTGCACTGCTATTCGTGGTGATTGGATTCACGCCAACGCCGTTTCTCTTGGAATAACCGCCACGTGTGGTAATCGCTCGGCAGTAGACAATCTCGCCGATGATGCCCCAAAGCAGCAGGAACGAAATACCCAAGGCGGCATGAATCAATTCAACAGACATGGTCTTCTCCAGAGGGGAGCGTGAAAGTGCGTACAAACGCGGCGATCCATGCCTTGTCCTCCTAGCTTATCGACCAGCCGTCGCGCGAGGCTTCAGGCCGTCGGCCACCGGCGGCAAACTTTCACCAGGTGACAAATCGCATAAAATTGACTCTCCAGGATTAGCTTATCTCATGTTTCGCGCTTCGACCGCCGGTCGCTGCTTTTCTGGAATCGATGCCTTTGCAATCCTCCTCGCTTCGATTCAGAAACATTTGCCAGCGCCGCCTTAGCAGCATACGATACGTGCTTAACCTGAGCTGTTCGAGTTTCTGACCACGCGACGATTCGATCGCATGACACGCCCCACGCCTGCTTCCCATCCCAACGCCGATGTTCGTATGCGCGGGTTTACCGCGCGATCGACCGTGGACGAAGCGCTTGCCTGGGTCGATGCCGCCGCAGTCCGACTGTCGTCAGAATCTGTGCAACTGCCCCAGGCGTCGGGCCGAGTCTTGGCCGAGCCGATTGCGAGTCGGGTCGATGTGCCACGGTTTGCCAGAGCCATGATGGACGGGTTCGCTGTTCAGGCGACCGACACGCATGGTGCCAGCCCGTACAACCGGTTAACCCTAACCGAGATTGGCCACTGTTTGCCTGGCCGACGGTTTTCTGAACACTTGTCTTCAGGTCAAGCGGTGCGAATCATGACCGGAGCCCCGGTGCCTGCGGGGGCCGATGCGGTGTTGCCGGCCGAGTTAGTGACCAGCAACGGGCATACGGTCTCAGTTCACGGAGAAGTTGCACCTGGCAAACACGTCGGCCAGCCGGGCGAAGATGTGACGGCCGGTCAAACGGTTTTGCCGGCTGGCCGACGATTACGCCCTCAAGATTTGGGGCTGCTCGCTTCGATTGGTGAATCCCAAGTGAACGTAGTGACACGGCCCAGCGTGGCGATTGTCGTCACCGGCGACGAGTTGGTCCCAGCCGGAACGTCTGCGGGCGATTGTCAGGTAGTCGACGCGAATGGGCCGATGCTGGCCGCGCTGGCCGTTCGCGATGGGGCCGTCCAGGCGCTGCCAACCTTGGTGCCTGATGATCCCGAAGCGATTCTCGCCGCGTTGCAAGCTCCGGCCGATGTGATCTTGGTCTCCGGGGGGTCGAGCGTCGGCCAGGAAGACCACGTGCCCAGGCTGTTGGACCAGCATGGCGAGTTGGCGATCCACGGCGTCGCGATGCGTCCCAGCAGCCCAGTCGGCATGGGCCGTTTGCAGGCGCGGTTGGTCTTCCTGCTACCTGGCAACCCAGTCTCGTGTTTGTGTGCCTATGACTTCTTCGCCGGCCGCGCGCTTCGTCAATTGGGTGGTTTACCAGCCGGCTGGCCTTACCCGACGATTCAAGCCAGGCTGCGCCGCAAGTTGGTTTCTCAAATCGGACGGCTCGACTATGCCCGGGTGCAATTGGTCGACGGTCAGGTCGAACCAGTGGCGGTCAGCGGAGCGTCGATTCTTAGCTCGACCACGCAGGCCGAAGGGTTCGTCGTGATCCCACAAGATAGCGAAGGATATGCCGAACAGACGGAAGTGAAGGTTTATCTGTACGATATCTATCCTACGACCAGCGAGGCGTGATGAGTCGACAGGAACAATTTCTCGAAGTGGTCGATCGGGATGTGGCTGAAACGCGGTTTCAGGCGGCCTTGCGATTGGAGCCGGTCGGCGAAGAGAGGGTGCCGCTCGCTGCAGCACTCTCTAGGGTATTGGCCCAAGACATCCCAGCCACGGTCGATGTGCCGTCGTTCGATCGCTCGAACTATGATGGATTCGCCGTTCAGGCAGCCGATACTTATGGCGCAACCGAACATACCCCACGGCAATTGGCCCTAAAGGCCGAACAGTTGGCCACCGGCGTAATTCCGACGATCGAAATCACTGCCGGTACGGCCGTTTCGATTGCCACCGGCGGCATGGTTCCCCGCGGAGCTGACGCGATTGTGATGGTCGAACATGCCGACCTGGACCGCGACCGGTTGATTGTGCGGAAAGCAGTCACGCCAGGGTTTGGGATCGCCTTTGCCGGCAGCGACATCGCGATCGGCGAAACCGTGCTGCGTCGTGGCGACTTGCTATCGAGCCGCGCTACCGGCGTGTTGGCCGCCATCGGACAGGCGGAAGTGCCGGTCTACCGTCGACCCAAGGTTGCCATTCTATCGACCGGCGACGAGGTGATTGCGCCTGGTCAGCCGATGCAACCGGCCTTGGTTTACGATTCAAATGCCCGCATTCTGGCCGACGCGGTGCGCGAGTTGGGCGGCGAGCCGTGGGAGATGGGGATTGTTGCCGACCATGTCGATTCACTCCGCGCGAAACTAAACGAAGCGTTGGCCGAGGCCGACGTAGTGCTCCTCTCAGGCGGAACCAGCAAGGGCCAAGGCGATTTGTCCTATCAGGTGGTCGCCGAACTGGACGACCCAGGCATCCTGGCCCATGGCGTGGCCCTCAAGCCAGGCAAGCCGATCTGCTTGGCCGCCAGTGGAGGAAAACCGGTCGTGATTTTGCCAGGCTTTCCGACCTCGGCGATTTTTACGTTCCACGAATTCGTAGCGCCAGTGATTCGCACACTTGGTGCTCGCCCGACCGAAACAACCGACACGGTGCCGGCCCAACTGGCGGTGCGCGTAAACTCTGAGATTGGCCGCACCGAGTATTTGCTCGTTTCACTGGTTGCCGGAGCGAACGACGAGCGCCTGATCGCCTATCCGCTTGGCAAGGGTTCCGGTTCAGTGACAACGTTCAGTCGGGCCGACGGATTTGTGACCATCGACCGGCATCAGGAACTGCTGGCCGCCGATGCTCCGGTTGACGTGCGATTGATTGGCCGCGAAGTCCGCCTGGCCGATTTGGTCATCGTCGGTAGCCACTGTGTTGGGCTCGACTATTTGGTTTCGCAAATCGAGCAACGCGGCTACGTCGTCAAGCTGCTGGCCGTCGGCAGTACGGCCGGTCTTAAGGCCGCCGAGCGAGGCGATTGTGATCTGGCAGGCATTCATCTGCTCGACCCCAAAACCGAAACCTACAATCGGCCGTTTATCACGCCAGATGTGGAGTTGGCCGCTGGCTACGGGCGCCGACAGGGGGTTCTCTATCGCCCAGACGACCCTCGCTTTGCCAAGCATGATGCGGCTGAAGTGATCGCCGCCGTGGCGAACGATATGCAAACGGTCATGATTAATCGCAACCAAGGCAGCGGCACGCGGCTGCTGATTGACACGTTGCTAAACGGCCGACAACCACCAGGCTATTCGGTCCAAGCTCGCAACCACAGCGCGGTGGCCGTGGCCATTGCCCAGGGGCGGGCTGACTGGGGCATTGCAATCGAAAATGTAGCCCGCGCCGCGGGGCTCGAATTTTTGCCGGTCCAGGATGAACAGTTCGATCTGGTGACGCCAGTGGCTCGCCGCTCGCGGCCAGCGGTCCAAGCGTTTTTGAAACTGTTGGTCGAACCGAAGATTCGCGAAACGCTTGGGGAAATGGGGTTTCAGCTCGATTAGAAAAACTGCAGCCGTTTCAGAAACAAGGACTAGGCTTTGTTTCCAAACAGTTTGCGTAAAGAATATAAGCAGAAAGCACGAGTGAGTGTTATGAATTGCTCATAAAACACAGGATTCACTCGCTCGTGCTTTGTGCTTGTATTTGTCTTGAGGCAAATCCTTGGAAAAAAGATTGTTTTTCCAGAAGTTGATCATAACCAGTGTTTCGCGAGCGGCCATCGGCCGCTGTTGTCGCAAATAAATTGTGGCGGACACCAAGGAACCGACAAGATGCCATTACGAATTCTGATGATGGGCACTGGTGGTTTCGCCGTGCCGACTTTCCAGGCTCTGTTGGCCAGTGAACACGATATCGCGGCGCTGGTCACTCGGCCCGATCAGACGCGCGGCCGCCGCCGTGCGCCGGCCAACCCGATGCGCGAAGCGGGATTAGCAGCCGGCTTGCCGATTCTCGATCCGATCAACGTGAACACTCCGGAAGCCTGCCAAGCACTGCAAGCCTTTGAGTCTGACCTGTTCGTGGTGTGCGACTATGGCCAGATTCTCAAGCCGGCCACGCTGGGCGTTGCCCGACTGGGCGGTATCAATCTGCACGGCTCGTTGTTGCCAAAGTACCGGGGAGCGGCGCCTGTTCAGTGGGCTGTCTACCATGGAGACCTCGAGACCGGCAACACCATAATCCATATGACCCCAGCTCTTGACGCAGGTCCGGCACTCGGCCAGGTGACCGTGGCCATTGAACCTGAGGAGACAGCCGAACAGCTCGAAGCCCGCCTGGCCGAGTTGGGGGCACCGCTCGTCCTCCAAGTAATCAATGATCTGGCCGCTGGCGCCACTCAGCCAGTCGTGCAAGATCAGGCCCTGGCAACCAAAGCCCCACGGCTGAAGAAGACCGACGGTCGGATCGATTGGCGCCGTTCGGCTGTGGCGCTCGCCTGCCAAATTCGGGCATTTCAGCCCTGGCCAGGCTCGTATACCGAACTGCCTCGCGAAGGGAAGCCGCCACTACGGCTGGTGGTCCATCGGGCCACGGCCGATCCCGCGCCATGCGATGCCCCGGCCGGCACCGTGCTCGCTGTCTCTGACCGTTTGCAGGTTGCCACGTCCGAGGGCATGCTCCAGGTGCATTCGGTCCAGCCAGCCGGGAAACGGGTGCTCTCGGCCGCTGAGTTCACGCATGGTTATCGTCTCGCAGCTGGCGATTGTTTTGCATCCGGTGACTGAACAATGGTCCTGGACGTTTGTTTTAAGACGCATTCAATGCCAAAAGATTTGAAGCCTGAAGCGCCAGCGAACTGTAAAGTCAAACGATTTTACAAAAACAGCGGTCGGTGACCGCTCGCGAAACACAAAAGCCTAGCCGTTTCGCGCTTCGACCACCGGTCGCTGATTTTTCTCAAGCATGACTTTGCAATCCTCCTGAGAAAACAGGGAATCCCCCTCGCAGGATGCACCAAGCCTGGGGTAAAATGAACGACTTGTGAAATTTGCTGGAGCGAGAACGCCCTCAGGAGTCAATGCGATGGAGCGCTGGGACACGTGGAACATCATCGTGCTGCTGGTGGCCAGCTTGATTGGCGTGGCCTCGCTGGTGCGAATGATGGCGGCCGCCCGAGATCGGCGTTCGCGCGAGGTGGCCGCCGAGCTACGTCACGAACGGCAGAAACAAGCACAGCAAAAATCGAGCGGCAGTCAATCCGACGAGAGAGTAGCATAAGTCCATGGCGCGAAAACTGTATATCGAGACAGTCGGCTGTCAGATGAACGTGCTCGACAGCGAACTAGTGGTCGCCTCGCTGCGCAAAGAGGGCTACGAACTGGCCGCTACTCCCGGCGAGGCCGATACGATCCTGTTCAATACATGCAGTGTTCGCCAACACGCCGAAGACAAAATCTACAGCGCCCTAGGGCGGCTGAAACATGCCAAAACCCACAACCCCGACAAAGTGATTGGCGTGCTCGGCTGCATGGCCCAAAAAGACCAACAATTGATCTTTCGTCGAGCGCCGTATGTCGATTTGGTCGTTGGTCCCGGCCAGTTACATCAGGTGCCGCAATTGATTGCCGAGGCCCGTCAGGGGGCTGGTCCGCGTCTGGAGGTTAGTCTGAACCGTCGCGATGGTTCGCAAGAGGCCATTCGACGGAGCCACGAGAGTTTCGATCCGTTGCGCGATCCCCAGATGCGGCCTTCGCCCTATCAGGCTTATCTGCGAATCATGATCGGGTGCGATAAGTTTTGTACCTATTGCATCGTTCCCAGTGTTCGCGGTCCCGAGCAGAGCCGGCCGCCGGCCGAAATTGTGGCCGAAGCGAGGCAACTGGCCAGTGAAGGTTGCAAAGAGGTCATTCTGCTCGGCCAAACGGTCAACAGTTATCGCTATCGGGACGAACAGGGCGAAACCCGACTGGCCGACCTTCTGCGCCAACTGCACGAGATTGATGGTCTGGAGCGTCTCAAATTCGTGACCAATTATCCCAAGGATATGACGACTAGGTTACTCGAAACCGTGCGCGACTTGCCAAAATGTTCGCCTTATCTGCATGTGCCGTTGCAAAGCGGCTCGGACGCCGTGCTGCGGCGAATGAAGCGCGGCTACACGGTCGGCGAATATCGCGAGATGCTGGCCAGGATTCGAGAAATCATTCCGAGTGCTGCCGTGACCAGCGATTTTATCGTCGGTTTTTGCGGCGAAACCGACGAAGAGTTTGAGGCCACCTGTGAGTCGGTTCGGGAATCGCGATTCAAAAACAGTTTTATTTTCAAATATAGCGAACGGCCGGGGACGAAAGGAGCTTCGCTCTATCCGGACGATGTTCCAGAGACGGTCAAGCGGGAACGCAACAACCGGCTGCTGGCCATTCAAAACGCAATTAGCGAAGAAGACAATCTGCGTTTCCTAGGACAAACGGTCAAGGTGTTGGTCGAGGGGCCTAGCAAAACTAGCCAGAAACAGGGCCAGACCGGCGAACTGGTGCAACTGACCGGGCGTACCCATTGCGATCGCATTGTAGTGTTCCCAGGCAATCGTCGCCTGGTTGGTCAACTGTTGCCAGTCATGGTTTACGACACGAGTGCGTTTACGTTGCATGCCGAAGTAGTGACCCAAGAGGTCCGTCCAACGGTGTTTCAACTCGATGGCCTGTCGAGCAACGTTTGAGGTTTTGTTTTCGACTCACATCAGCCTCCGGTAGCAGCCTGCCCCATCATCGCTCACCGGTCGACCAGGATGCTTTGACGCCTGCCAGCCTCGATGGACACACAACACATCCTCGACTATCTCGACCAACCGGCCACCGGCGTCGCCTGGCTCAAGTCCCTCCGGCTGACCGATCCGGAACGCGGCCAAGCCAATCTGGTGCGAATCGCCACGCAGGGGGTTCCGCTCGACTTGCTGACCGTAATCTGTGGGCAACTGGAAGCGACATTGCCCCGGCTGAGCGACCCGGACATGGCGCTCAACAATCTGGAACGGTTTATTCAGGCCACGCGCAACCCCTTGGCGATGAGCGCACTGTTTGAGCGCGACCCCGAGACGCTGCCGACATTGCTCGAAATTTTCTCGACCAGCCAATACTTGAGCGATTTGCTGATTCGCGATCCGGAGAGCTACGACATTCTGCGGATGACCGACGGCGCGCCGGTTGCCCGCGAAGCGGTGGTGGCCGAGCTGATTAACGAAGTCGACACTTCGCCGGATGAACCGGCCGTGATGGCGGCGTTGCGGCGGTTCAAACACCGCGAAACGTTGCGAATCGCCTATGGCGACATCGTCCATGACCATTCCTTGGAGACAGTCACTCGACAGATTTCGTATCTGGCCGACGCCATCGTCGAGGCGGCCGTTCAGGCAGCAGGTCGCAAGGCCGGTTCGACGCGTGGCACGCCGCTCACCGCCTCGGGCCAACCGGCCCGGTTTACGGTCCTAGCGCTCGGCAAGTTGGGCGGCGCCGAACTCAACTATTCGAGCGACATCGACTTGGTGCTGCTTTACGACGAAGACGGACGGACCGATGGCCAGCGTTCGGTCACCAACGCCGAGTTCTACGACCAGTTAGCCCGCCAGATGATTCGGCTGCTTACCGAGTCGACCGAGTTGGGCAGTCCCTATCGGGTCGACATGCGGCTTCGCCCGATGGGATCCCAAGGCCCGTTGGTGCAAAATCTGCAGTCGATGCTGCACTACTACGATGTGTCGGGGCGTACCTGGGAACGGCAGGCTTTTATCAAAGCCCGCCCCATTGCCGGCAACCAGGAACTCGGCCAGGAATTTCTACAAGCGTTACAGCCCTGGATTTATCGGCGTTATTTGAGCCTGGCCGACATCACCGGCATCAAGGCGCTCAAACGCCGGATCGAAAAACAGGCTCTACGCGAAGACGCCGACCAACGGAACGTTAAAACTGGTCACGGAGGTATTCGTGACATCGAGTTTGTGATTCAGTTCCTTCAGTTAGTCAATGGCGGCACATTGCCCGAGGTGCGCACCGGCAACACACTCGAAGCCATCAAACGGCTGGAACAGAATCAGTGTCTGACGTTCCAAGAGCGGCAGTTGCTGGAAGAAAATTATTGTTTCCTGCGCAAAGTGGAACATCGACTGCAATTGATGAGCGACTTGCAAACTCATCTACTTCCCGACGATCCGGAGGCTCTCGACAAGCTGGCCATTCGAATGGGCTTTTCTAGCGAGACCGACGATCCGCCTCGCGTGGCCTTCCTGGCCGAATTGACAGGCAAAGGCGAGGTGAACCACAAGATTCTTGACCATCTGTTGCACGACGCCTTTGACGACGGCACGCAGACCGAGGCCGAGATCGACTTGGTCAACGACCCCGATCCGCCCCGTGAGCGAATTCACGAGGTGCTTTCGGCCTATCCGTTCCAGGACATCGATGCAGCCTACGATAATTTGATGGCGCTGGCGACCGAGAAGATCCGCTTTCTCTCGACGCGTCGTTGCCGGCATTTTCTGGCCGCGATTGCTCCGCGCCTGCTGGAAGCGATTGCCACGACGCCCAATCCCGACTCGACATTGGTCAATCTGAGCCAGGTTAGCGACTCGCTGGGCGGCAAGGGCGTGCTGTGGGAGCTGTTTAGCTTCAACCCACCTTCGCTCAATCTCTATGTCCGGCTTTGCGCCGCTTGTCCCTATCTGTCGAGCACACTCACTAGCAACCCTGGCATGATCGACGAGCTGATGGACAGTTTGGTGCTCGAACATTTGCCATCGCTTGCGATGCTCGAACGAACATTGGCCGACTTGTGTCGCGGGGCGGAAGATCTTGACCCGATTCTGCATAGTTTCAAAGACGCCCAGCATCTGCGGGTAGGGGTTCGCGACATTCTAGGCAAAGACGCCATCGAAGCAACCCATGCCACGCTGTCCGACATTGCTGAAACGTGTTTGAAGCAAATCACACTCTACGAGTTCGACCGGTTGACCAAGAAGCTCGGTCATCCGACCATCGGCCACGGGCCACGGACAGGTCAAGTGTGTGAAATGATTATCCTCGCACTCGGCAAGCTGGGTGGTCGGGAGCCGAACTATCACAGCGATTTAGACGTCATCTTTTTGTATGAGGCCGACGGTTCGACCGTTCATGCCCGTCGCAACGGCCAAAAGTCGTCGACCACGAATCAACACTTCTTCAGCGAACTAGGACAACGGATCATCAAATGGGCCAACCGCATGGGGCCCTATGGTCGGCTATATGAGGTCGACCCACGGCTGCGTCCTACCGGACGTAGCGGTTCGTTAGCCGTGCCGATCGACGAATTTCGGCGTTACTTTGCCGAAGGTGATGCCCAACATTGGGAGCGTCAGGCACTCTGTAAAGCTCGAGTGATTTTCGGCTCGCCCGAGGCCACGACCCAAGCGATGAGCGCCGTGGCCGAAGCCGCGTTTGGCCTTTCCTGGCGTTCGGAAGATGCTCGAACCATTCGCGACATGCGAGCACGGCTGGAAGAGACGGCCGGTCCCCGCAATCTGAAACGAGGGCGTGGCGGAACGGTCGATGTCGAGTTCCTAACCCAAATGCTCCAACTGCAACACGGCACGGCCGATCCCCAAGTGCGCAAGCCGGGAACTCTTGAAGCGCTTGCGGCGCTCCACCAACGTGGCTATTTGAGTCAAGAAGATTTTGTCACCGCTTCGGCCGGCTACCGGCACTTGCGAGCCGTGGAAGCACGAATCCGTTTGATGAACGCTGCCGGTCGACACGAAATGCCAGAAGACTCGGTCGAGTTGGCCAAGCTGGCTTACCTGCTCGACTACGACGATCCCCAAGCATTAGTGATCGAGACGTCGGAAGTCCGCTGTGCGAATCGCGATCTGTTCGAACGGCTCGTGCGGCGAGCGACTCGTTAGCTTTTCAAAATGCCCTTGGCCGGAGAACCACGTTGCGAGAAGTCTTGTTCATCGCCGCCGGCGGGGCGCTAGGGGCCTTGGGACGCTATGCGGTCGGCCTTTGGGCAGTCCGGCTGGTCGACAGCCCATTCCCATTCGGTACGTTGGTCGTCAACGTGCTGGGCTGTTTTTTGATCGGGGTGGTGGTCCATTTGGGGACAGCAGCCCAGGTGATTTCTCCGCCGGTGATGACCGGAGTTGTGATCGGTTTCCTCGGCGCGCTCACCACGTTTAGCGCCTTCGGCCTGCAAACGGTCGAACTGCTCGAAAATGACGACCTGTGGCGGGCGCTGGCCAATGTGCTGGCCAACGTTGGCCTAGGCATCATGGCTACCTGGGCCGGTTTGGTTCTGGCACGCTCGCTGCTGACCGCCAGTTAGAGTGGTTCGTATCTTCGCACTCGTGGCGATTCTTCGGAAAGTAGCAGTTATGCACTTCCGGTCATGACGACAGGCGTTTCCCAAGTTCAGCCAGTCACTCAGGCAGACGATGATTCAAGGAGGATAGGCGTTTGCCTAGAAACGTTTGAAGCCTGAAGCGCCAGTTTTGAAGTTGCGCATTTTAGCCACGCAGTAGCAATCATGAATCGTCCAGGTCGTAATCTCCAGGTTTTGCCAGACAATAACGAACAATACAAGCCCGACGCGCAAGCGAGAGGGAATTTGAGTGGAACGTTTTCCCTCGCTTGCGCGTCGGGCTTGTATTTCCAAGAGTTCACAACAAAACGACGCAGAACAACTAGGAAATGCGCAACTTCAAAAAGCGCCAGCAAAGGAATCGTTCGACAAGAATTCCTTCGCTGGCGCTTCAGGCTTCAAATCTTGGCACCGAATACGCTTCGGGGCAAATACCTAGAGCAATTTCGGATAATTCGTAGTCATATTTCGTCCGAAAACCTCGGCGAAAACTAGGTGTCGTCCGCTACGGTAAAGAGCGACTCGCTCTAGGGTAACAGCGGCCGGTGGCCGCTCGCGAAACTGGGTGCTTCTGGAAACCGACAAGCGAATTGGTGAACATGTTCCGTAGATCCCTGGCGATGTCGCTCGTTCGACCCGACTCCAGAAACTGGTGTTCACAGCTCGTGCTGATTGGCAGCGCATGGCTTGCGCTGACCGGCACCACCTGGGCCAACCTGACCACCGGATTGATTGGCCACTGGCAACTGAACGAAGGCAACGGTCTGACAGCCGTCGACAGCTCGCCGGCCGGCGACGACGGTCGACTCCACAATATGAATCCCGCCAACGACTGGGTTACCGGGGTCGAGGGCACGGCGCTCGATTTCGATGGGGCCAACGACTATGTCCAAACGCCGGTCACAGTCAGCAAAACATTTACCTGGGCGGTCTGGATCAAGATGGACACCCAATCTGGCTTTGACAGCATTCTCACGATTCCCAACTCAGGCGGTGCCAGAGATCGTAGCTTTCTGCTGATGGACATGCGAGGACAAAATTTGTCGATGTGGGCCAGAGGTGAACTGGGGGGGCATAACCTGGGCGTCACCGGCTTGCAAATCGGTACCTGGTACCATGTGGTTCTGGTCCGCGAAGGCGATAACCAATCAGCCGGCTACAAAGGTTATTTGAACGGCGCATTGCGCGGCAGCCGGCGATCGCGCAGCTGGGGATCGATCGATCCAATTCGGATCGCCGGCCGGCAAGGGGCATTGAACCAGTCGTTCGACGGTCAGATCGACGAAGTACGGATTTACAACCGAGCCCTTTCGGCCGAGGAAGTGGCCCAACTGTATGATCTCCACAAACCGCCTGGCCTGAAAGGTCATTGGCCGCTCGACGAAACCAGTGGCCTAGTGGCAAGCGATGTCTCCGGCAGCCTGCACCATGGTGCCGTTCTGGGCAACGAAACCTGGACCAAACGTTGCAACGACGGAGGGGCCTATGCGATGGACGGCCAAGATGATTCGATCGTCGTGTCCTATGACAACGACTTCGATTTCCAAGGAGCAGGACGTAAATTCTCGGCCAGTGCTTGGATCAACCTTCAATCGCTCCAAAACGACGCCGGCCTGATTGGCCGTTGGCGCTCTGAAAAAGAGAGCCAATGGCTGTTGAGATACAACGCCACGAACAAGAGCATTCAGTGGCTAGTACGACAAGAGGATGGAGCGGTTCGGATGGCCGAATCGAGCGTGAATTCCATACGACAGAACGTTTGGATGCATGTCCTAGGCAACGCCGATGGCAGCACGCTGCAAGTCTTTATCGACGGCCAATCGTCAGGCACTAGCGATGCTTATGCCTCGTTGGCCGACATTGGCGACCAAGTCGATGTGGAGTTGGGAGTCGAACGGAGCGGCACCGGATCGGTTGCCTGGTTCGGTGGCCAGATGGACGATGTCCGGATCTACGACAAGGACTTGTCGCAGGGAGAAATTTCGATCATCGCCGGCGCGTTGCTCGGGGTTTGGCGTTTGGACGACGCCTCTGGCTCGACGGCCGCCGATGCCTCGGGCTTGGGCAACCACGGTGCCCTGGGAGGCGGCCCCGTCTGGACCTCAGGCCAGATTGATGGTGGTCTCTACTTCGATGGCCGCAACGACTTTGTACAAACTCCGGTTACCGTTGGTAAGGAATTTACTTGGTCGCTGTGGATGCAGATGGACTCGCAAAACGGCTACGACAGCCTGCTGACCATCCCCAACTCAGGCGGAGCAGCCGACGCGAATTATATGCTGCTCGGCATGCTTGGCCCAAACTTGTCGCTATGGGCCAGAGATGGCGTCGGCAACCAGACTCTAGGCATCAGAGGGCTAGCCCGTGACACCTGGCACCACATCACGTTTGTCCGTGCTGGCGACAACATGAATGATGGCTATCGAGGCTACCTGAACGGGGTTTTCACAGGCTCGTATCGGTCGCGCACTTGGAACTCGGCCGATCCGGTGCGGATTGGCGGCCGATTAGGAGTGCTCTCACAGACCTTTCATGGCACGATCGACGAAGTGAGAATTTATAATCGCGCGCTCTGCGACGATGAGATTGCCCAGCTTCCAGGGGGAGATGTCCCAAAAGGTTTGCGAATCATCCGCTGGCAAGAAGTTCGCTAGAGCAAATTACCAAAATGCGTACCGGTGTTTCGTCGGAAAACCTCGGCGAAAACTAGGTCACGTCCGCTACGGTAAAAAGCAACTTGCTTTAG
>JANQPJ010000203.1 GCA_028289525.1 Pirellulales bacterium
TAACACCAAGCTCCGTGTCACGTTCGGCGCTATCGACCGAGTCGTGGTGGAAAACGCGGAAGGGGAAAAATCAGGGAAGAAGTGATGAACAACACATTCGGTCGCCAGAATCCAACCGTTGGAATGCTCCTGACGTGCCTGATGACGGCCTCGCTAATCGCGGCTCAGGCCTGGCAGGTTTCAGCCCAAGAGGGCGCTCCGCCCGAGCCAGCGCCACCGGCAGCCGCTGCCGCTCCGGACACTGCAGAACCCGCTCCGGCGGCCAGTGCTGAACCGGAAACGCCCGCGACCCCGGAAACCGAAACCACTCCCGCGACCGAGGCCGCCGCCGAACCCCCTGTCGAGGAAGAAACGCCTGTTGAAGAGGAAGAAAAACCTCCGGCCCAGGCAGCTGAATCAGAACCAGCCCCGGCGACCGATCTACCGCCCGAGGAACCTGCTAACGCGGCTGAGGAAAACCGACCGGTCGACGCCGACGCCACGGCCACTGCGACCACCCCAGGCACCGAGCCAGCGGCTGCTGGCGACGACAACATGACCCGAGTGATCGGGGTGTTGGTCGTCATCGGCGTATTGGTGTTGCCGTTTTGGTTTGGCAGCGCCATGGGCAAGCGTTTGCGAATGACCGACCACGGCTGGAAGATCGGCATGGCGATTTGCACGATTCTGGCCGCGACGCTAATCACCGTAACCCGTTGGCCGCCGAAGTTAGGCCCTGACCTGAGTGGCGGGATCAACCTGATCTACCAAATCGACCCGTCGGTCGACGAGGCGATCGAGATGGACAAGTTGATCGCCGCGGTTAGCCGCCGAGTGAATCCCGGCGGGGTGAAGGAAGTGACGATCCGTCCCTACGGCAATCGTCAGGTAGAGATCATCATTCCCAAGGCCGACCCGGCCGAGGTCGACCAGTTAAAACGTGTGTTGGGACAGGCCGGTTTGCTCGAGTTCCGCATCACGGCCAGCCATCAGGACAGTGAAGATCGGGCGATCATCCGTCGGGCCGAAGAGACCAGCGGCAAACGGGTGATGATTGGCGACGACTATGTGGCCAAGTGGATCAAGCTCGATCCCAAGGAGTTCCCGCCGGCCGAGCACTCGTTGTTTGTTACCCGAGAAAATGCCCGGGGCGAAATCGAAGTGCTCGTGAAGATGGACCCCTACGACGTGACCGGCGACTTCTTGGTCAACGCCCTCTCCGGCATCGACCAAAGCGGTCGGCCGGCGGTGAACTTTACGTTTAACACCAAAGGCGGCCAACGATTCGCCGACTTGACCGGCGAAAACTCGCCGGTGCCAGGCTCCAACTTTAAACGCAAGTTGGGCATTGTGCTGGACGATGTGTTGTTGTCGGCCCCGAATCTGAATGAAAAGATTGCCGGGGGACGCGGGCAAATTAGCGGCGGCAGTTTTACGCCCAAGGAGGTCGACTTTTTAATCAGCATCCTCAACGCCGGTAGCCTGCCAGCGGCACTCGATGCCACGCCGATCAGCGAGCAAAACACCTCGGCCACTCTGGGTGCCGATACGGTCCGCAAGGGCCAAACCGCGATGACAATCTCGATGGGGCTGGTCGTCGTCTTCATGCTCATTTACTACCGCTTCTCAGGCATTGTCGCCTGTATCGCCCTGATTTCAAACTTGGTCCTCCTGTTGGCTGTGATGATCTTGATCCAAGCGGCCTTTACCTTGCCGGGCATCGCCGGGTTGGTGTTGACCGTCGGCATGGCGGTCGACGCCAATGTATTGATCTTCGAACGGATGCGCGAAGAGCTCAATCGGGGCAGCGCCTTGCGACAAGCGATTCGCAACGGCTTTGGTCGAGCCACCACCACCATTGTCGACGCCAACCTGACGACCCTGATCACGGCCATCGTGCTCTACTGGATCGGCACCGATCAGATCAAAGGCTTCGCCGTTACGTTGATCTTAGGCATCATGATGAGCATGTATACGGCCATCTTTTGTTCGCGAATTGTCTTCGACATCGCCGAACGACGACGCTGGATCACCGATCTGAACATGAGGCGGATCTTGGGCAAAACCGATATTCGCTTTTTGAGTTTTCGCCGTGTGGCGTTTGTCGTTTCAGTGCTGGTCATTGTGTGTGGCCTGCTGGGCGTGTGGGGACGCGGTAAACACTTGCTCGATATCGACTTTCTTGGCGGCTCGTCGATCACGATTGCCTTTAAAGAGCCGCAGAATATTGCCGAGGTGCGTAAAGCGGCTTCGGTGTTGGACGATCTGACTGTTCGGGGCGTCGACATGGGGACCGGCGAGAATTTGTTTTTCTCGATCGACACGTCGAACCGCGACCTGGATGCGGTCAAGCAGACGCTGCACGACGTGTTCCATGAAAAACTGTTGACCAACCGCCTGACGATTGGCGAGCTGACCGCTCCTCAGGCCGGTCGAGCCATTGGTAATGACCAACATCTGGTGAACATTGCCCTAGCGCCGACGACCCCGGTGGTTTTGCAAGATGAGACCACTTCGGAAACAGCAACTGCTGAAGCGGCAGAGTCGTCTGCCGCCGAGTCCACGGCCAGTGGCGAGGAAAGCTCGACTGATGCGGGCGCAGCCGATGCCCAGTCAGCGGCCGAACCAGATGTTTCGAAATCCGAAGCGACTGCCCAGCCAGCCGGCGAGGTGCCAATGCTTTCGGTACCCTTGACCTTTGGCGAAGGCATCAAATATGGCTCGTTGGTCGAGTTGGTCGAATCGGCATTTGCCGCCACTGGTACGCCCGAGGTGGCCTTTGAATTGACCCATCCCGATCATCAACAGGGCTCGAACGCCCGCTACACGGATTGGGTGCTAGCGGTTCAGTTGCCGGCCGAACCGGCCCAACGGCTGCTCGACTATTTGAAAACGGCGATCGACGACATGCCGGTCTTCCCGTCGGCCAGCAATATCGGCGGCAAGGTGGCTGGCGACACCCAGGCTCAGGCCGGCTATGCCCTGTTCGCCAGCTTGTTGTTCATCGTCGGCTACATTTGGCTACGGTTCCAACGCATCATGTTTGGTCTGGCGGCGGTCGCGGCCCTGTTGCACGACGTGCTGGTCACGTTGGGCATTCTGGCATTGAGTGCCTATGCAGTGCAATACGCTGGATTTATAGCCACGCCGCTTCTGCTCGACGAGTTCAAAATCAGCTTGCCGATTGTGGCCGCATTTTTGACCATCATCGGCTACTCGCTCAACGATACGATTGTCGTTTTCGATCGCATTCGTGAAGTCCGCGGCAAGAGCCCCGAGTTGACCGAGGAGATGATCAACAAGAGCGTCAATCAAACGCTTAGCCGTACCTTGTTAACCTCCTTCACGACCTTGCTGGTGGTGCTGATTTTGTATCTCTTGGGCGGGCCAGGCATCCATGGGTTTGCGTTTGCCTTGGTCGTCGGGGTGCTCGTTGGTACTTACAGTTCGATCTTTGTCGCTTCGCCGGTCTTGCTCTGGTTGGCCGGCTCCCATAGCGGCCAAGTAAAAACCGGCTCAGGCAAAACCAAGACCAGCAAAGCCAAGGTTGCTTAGCAGAAAGATCGAGAGTCCAAGGGTGCAAGTTTGTGTGCTCTCGACCCTCGTCTCTTGACCCTCCCATGGCTGCGATCAAATTTCTTTATTTCGACCTGGGCAACGTGCTGGTCACGTTCGACCACCGTCGGGCGGCGCGCCAGATGGCCGAGGCGGCCGGTGTTTCGGAGCAAGCCGTTTGGCAACTGGTGTTCGAGAGCGATTTGTTAGCCCGAGTCGAACGTGGCGAAACGAGCGATCGTGAGTTCTACGAAATCTTTTGTCAGGCGACCGGCACCCGAGCTGACTATGAAGAGTTGCAACTGGCCGGCAGCGCGATTTTCGACCTAAACCTGAGCATCATTCCTTTGGTCGGCCATCTCGCGGCGGCCAATATTCCGCTCGGCATCCTCTCGAACACCAGCGCCAGCCACTGGGATTATGTGGCCAGCGGCCGGTATGGAATCGTGCCGGGACCGTTTGAACAGATTGTGCTCAGCTATCAGACAGGCAGCATTAAACCCGAGCCAGTGATCTATCGCGTGGCCGCCGAGCAGTGTGGCCGATCGCCCGAGGAGATCTTTTTTGTCGATGATCGACGCGACAATGTTGACGGCGCTTTGAAAGCCGGTTTCGATGCGGTCCAATTTACCAGCGTCGATGCTCTTGCCCGAGAGCTGCGCAGCCGAGGTCTTCGCTGCAATTTCTGACCCTTCGCTCCAGAAGGCTGAAGTGTTACAAATGCTCCTATTTGGCGCGTAGATCTTTTCATCTACCAGGGCATCGTGTTTGAGTACAAGCAGTCCGCGCACAAAAAAAGCCCGACGTGCGATTGTTAGGTGTCATCGCACTCCGGGCCCACGCTGCGGTATGTACCTAACGCTTCGTGCAGCGTACCTGTCAGTACCACCGACGGTGAAGCAGCCGCCTTTGGTGAATGGATATCCAATG
>JANQPJ010000233.1 GCA_028289525.1 Pirellulales bacterium
GTTTGCTCGATGCACCAGTCGAACTCTTCTTCGCTCATCCCCTTCCAGGCGTATACCGGAACCCCCGACTCGGCGATCGCGACCGCCGCGTGATCTTGGGTCGAGAAGATATTGCAACTACTCCAGGTGACCTCTGCGCCGAGTTCGGTCAAGGTCTCGATCAACACGGCCGTTTGGATGGTCATGTGCAAACAGCCTGCGATCCGCGCGCCGGCCAGTGGCTTGCTCGCCCCATACTTCTTGCGCAGGGCCATCAGGCCAGGCATCTCATTTTCGGCGAGCTGAATCTCCTTGCGTCCCCACTCGGCCAGCTTCTTGAATTCCTCTGGCGAGACGTCGACCACTTTATACGGCAACTTGGCTTCCACCTGCGACACAGGGCATCTCCTTGGCTTCAAACAAAAAATAGAAATGGACAGATCAATCTTTGTGAACTTGTTAGTTTACTGGAAACGAGGCTCCAATGAAAGCGGCCGCACAACTGACCCAGGGCGATTCATTTTTTCAATCTGAGAAGTTTTTAAGGGTGTACTAACCCGACGCGTGAGCGAAGTATTTTTGGCTGTTTTCCTCGCTTACGCGTCGGGTTACTAGGCCATCAAACCTCACCAATTTGAAAAACGGAATCCCCCTAGCAACTGACCGGAGCAGCAACATAAGGATACTTCTGCCAACAAACACGAAAAACAGGCGGCGTTGCCGCCTCGCGAAACAGAAGAAGATACATGAAATCAAGTGTTTCGCGCTTCGGCCACCGGCCGCTGTTATTGATCAGTCTGAGAACCTGGAATCTCTGGAGCAGTCACCCAGGGTGGGCTGACTTGACCCTGAGAACTACATTCCGTCGTCCAAGCTCTTGAGCGCGGAGTGCACAAACCGAGCCACCTGATCGGGATCTTTTTGTCCAGGACTCGCTTCGACGCCGCTGGCCACGTCGACTGCATCTGGCCTAACAGTTTCGATGGCCTCGGCTACATTCTCCGCTGTGAGGCCGCCGGCCAAAACCAGTGGGATGCCTGAGAGCCAAGGCCGGGGCAGCGAGATCGACGCCCAATTGGCCAGCTTGCCTGTGCCGCCATAGGCGTGCCGATCGAACGCATCGATCAAGGCTGCTTGGGGAGGACAGCCGAGTTGGGCACAGGCTGTCAAATGTTCGGCGACCGCTGCGACTCCGGCTGATCCCACTCGATAGGCCTGGATGACTGGACGGTCAACCAGCGTCGCGAGAAAGTCTGGCTTTTGGTCACCGTGCAATTGAATGGTGTCGAGCCCGACTTGATCGGCCACGCGGCAAATTTCGGCCGCCGGGGTATCGACAAAGACGCCAACTTTGTTGGCGCGTGGCCCAACCGCTTGGGCGATTGCCACCGCTTGCTGGCTTTGGACGTAACGAGGGCTCGCCGCGTAGAAGTTGATGCCGATCGCGTCAGCACCCGCCTCGACGGCCAGCCGCGCGTCTTCCGGCGTCGTGATGCCACAGATTTTCACTCGGAACATGGACTTCATTGTATGGGGAGAGGGGTGAGCGATTCTAGTGTTGCTCTTGAAAGAGATATTGCTCGCGTGCTAACAAACCCGCCTTCGAAACCGAATCGTTTCTCCGATCCTTAATGTTTCTCTGTTCCAGCTATTTTTCCACCCACGAAAGCAGTACCGGCAAACCGAACCTGGCTGAAGGTGGAGTGGGGCAGTGACCGATCCATGATACGGGGACCATCGTTCACCTCACGGGATCGGTGCCCTCAGAGCGAACCAAATTTCCGAAACCCGATTGAGGCCGACCGCCTGACTGGTTTCGTTTCTCTTTTAGGAACTCCGCGGATGTACGAGAAATTTTTTAGCTTGGCAGGACGCCCCTTTGTTGCTGCCCCTCAACCGGAGCTTTATTTCCCTGGCGCTGCGATCGAAGAGGCGCGGCTGAACCTGAGCCGTTCGATCCAGCGGGCGGAAGGCCCTGGCTTGGTCATCGGACCAGCTGGGTCTGGCAAGTCGCTCTTGTGTCTGGTCCTGGCGACCCAATTTCGCGAGCGGTTCGACGTGGCCTCGCTCAACAGTGCCCGCCTGTGTACGCGCCGAGCGCTGTTGCAAGCATTGCTGTATGAACTCGGCCTACCTTACCGCGATCTGGAAGAAGGCGAGTTGCGGCTGAGTCTGATTGACCACCTAACGACCACCGGGAGCGCCAAAGAGGGCTTGTTGTTGCTCGTGGACGAGGCGCATGCCTTGCCGTTGCGTTTGCTGGAAGAGATCCGCATGATTACAAACCTGGTCCGTAATGGCCAGGCGTGTGTCCGTTTGGTGCTTTCGGGTGCGATGGCCTTGGAAGAACGGTTTGCCAGCCCGAAGCTCGAGTCGTTCAATCAGCGGATCGCCTCGCGTTGTTACTTGCAGCCTTTGGACCGCGAAGAGACCGGCCAGTATGTGCGTGCCCAGATGGCCGCCTGTGGCGATGAGTCCGGCTCAGTTTTCAGCCCAGACGCCATCGAAGCGGTCTATCGCGCGAGCGGGGGAATTCCTCGTCTGGTGAACCAGATTGCCGATCATGCCCTGGTACTAGCTAGCCAGGCAGGCGTCCAACAGATTGACACCAGTGAGATTGAGACCGCTTGGTCTGATCTGCAGCAGTTGCCGATTCCTTGGTCGTCCGACCTGCCAAGCACCAACGCTGCGTGCGATTCCGATTCGTCGGTTGTTGAATTTGGCGCGCTGGATGACTTGAGCGACGAATCGGTTTCCGTTTCGCAGGAACTGACCGAACCGGTGCTCGAGACCTCGGCGGCGGACGAGCCGTTGCCTTCGGTTCTGTTTCCTGGTGCTGATAGCACCTCGCTTCTGGAAGAGGACGACATTCCGCTGGACGAAGCGTTGGTCGAAGAGCTGCTCGACTCCGGTTCGGAGGAATTTCGGCCAGTGGGTGTCATCGGCCCTCAGATAGAGACGGACATGGTGCTCAACTCGAATCCGTTCGACGAAGATTTTGACGAAGAGGTGGTAGTTCTCGATCGGGCAACCATGGGCAACGATTCGATCTTGCGTGATTCGCCCCAGGTACAAGAATTGAGCGCGGACCGGATGGGTGATGAATTGGCCGCGCCAGAACCGTTGCCGGCGACGAGTTCGGTTACGACGGTCGCGCCGTTGCAGCCGTTGGTTTTCTCGAGTCCGATCGGCAACGCTGACCCGGTGATGCCGGAAGAGCCGGTTATCAAATCGCCCGAGGCCATGACCGAAGAATTGTTGGCCGATGTGGCCGCGGCCCAACTTCCACGTCCCCAAAGCCTGCATGCCGCCAGCGCCCCTTTGGCCGCCGTGGAACTGTCAGACGACGACCTGATTGTTGTGGAAGACGATCCGGTGGCCACTCGGACCAGACGCCCGTTGGTCCGTCGGCAAGAATATGGCCAGCTGTTCTCGAGCCTACGGCAAGGCTGAAACCAAACTCGGCGCCACAGAGAGGAGATCTGAAGCCTGAAGCACCAGCGAAGGAATTGTGTAGGCGCATCAAAACAATTCCTTCGCTGGCGTTTCAGGCTTTAAATTTTTGTAACCTTTTCGTCTCGTTCCCAAGCTCTGCTTGGGAACGCTTTGGAAGGAAGCTCTGCTTCCCAGACAGCCTTTGACGTATTCCTCGATCATTGACCTACCTTTCTCGAAGCATCTTGAAGCAGAGCTTGGGAACGAGAGAAATCCGAAACAAACCAGAAATGCCCAAAACATGCTGGCCGTGCATCGGTTTAGAGCATTCGTGCTTTGGGCATTTCCGATTTGTTTCGAATTTCGTGCTTCGGATTTCTCCCAAGCCCCCCAGGTGGCACGACCAGCGCCGGGAGACTACAATTGCCAAAAAGATTACTTGTGCACGACAGTTAGCAAGGTTGCTGGCAGTTGTCCTTCAAACGCAACTCGACTGGATTAGGTAAAGCAAGCGATGCGGACATTTTTAGTCACTGGCGGAGCAGGGTTTATTGGTTCGCATATTGCCACGGCACTGGTTGAGCGGGGCGACACGGTTCGGGTGTTGGACAACCTGAGCACCGGGCACCGCTCGAACCTGGTTCATCTAAGCGATCAGGTGGAGTTGATCGAAGGCGATTTGATCGACGCGGCCGTGGTCAAAGCGGCCGTTGAAGGGGTCGACTGTGTTTTTCATCAGGCTGCGTTGGCCTCGGTGCCGCGGAGCGTCGAGGAACCGTTGGCCACCAATGCCGCGTGCGTGACCGGCACGGTCACCTTGCTCGATGCGGCTCGTCGGGCCGGGGTGCGTCGGGTGGTGTATGCCGCTTCGAGCAGCGGCTATGGCGATCAGCCCAACTCGTCGAAGCGCGAGACCGATCTGCCGGCGCCGCTGTCGCCCTATGCGGCCGCGAAGCTGGCTGGCGAATATTACTGTCAGGCGTTTACATCGACCTATGGCCTGGAAACCGTCGCGATCCGGTATTTCAACGTCTTCGGCCCGCGCCAAGATCCGAAAAGCGAATACTCGGCCGTGATTCCGCTGTTTGTCACCGCCATGCTGGCCGGCCGGCAACCGACCGTGTTTGGCGACGGCCACCAATCGCGCGACTTCACCTATGTAGAAAACGTTGTGCGGGGCAATTTGCTGGCCGCCGACGCACCGGCAGCGGTCGGCCGTTCGCTGAACGTCGCCTGTGGCGCACAGACCTCGCTACTCGGCTTGATCGCTTCGATCAACCGCGTGTTGGGAACCGAGATTGAGCCGGTTTTTGACGAAGCTCGCGTGGGCGACGTGCGCGAAAGCCTGGCCGACATCACCTTGGCTCGTCAACTGCTCGACTACGAGCCCTTGGTTGATTTTGACGAAGGGCTCCGGCGGTCGATCGAGTACTATCGCACGCTCACTTGACCTTGAAGGTCAGGAGCTTTGACGTACTCGTCTCTTTCGAGTTGTCCCCTAGCCGCGCTCACGACGCGTCGCGGCTAGGGCAAATACGATGCGTAGCAATTAAACAGGGCAGGCTCTGCGCAGTTTAAGCTTCGTGGCCTGACGCACGCCGCACAGACGAAACGCGATACTGGCGAGCAGCAGCAGCCCGGCCACGCTTAAAAACATCGTCGGATAGGCCGGCCACCCTTGCTGCTCGGCCGCTTCGACCAGCGTTCCCACGGCCGGCATGCCGAGCAGATTTCCCAAGTCGAACGTGGCCAACATCAGCGTCACCCCCAGCCCTCGATAGCGGGCCGGAAAGGTGCGACTGCCGCCGGCGATGATGGCCGGAAACAGCAACGCATGCCCGGCCCCGGTGGCGATTCCCGGCAGCACTAATTTCCAACCGGCATCAACGGTCAGAAATAGTAGCAAAGCTAAGATGACGAACCCCATGCCGAGCAGGCTGGTCGGCGTGGGGCCCAAGCGGTCGGGTACCCGACGGGTGGCCAAACGCAAGACAAAGGCCGTGACCGCATAGGCGCTAAAAAATGTGCCGATATTGGCGATGCCTACGGTCCGAGCAAAGGGACTCAAAAACGTGCCTGGCAACCCCAGGCCAATCCCCATGGCGATTCCCATAATGAGCATTCCACCGGGATGGTAACGGGCTAATAACCCCCAGACGGAAATTTTCCGGCGACGTGGCGGTCGGAGTTGTCCTTGGGTCGCAGCAATAGCAGCCGTTAACGAAATGCCTGTCAGCGCCGCGGCGGCCAAGAAGAGACGCGGCACGGCCATTTCGGAGTCGCCACCAGCACCAGTGATCCAATCTCCCAAGTTCGACCCCAAGGCCATGCCGACAAATCCGCTCGACCCTAGCATGCCAATCATCTCGGCCATTCGTACGACCGGCGCGCGAAGCGAGATGAAGGTGATCGAAGCGCCAAACGCACCGGCCAAGCCACAGTGATAGGCCAACCGCACCACGTAGACCAGCGGCCCCTCGGCAGAATCGATCGCTAAGTGTCCCAGCAGCGCAACCAACACCACCACCAACGAACTGATCCAAACCAACCGTGGGCCATGCCGGTCAATGCCGACTCCCTGGGCACATCGCATCGCCAAACTGCCTACCGCCCCGACGCCTACGATCCAGCCCAGTTCGGCCTCACCGCCACCGATCGAAGCCACAAAATCGCCATAGCGAAACAGCAGGCTCACGGTGACCATCAACGAGGTGTTGGCCAGATAGGTCAGCCAAAACGCACGGCCATAGACCGTTTGATGTGATTCAGGGGCGGCGGCGGTCGGGTGGGACATCAGTAGGGAAAGTCTGAGCGGCGAGGAAACCGGTCATTGTACTCGATCAGCACACTTTCGGCTGCCCGAGTCGACCGTCGCCCCTCCGGGGAAGGGTGAATTCGGCGTATTCTAACGGTTATCCAACCCAAGCCGTCCCTCAAATCGTCGAGTATCTAAACGACCATCACCACCTTGTGCAGGTTCGCGCTCTAAAGTTTCCTTACCAGCGGCCTGCCTTTAGAACGTATTTTTGAAATGGACCAAACCAAACATGAACAAACCAGCAAAACGGATCGGCATTCTTACTAGCGGCGGCGATTGCCCTGGCTTGAACGCGGTGATCCGCGGCGCGGTGAAAAGCTCGTGGCAGCTTGGCTACGATTGCGTCGGTTTTCTCAAAGGCTATGAAGGCCTCGTCGATCCGGTCCGGTATTTGTCGCTTGACCCCAAGAACACCTCGGGCATTTTGAACCAAGGCGGCACCATCTTGGGGTCGACCAACAAGGGCCGTTTTGCGGCCACCGTCGGCGTCCAAGATCGAGTAGAACTCGATCCCCGGCTACTGGACGGTGTCCAGCGAACCGTCGAACAACTCGGCATTTGCGGTCTGATTTGTGTCGGCGGCGACGGATCACTGGCCGTGGCCCAACAGTTTCACGAACGTGGAATTCCGGTCGTCGGGGTGCCCAAAACAATCGACAACGACCTGTCGGCCACTGCCTTCACGTTTGGATTCGATAGTGCGGTCGCCTGTGCTACTGACGCGCTCGACCGGCTGCACACCACCGCGGCCAGTCATGAACGGATTATGGTCTTAGAGGTCATGGGTCGTCATGCCGGCTGGATCGCCTTGCACTCGGGGATCGCTGGCGGGGCCGACGTAATCCTGCTGCCGGAAATTGGCTGGACGTTCGAAGACGTTTGCCACAAAGTGTTGCATCGCGAAAGTCAAGGCAAACGGTTCACGCTGGTCGTAGTGGCCGAAGGGGCCGAGTTGCCGTGTGGCAACTTGGTGTCGAAGGAGAACGGCGGCGAGGGCCAGGCACGCTTGGGCGGGATTGGCGACTTGGTGGCCCAGGAAATTGAAAAACGGCTTCACCGCGAAACCCGAACCGCCGTGTTGGGGCACCTGCAACGAGGCGGACCGCCAACGACGTTTGATCGCGTGTTGGCCACCCAATTTGGCGCGCATGCCGTGCGGCTGATTGTCGAAGGACGTTTGGGCGAGATGATCTGCTATCAACCGCCGCAGATCGACAGCGTGCCGATTATCGAAGCGGTCAATCATCTTTCGCAGGTCGACCCAAATGGGGCCGCGGTCCAAGCAGCTCGGGCTTTGGGGATCAGCTTTGGAGACCATCCGGCCGATGAGAGTCCGTTTAACATCTTCTCTGTCGCCGAAGAGTCGCTCGCCATGGCCGAAGCGGTCACGGCCGAGGCGCTCGAAGTGAGCTAGCATCAAGAGACTTGCAAATCGCGTCTCTTTCAAAAAAGCAGCGACCGGTGGTCCCTCGCGAAACAGGCGAAATTGAGTGTTTCGCGAGCGGCCGCCGGCCGCTGTTTTTATAGAATCATTGACTTTGCAATCCTCCTGCGAGCAAGCTGGCTACGTTGAGAATCGTTGAGCGACCTGATATGCTGGATGTCCTTCACAAGACAAGCCTAATAGGAGCCTTCACGATGATGTTGCGGACCGGAATGTTAGTGGCTTTGGTTGCCGGTGGTTTGGTCGTGCCTAGCCAAGCGGAACAGAACGTAGCGCCTGAAGGCTTTGTCGCCTTGTTCAACGGCGCTGACCTGGCCGGCTGGTGGGGATGGGGCACCAAGCACTACAAACACTACGCCGATCTGGACGCCGAAGCGTTGGCCAAGCTGCAAGAAGAGAGTCGGACCAACATCCGCCAACATTGGCGCGTTGAAGATGGCGAGCTGACCAACGACGGTCACGGATTGTATCTCACGACCAACAAATTCTATGGCGACTTTGAACTGTTGGTCGATTACAAAACGGTTCCCAAGGCCGACTCGGGGATCTACTTGCGGGGAATCCCTCAGGTACAAATTTGGGATGTTACCGAAGAGGGCGGTAGCTGGCGGTTCGGTTCCGCCAAAGGTTCCGGCGGTCTGTGGAACAACGCCCCCGGCAGCAAAGGCAAAGATCCGTTGGTGCTGGCCGATCGACCGTTTGGCCAATGGAATTCGTTTCGCATCACGATGATTGGCGACGTGGTGACGGTCTACCTGAACGACCAATTGGTGGTCGACCAAGCCCGCTTGCGCAACTTCTTCGAAAAGCAGAGCCCGGTTCCGGCCACCGGACCGATTCAACTGCAAACCCATGGCGGCGAAATCCGCTGGCGAAACATCTTTCTTCGGGAACTCAAAACCGCCCCGGAAACCACGGCTAACAAATGACCGATCTCCTTAGCCAGGTAAGTTGTCGAGATCAGCCTGGTCTTTTGATCGGCCAGTAGCCTGCTTGTTGCTTTTTAAATCTTCCAAGCTGATGATGGGCACTTTAACGGGGTCAAAAACGACCGTAGCACGCCGCTCAAAACAGGATTGGAAGTGGCACCCAGTAATCGTGGTCAGCAAGTCGATCCGCAAAGGGGGAACGCCAATTTGGAAGACCTTGCTGGGCTGAGTAAAGGTTTCTGCGGCAAGGGAGTTTTTTGAAAAACCAAATTCGACTAAAGCACGAACAAGCCGCTGTGCATTTGTCAGAGACGGATTGACCCATACGTCAATATCACCAGTGGCTCGCACATACCCATAGTGAATTACTGCGTATCCACCAACGAGTAGATATTCAGTCTTCTCCAAGTTGAGTAACTTGAAGAACTCTTTGAAGTCGGGTGGTAGCTGGATCGTAGCCATAGGCGATCTGCCGTAACTGTTCGGCAGCAGCAAAACGTTGCTCGACCGTGTGCGCAAGCCAGAAAGTCCGATCGTCACCTTCTTCAGACAAAGGCCGCACGGTGATTATTGTACGTTGCATTTGAAAATCTGGCGATCTCGGGCTCATCATACTGCTAGTATACCATTTCGTACGCCTCCTGACCAAGCCAAGCCCTGGTCACGCCAGGGCCGATCAGTTTTTCAAACTGGGTAGAAACTTTTAATACAAGCCCGCAGCGCTAGCAAGGGAATATACGGCAAATTCCCTTGCTAGCGCTGCGGGCTTGTATTTG
>JANQPJ010000240.1 GCA_028289525.1 Pirellulales bacterium
CGACGACTTTCAGCCATCGGTGGCCTACGGAATTGTTTCCGGCGTGCATCGCTACCAATACCCGGCCGGTACGCTGCTGGAATATGCCGATTGCATTCAAACCGATGCCGCGATCAACCCAGGCAACTCAGGCGGTCCTCTATTCGATGCCGCTGGCCGGTTGATCGGCATCAACGGTCGTGGGTCGTTTGAAAAACGAGGTCGGGTAAACGTTGGAGTTGGCTACGCGATTTCAATCAACCAAATCCAAAATTTCCTCGGCCACCTCAAAAGTGGCCGAATCGTTGACCACGCGACACTTGGCGCTACGGTCACCTCAGACGAAGACGGCAACGTAGTGGTCGACAATATCCTCGAAGATTCTGACGCCTATCGCCGTGGCCTGCGATACGACGACCAAATCGTTGCCTTTGGCAGGCGAGAGATTCAAACCGTAAACAGCTTCAAAAATGTCCTGGGAATTTATCCTCGCGGATGGCGGGTTCCATTGACCTATCAACGCGATGGTCAGAAGCATAACATTTTCGCACGCCTGGCAGGCGTCCATCGCCAAGGGGCTTTGGAAAAAATGGTCCGGCAACAATCGCCTGCAGGCAAACCGCCCCACCCTCGCCCTGGCCAACCAGACGACCAACCGGCCCCCTCGCACAAGCTGCCTGCAATCGTGGCCCAGCACTACGAAGCCCGCCCAGGTTATGCCAACTACTACTTCAATCGCCTCAATCGCAATCGGGTTTTGGCCAACGTGCAAACTCTCGGCAATTTTTCCGCAACCGCCATGGCTTGGACTTTGACTGGCGAAACTTCGCAAGGCGCGGACTTTGCTGTCCACATTTCCGATGAAAAAGGATCGCTCCGCCTGCCTGAGGGCGAGTCCAAAGTCAGGTTCACCGACGAACTCCGAGAAACACTCAATCCGCCTGGTAGCGGGGGCTTGCTCGCGGCGCTGCACGTCTGGCAACGTTTTCTCCGCGTCGACCCAGCTCGCTTTGGAGAACTTGTCTACCTGGGCACTGCCCCTCCCCAAGTCGGCGCTCCCTTGGCCGACGTGCTCATCGGCACCTACCGGGGTGCGGAAACCTATTTCTATTTCGATCCAGCCAATGGCCAGCTACTAGCGATGGAGTTCTTTCCCGATGAGGATGTCGATTCAGCCGAGTTGCTATTTTCCGGATATCATGAGGTGGCCGGCCGGTGGCTCCCAAATCAGATTGAAGCTCGCACAGGCAATCGCCTTGTCGTGAGTCTGCAAATCCAACATTTCCTGCTGACTAAACCATCGCCCGAGCAGCAGGAGCAGTGAACCGTGAACCGACATCCTGCTAACCCCTGGCATTGGCGATATCTCATAGCGGCCCTGCTGAAGACATCATGCTGTGTGTTAACGGCTTTGACCGGCCACGGAGCATGGTCCATGGCCGCGGAGCCTGTTGGATCGTTTGCCCAGGTCGTCGCTCGGGTGCAACCGAAGGTCGTCAAGATTTACGGAGCAGGCGGCGTTGCCGGTCTCGATGCCTACCAGACCGGCTGTTTGGTCTCTGCGACCGGCCACATTTTAACCGTTCGCAGCACCGTGCTCGACACTGACAGTCTAGACGTTACGTTGCTAGATGGCCGCAAGTTTTCCGCCCAGCTTGTTGGCATCGCCCCTCGCATGGATCTCGCGATGCTCAAGATTGATGGCCAAGATTTCGATTTTTTTGATCTGAGCCAAGCCTCGGAGGCAAAAACCGGAACGCGCGTCTTGGCGTTTAGTAACTTGTTTCAAGTCGCTCAAGGCAATGAACCGGTAAGCGTTCAACATGGCTGGATTGCCTCGAACACCACACTGCACGCTAGACGCGGCGTCCACGCCACCGCGTATCGAGGAGCGGTTTATGTGCTTGATACAATCACCAACAACCCTGGTGCGGCAGGCGGTGTATTAACGAATCAGCAAGGCGAGTTTCTCGGCCTGCTGGGCAAAGAGCTTCGCAATGCCCTGAACAACACCTGGCTAAACTATGCCTTGCCGGCCTCTCAGCTGACCGCAGCCGTTGAAGAGATGAAATCAGGCCGTCAAGTTGCCACGAATGACGAACTGCGCATTCGGCCGGAACAGCCCCTTCGGTTGTCCGATCTTGGCTTGGCTCTGGTGCCAGACATTTTGGCGAAAACGCCTCCCTATGTTGATGTCGTACGAGCCGGCTCACCAGCAGCCCTGGTAGGCTTGCGACCAGACGACCTGATCGTGTTTTTCAATGGCCGGATGGTTCAATCGTGCAAATCGCTGAAAAGCGAATTGCAGTTTGTCGAATCCGATGCCGAGGTTGAGCTTACCTTGCTGCGCGGCCAAGATCTGGTCGAAGTGAAGCTTCGCATTCCCAGTGAACCGTAAATGCCAGATGCCTGCAAACGTCCTCAAGACCATGCCTGTGTATATCAACCAACTCAAAAGAATCCTGGCTTGCTGGCGTCCGCCATCCCTGGCTGCTGGCGCGCTCACTCTGCGCCATCGAGTGCTACTGCTGTGGTGGCTTACAGCCGGCGCTAGCCTGGTAACCTTGGCGACGGCTCACGGCCAAAACCTAGCGGCGCTCGAACAGCAGGCCGTCCAAGCCGCGGTGGCCCAGGTAGCGCCCTCGGTCGTTGCAATTCAAACCCTCGGAGGCCAGGAAAAAGTCGGCCAACTGCTGGTCGGCACCGGGCCTACCACTGGACTGATCGTCTCGGCCGATGGCTATATCATCTCTAGTAAGTTCAACTTTCGGCAACAGCCAGCCTCGATCCTTGTCAGACTTCCGCACGGGCCTCGTGTCGCCGCAAAGGTGGTCGCGCACGACCATGCCCGCATGCTGACATTGCTCAAGGTCGATGCCGAGCGGCCCCTTCCGGTTCCCATCCCAGCCCCGCAAGAGAGCTGGCAGGTTGGCCAATGGGCGATCGCCGTGGGGAGAACCGCTGCCGAAGGTGGTTTACATATGTCGGCAGGGATTGTAAGCGCCTTAAAACGGCTCCAAGGCCGTGTGCTCCAAACCGACGCCAAGATTTCGCCCAACAACTATGGCGGCCCCTTAATCAACATCCATGGTCAGGTTTTGGGAATCCTTGTTCCGATGTCTCCACAAAGCGAGGAGACAGTGGCTGGAGTTGAATGGTACGATTCTGGAATCGGATTTGCCGTTCCGCTATCGGACATCAACCGCAAACTCGACCTTCTTAAATCGAGCCAAGATCTCCATCGAGGCCTACTGGGAATTGGGCTGCAAAAAGGCGACCCCTACACTTCGCCGGCAAAAATTTCAGCCGTCAAACCTCGTTCACCGGCCCAGGCAGCCAAACTCGAAACAGGCGATCAGATTGCTGCCGTTGACGGCCAACCGATCGCCACCCAAACCCAACTACAATTAGCCCTAGGACACCGCTACGCAGGCGAGACCGTTACACTCGACATTCTGCGCAACGACCAACGTTTGACGCGCCAAGTGAAATTGGCCGACCATATCGACGCGACCGAGCATGGTTTTTTAGGGATCTTACCATCGCGTTCGCTCCAGGACGGTAACACTCCCGGTGTTGCCGTGCGCTATGTCTATCCGAACAGCCCTGCCAGTCTTGCTGGCATTCAGCCAGGCGATCAAATTTTAACGATTGGCGATCAACCGATCGGTTCGCCAAGTGAGGCCGTGGCAACGATGGGCTCTTTTTTTCCAGGAGACAAGGTCGCGATTTCGATCAAGCAACCAGAGACCTCGCGTTCGCTCGACCTGATCGCTAGCAAGCTCCC
Organism: Pirellulales bacterium; assembly: GCA_028289525.1. Lineage (GTDB taxonomy): Bacteria > Planctomycetota > Planctomycetia > Pirellulales > JAGQOS01 > JANQPJ01. Next base: position 3,767 of record JANQPJ010000240.1, read on the forward strand.
TACTGACATCCCTCCTGCTCTACCGCTAGCCCATGACCCGCTCGAATCGGCCAAGAAGCCCAATCCGCTTCCCGTCGGAATTCAAGAGATTCGAATCCCCGAGTTTAAGAATCGGGCCAACGTATATATTCCGTCGTCGTATGACCCACGCCTTGCCTATGGTCTGGTAATTTGGCTCCACGGTCCACACGGCAACCCTGGCAACCAAACCCTCCAACAATGGCAACCTTGGTGTGACCAGCACGACCTGATAATCGTCGCTCCAGAGTCGGCCAAGGCGGGCCAATGGAATCTGGCAGAAATCGAGTATCTGCGCAAAGTACTCGACCACGCAACTGCTGCCTATCAGATCGACCCACTTCGGGTTGTCGCCTATGGTTATCAGTCTGGTGGGGCAATGGCCTATCTACTCTCTTGGAAAGATCGAGAGCGAATTCGCGCAGTCGCTGCGATCGATGCCCCCACCCCCAGCCTAGGCAAGGTTCCCGAAAACGCCCCCTTGCAACGTTTGGCCGTGCTGACCACCGAAGCTCAGCAGTCTCGTTTCAAGACTCGCATCACTCGCGGCATCAAAGCCCTGCAAACGGCCCGATACCCTGTCACGGTCCTCTCTTTGGGTGAAAAACCGCGTCGGCTAAATGCCATGGAACTGGAACAATTGGTCCGCTGGATCGACACGCTGGATCGGTTCTAACCGCCTGCCACCCCTGAGAATCAGAGGAGCAGGCAGTCCGCCAGCCCCGAACATTCTCTCAACCACTAGGCTTTTCGGATGCACCGCCCTACGCTGGGTCTCATCGCTCTTGCTGCTCTGACAACTGCTGGAGCGTTGTGGATTTGGCCACTTCCTTGGCACGGCAACCAAACCCTTCAGGGCATGTGCATACGGATTGGGCTGGTGCTGGGAGCCCTTTGGCTGGCCCTGCCCCAACTTTGCCGGCTACCACTCTGGCTCATTCAGGCAGGGACCGGTGCGGCCGTGCTTACCGCCTGGCGTCCCCGACTGGCATGGCTCACGGTGCCTTTGATGCTGGCCATTCTGGTACTGCGCCGGAAAAAAAGCCATTCCCACAAATAGACGTGAGCGAAACGGTCTTCCCAACCGGCTTGGCGGCAAGACAAAGGGGTTGCCTACAACAACCTTCCCAGAGATAATCTGAGCCATCTTAAAGCAAGTTGCTTTTTACTGTGGCGGACGACACCTAGTCTTCACCGGGATTTCTCGACGAAACATCACCACGTATTTTGGTAATTTGCTCTAGTATTGGCATTCTCTCTCTCGTTATTTCTAGGATCGAGGATCTCATGTTTCGCAAACGGACGTACGACTCTGTCACGGAAACGATCGGTGCTACCCCGATGGTTCGGATTCGCAAGC
>JANQPJ010000254.1 GCA_028289525.1 Pirellulales bacterium
GCGGCTAGGGGGCAACAAATTTCCAGCGATGCGCGAATGCGTTGCTCTTTAACCTCCACCGTGTCCAAATACGTGTTCGACGAAACGCGGTAACAACGAGGCGGCCTGGGGCGTTTCTCGACATCGGGCAATAAACCGCTCGATCGGTTCGCCGGCAATTCGCTCGACGTATTCCGGATATGCCCGTACTCGACCGATCAGGTCGTCACGGTTTAACTCAGGATGAAATTGCGTCGCGTAAATCGGCCGGTCGGCAAACCGATAAGCCTGATTGTCGACCCGATCGGTCAAGGCAAGGCGAATCGCACCGGGCGGCAACTCAGCCACCCGATCTTCGTGACCTGCCTGAGCATCAAACCGCTCGCCAAGCGTTTGGAAGACCGGATCATCGGTCCCGGCCTCGGTACAGGTAATCTCGATGGTTCCCAGCTCAGCCCGTTCGGGGTCGTGAACCACTTGGCCGCCGAGTGCCCGGGCCATCGCCTGAAAACCCCAGCATGAAGCAAACGTCGGTTTGGCCAGATCATAAACCTCGCGCAACGATTCCATCGCCTGGTCGAGCCAGGCGCCTTCGCCGGCCGCCGAATAATGGCCGCTGCCGCCAAGCAACACCATGTCGACCCGGTTGAGCTGTTGCGCGCTAGGGACGCCTGACAGCAGGTCGAAGAGGTCAATTTGCTCCACTTCGCACTGGAGTGCCTGGGCAAAGCAGAGCCGTTCCTGCACACGAATCGGATCGTCCGCATTGCGAATCTGGAGCAGAAGGAAACGAAGCCGGCGACTCACTCGCAAACCGCCTTTCCTGCTTCCGTGGCCTGACAGATCCCGTGCGTGACAGCCTGCATGATTTGGTCCAACTCGTCGAGGCGAATTGACAACGGCGGCATCACCACAATCACGTCGCCCAACGGTCGGAGCCAAACCCCTTGGTCCATCGCGTGCTGGCACACCTGTGCGCCGCGCCGTTGTTGCCAGGGGAACGGTTGTTGCGTCTCGCGATCTTCGACCAGTTCAATGCCGGCGATCAGGCCGCGCTGGCGGACGTCGCCGACATGCGGATGTTCGGCCAGCCGGGCTAGATGTTCCGCCAGACGGGCTGCTTTTTCCGGCAGATGCTCGAGGGTTTGTTCCTGGTCGAACAGTTCTAGGCTGGCCAACGCCACGGCGGCGGCCAACGGGTTGCCGCCATAGGTGTGGCCGTGGAAGAATTGTTTTTGTTCGGAGTGGTCGCCCAAAAAGGCTTCGTACACCTCGTCGGTTGCCAGCGTGGCGGCCATTGGCAAATAGCCGCCGGTCAGGCCTTTGCCCATGCACAGCAAATCGGGCGTCACCTGTTCTTGTTCACAGGCGAAGAGTGTTCCGGTGCGGCCAAAGCCCACGGCCACTTCGTCGGCGATCAGCAGGATGTCATATTTTCGTGTGAGTTCGCGCAATGCCTGTAGATAGCCAGGCGGATGGACCAACAGCCCGGCCGCGCCTTGGACAATCGGCTCGACGATCAAGGCGGCCAGTTCCTCATGATGAGCGGCCAGCACTTGGTTGGCCTGGTCGACGTAGTATTCAAGCGCCAGGGCTTCCGTGATCCCAGGCGGCAGCCGGTGCATTTCAGGGGCCGGCACTCGAACGACGTCGAACAACAAAGGGCCGAACATCGTGTGAAACCGGTCGACGCCACCGACGCTGACGCTGCCCAGCGTGTCGCCGTGATAGGCGCACCCCAAAGCGGCAAACCGGGTGCGCCGCTCTCGAGCCTCGCCAGACTGCTGGCAATATTGGAAGGCGATTTTGAGCGCCGCTTCGATGCTCGAGGCTCCATCGCTGGAGAAGAACACATGCTCCAGACCTGCCGGCGATCGGTCGACAAGCTGTTTGGCCAGTGTGATGGTCGTTGAGTTCGACGCGCCCAGCGAGGTCGTGTGGGCTACCTTGTCGAGTTGAGCACGCAGGGCCGCATCCAAATGCGGATGACGATGGCCGTGAACATTACACCACAGGCTGCTGACGCCGTCGAGGAAGTCCCGGCCATGAATGTCGGTCAATCGGGCTCCTTGGGCACGCTCAATCACCAACGGCTCGTAGTGAGCCATTTGAGTGAAGGCATGCCAAACGTGTTGCCGATCCCAGGCTTCAAGTTCCTCGCGCGTCGGTTGTGCCATCATCGATTTCAAAACGTGTCTTCACCAGGAGACGGTGACTTTTTCTCCTGTCGCCACTCCAAGCATGATTTTGGCGCTGTCGTTTACGATTGCCAGTTCCAGGTAGCCGCTCGATCCGATCAAGGCGATCAGGGTCATTTCGGGCTGGTCGGCATAGGCCTGATAAATTCCTAGGGTTTCGTGCTCGTCACAGCGCACCACGGTCGTCTCGTCACGCGGCGTGTCGGCCAACATCTCAGAGGTGATGTTGGTCACCAGATTGCCGAACGAGTCGATCGAGACCACTTCCCCTTCGATCTTTCCTGACAAAGTATGCGCCTCCGGCAACTCAAGTTGTACTAAGGATGCACAGCGCGGTCCGAGCGCTTCCGGATTTAGCCCCAGGCTCAAATGAGCCGCGACCGGCGCCATGATGTCGCGACCGTGGAAGGTCGATGACACGTTGGGACGCCAGAATTGGGGCTCGGCGAGTTCGCGTATTGTAGAGGGTTCCCGCGCGTTGGCCAACCCTGTCAGACAGCCATTGTCGGGGGCAATGAATAGTTGTTCGTCCCACTGGGCACAGACAATCCGGCGAGCGGTCCCCACGCCGGGGTCGACCACCACGACGTGGATCGTACGTGCGGGGAACTGAATCGTTACGTCTCGCAGCACCCAAGCGGCCTGGAGAACGTTTTGGGGCTCAATGGCGTGGGTTAGATCGACGATCCGAGCTTGGCGGTTGATCGACAGGATGGCCCCTTTCATCTGGGCCACATAAGGGCTGCCAGCGCCGAAATCGGTGGTTAGCGTGATGATCGACTCGCACATGACTACCAGATTAGCCGTGATGGTCGCCTGGTGCCAAGGGGCTAAAATTTGTCTCAAAGCTCGCCCTTCCAGCATGGATCGAAAGCCTGAAGCGCCAGCGAAGGAATTGCGCAACCACCAAACGATTCCTTCGCTGGCGCTTCAGGCTTTCGATGTTGGCATCGAATTCATTCTGAGACAAATTCGAACATCCAGGCATCCGGTAGACAGCCAGCCCAGAAGCCGGCATCATGGGGCGTTGGAATGAGGTGGTTGTTTCTGCAGAAATCAGTGAGAAATCTCGAATAGGATCTCAAAAACCATGTGTCACGCAGCCCGTTTGAGTCTGGCGATCGAGCGGATCGAGTCGGCCCGACGCTATACGTTGGAATTGTTGACCGACATCCCAGACGAGCATTGGTATGAGATGCCTGGGGTGGCCGAGACCAACGTGGCCTGGCAGGTGGGGCATTTGGCGGTGGCCGAGTATGCGCTGTTGCTGGCCCGGCGGCGCGGTGCCCAGCCAGAGGACCAAGAGGTGATGACCCGCGTGTTTCGCCGCCGGTATGCCAAAGGTTCACAGGCCATGGCAGATCCGACTGGCCAGCCGAACCCGACCGAGATTCGACAAGTGTTGACGGCCGTTCACGAGCGGGCAATAAGCGAGTTGGCCAGTGAAGAGCCAGGCCGGTTGGCCGAAACCCTGGCCGCACCGCACGAGATGTTTACCACGCTGTTTGGCGCGCTCGATTTTTGCTCTGCCCATGAAATGTTGCATGCAGGACAGATTGGGCTGTTGCGACGAATGTTAGGGCATGCGCCGTTGCGCTAGTGCTTGTATTTTCATCGAAAGTGGCGATGCTCAGTTAGGGGAACGCCAACTTTTCTCGAGCGCCCCGGCGACGCGTCGCGTCGCGGCTAGTGTCAAAGCGCTTGCGTACGTAATCTCAGGGCCATTTTGCGGCTGTGAAACCCCTAGCCGCGACGAGACTTCGTCGCCGGGGCGCTCTTTTAAGTGTCCCACTGATTGGCCAGTTCGATCGCAATTTCCCGCACCCGACCTGGGTTGACGTTGGGGTTGGTCTTTTTGGCCATGCCGATTAGCGCGCCGGCCGCCTTGAGTTTGCCGGCTTGCAGGTCGGCCACGATTTGGGGATTCGCAGCCAACAGTTCGCGGCACAGTTCGACCTCTTCGCCCGCGTCCACCTGTTTGATGCCCAGGTGTTCAACCGCCTCGGCGGCCGTGCCGCCTGCGGCGAGCATGTGTTCTAGCACCTGACGTCCGCGACTGGTGTCTAGCTCGCCAACTTTGACCTTGGTCAACAACTCGGCCAGCTGGTCGGGCCGGACCGGATAGTCGGCCACGGCGATCGCCTGATCGTTCAGGTAGCGCATCACATCTTGTTGCACCCAATTGCTGGCCAACTTGCCGTCGCCGGTCGCCTGGGCCAAGTCCAGGTAGTATTCGACCAACGCAGGCCCTTGCCCTACGATCACATCGCTGTCGTAGTCGGAGAGCCCAAATTCGGTTTGCAACCGGTCGCGCAGCGCGGCCGGCAATGCGCCGAGCGATTGACGTACCTGTTCGATCTCTTCGTCGGTCACCGTCACCGGCACCAGGTCGGGGTCGGGAAAGTAGGGATAGTCGCTCGACTCTTCCTTGTGCCGCATGCCATGGGTAACTCCGGCCGTGTCGTCCCAGCCACGGGTTTGCTTGGGCACGTCGCCCTTGGCTTGGCCGGTCTCCTGCCAGGCGTCGTATTGCCGGGCTGCTTCATAGGTCAACGCCCGTTCGACCGCCCGAAAGCTGTTCATGTTCTTCACTTCGACGATCGGCGTGGCTACCTGACCGTCGGGACCGTCGATGTGCAGATTCACGTTGGCGTCGACTCGCAAGCTGCCTTCCTGCATGTTGCAGTCCGACACATTGAGGAACGTGAGCAACAGCTTCAATTCACTCAGATAGGCTTTGGCCTCGAAAGGCGAGCGGATGTCCGGTTCGCTTACGATCTCCAACAGCGGTGTGCCGCAACGATTCAGGTCAATGCGGCTATCGGCCACGGCGCCAGCCTCGTCGTGTAGACTTTTGCCGGCATCTTCCTCCAGATGAGCCCGATTGATCCCGATCCGCCTGGTTTCAAAACGTCCTTTCGGATCACGAATTTCCAGATAACCGTTTTGCGACATCGGCAAGTCGTACTGGCTGATCTGATAGCCCTTGGGCAGATCGGGGTAGTAGTAGCTCTTGCGGTCCCATTTCGTGAAGCGAGGAATTTCCAGATTCAGCCCCAAGGCGGCCTTCAGACCCAATTCATACGCTTCGCGGTTCATCACCGGCAAAGCCCCCGGCAGGCCAATGCAGAGCGGACAGGTTTGCGTGTTCGGTTCGGCTCCGAATCGGGTGCTGCAACGGCAAAACAGTTTCGAGGCGGTCGCCAACTGCACGTGCACTTCCAGGCCAACAACCATCGTATAAGGTTCGCTCATGATCGTGCTCAGGAGGGCCTAGCTGGAGGAACAGAGGGCAGGTCGCTGGGCATGCCAGTCGGTAGCCTGTTGGAACATGTGGGCTGCGCGCAACAGACGCGCTTCCGCGAACGGAGGGGCTTGAAGTTGCAGGCCAATCGGCAATCCGTTCGACTGCCCACAGGGAAGCGACAGCCCGGCCACCCCGGCCAAATTGGCGCTGGCGGTATACAGATCGACCAAATACATTGACAACGGATCGTCCGTCAACTCGCCCAAGCGGAAGGCCGGTGTGGGGCTGACCGGTCCAACAAGCAGGTCCACGTCACGAAACGCGGCGTCATAGTCCTGACGAATCAGCCGCCGGACCTTGAGTGCCTTCAGGTAGTAGGCATCGTAGTAGCCGGCACTCAGCGCATAGGTGCCTAGCATGATGCGCCGTTTCACCTCGGGGCCAAATCCTTCGGCCCGGCTGCGGCGATACATTCGGACCAACGCCGAGTCGAGTTCTGCCAAGCCCTGCTCGTCGCCTGCCGCTTCCAAACGGGCTCGTTGAGATTCCAACTCGGTGAGCATGGCTTGCTCGTCGGTCCGATAGCCATAATGGACCCCATCATAGCGCGCCAGATTGCTCGACGCTTCGCTCGGAGCAATTACATAGTAGGTGGCCACCGCGTATTTGCTATGCGGCAGCGAGATTTCGGAGACTTGAGCGCCGAGTGATTTATACACGGTGAGCGCCTCGCGCACGCTCCGCTGGACCGCCGGGTCGAGGCCCTCGGCAAAATGTTCGCGCACCACGCCCAGGCGCAGGCCGGTGAGTGGTTGTGCGATTTGGGCCAGGTATTCGTCCGCCGGTCGATTGGCCGACGTCGAATCGCGCGGATCGTGGCCAGCCACCGCGCCCAACAACAAGGCCACGTCTTCGGCCGTGCGGGCTAGGGGACCAACCTGGTCCAAGCTGCTGGCAAAAGCGACCAAACCATAGCGACTCACTCGACCATAGCTCGGCTTCAGGCCAGTAACTCCACAGTGGGCGGCCGGCTGCCGAATGGAGCCGCCGGTGTCGCTGCCGATTGACAGATTGACCATCCCCGCGGCCACGCAAGCAGCCGCTCCGCCGCTCGATCCGCCGGCCGTGTGGTCCAGGGCCCAAGGGTTGTGTGTCGCTTGAAAGGCTGAGTTTTCGGTCGAGCCGCCCATGGCGAACTCGTCCATGTTGGTCTTGCCAATCAGCACCGCGTCGGCCGTGTGCAAACGGTCGACCACCGTGGCGTTGTAGGGCGGGCGAAAGTGTTCCAGCATCCGCGAGCCACAGGTCGTCGGCATCCCTTGCGTGCAGAGCACGTCTTTGACCGCAACCGGCAGCCCGGCCAGCTGGCCCAACGCTTGGCCAGCTTGGCGACGGGCGTCAATCCGCTCGGCAGCAGCCAGGGCCCCCGCCCGATCGACGTGCAGAAACGCGCCTACCTGAGAGTCGTGGGCATCAATCTGCGCCAAACACGCTTGGGTCAATTCGACCGAAGTAGTACGGCCGCTGGCCAATTCGGCCAGTTGCTCACACGCGGTGAGATCGAAAAGTGACATCCTGGTCCTGCGTAACTGGGGCGAGACGGGAAACGCGTCTTGGTGTCAGTACAACTGGCCCTAGTACCTTCATTCACTTGAAAATTTGTGGGTTGCAAGCTTCTGTTTGCCTCCTAGCCGCGACGCGACGCGTCGCCGGGGCCTCACAAAAGCAAATGAATTCAGGTACTAGAGCAATTTCAGATTATTCGTAGTCATGTTTCGTCGGAAAATCCCGGCCAAAACTAGGTCGCGCCCGCTACGGCAAAGAGCGACTCGCCCTAGTCGCCCATCACCGCTGGGACCAGATAACACTCGCCATCGGCATGCGGAGCGTTGGCCAACGCCTGAGAGCGTTCCAAACTCTCGGCAACCTGATCAACGACGAAGACATTGGTCAAATCCAAGGCGTGGGCCATCGGCACCACGTCGTCGGTGTTCAACTCGGAAAGCTGATCGACATAGTCGACCACCTGACTCAACTGGGCGGTCATCGTGGCCAACTCGTCGTCGCTTAGTTCCAGACGGGCCAACCGCGAGACTTTTAGCACCTGCTCGGGGGAAATGCTCATCGGGGGCGAGACTTCACGCGCGGAAGGAAGAGAAAGTGGGCCTTACGACTGGTTGGCGGCGGTTTTCGGCAAACGGAACGGGGCGTTCTTCACGGCCTTGGTGATGGCCCCGCTGCGCATGCACTGGGTGCAAACTCGCATCGACTTGTTGGTGCCGTTTTTGGTCGTAACCCGAACCTTCTGCAAGTTGGGCTTGAACTTGCGACGAGTGATGCCGGTGATCTTGGTACCGACGCCGCCTAGATATTTTTTCTTACCGCGGGTCGTAACGCTGTTGCCCATCTGGGCCGACTTCCCGCAAATCTCACACTGCTGAGCCATTCTCTTGTCAAGCTCCTGGCTGATGGGGAACCAGCGGGTCGTACACATCGACCTACATCGTCCATCGGCCCCAAAAAGATGTTTCTCTGATTGATTTGGGTAACTCTGGCCTCGCGCGACCGGCACCCCGCGAGGGTGAAGGCCCATGCTGGGGGGCAAGGTCCGAAGAGGAAATCGTAAGTATAACGCTCTGGGCCACTCTGACAACCGGGGTTTGCAGTTCTCCTGCAGGATGACTGCAAAGTCATGTTCGGAAAGAGCAGCGACCGGTGGTCGCTCGCGAAACAGAAAAAACTGGCCGTTTCGCGAGCGACCACCGGTCGCTGATTTTTTCAAAAGAGACGCGATTTGCAATCCTCCGGCAGCTCCCCGCGACGCCGGGAGCTTATAAAAATACCCCTACGAATCTGACGCACGCCCACCGGCCAAGATTTCCAGCACCTCGTCTAGAACATGCCCGTTGGTGCCGACTCCCTCGCCATGATGAATTGTCGCCCTGCCCTGCCAGTCGGTGAACGTGCCGCCGGCCTCCTCCAAAATCGGCTGAATGGCCGCCGCGTCCCAAATGCTAAGGGCAGGATCGACCATCACTTCAGCCTGGCCGGTCGCCACCAGCAGGTAACCATAGGCATCTCCCCAAGTTCGGGTTAGTCGGGCCGCTTGTTGAAGCTCCAGCCATCGGTCCAAGGCGTCTGTTTCCCGATCGGTCGCAAAACTCTTTACCGAAGTCGTCACAAACAACGATTCGGCGAGCCGCTTCGTCCCGGAAACATGCACCTGACGCAGTTCCTGCTGGCCATCACGATACCAGGCCCCTTGCCCACGGCTGGCAAACAGCAGTTCGTCGGTTGCCGGGGCATACAGCACCCCGGCCACACCACGGCCGTCGGTTTCGATGCCGACCAGCGTGGTATAGAGCGGAACGCCGTGAATAAACGATTTGGTGCCGTCGATCGGGTCGAGGATCCAACGGAACGGGCTGGTGCCGGCGGTTTCGCCAAACTCCTCACCAACTACCCCATCCTGGGGGAATTGGGCGGCAATGCGGTCTCGCAACAGCTGCTCGGCTTGTCGATCGGCGGCAGTGACCGGTGACTGGTCGGCTTTTCGCTCGACCTGAAGGTCATTGGTGCGAAAAAACGCCCTGGTCGTGTGGCCAGCTTCTTCGGCGATTTGACGGGCTAGAGCCAGTCGTGCCGAAATTTCGGCGGCGTGGTCTTCCATCGGGGGGGCTCTCTTCAGAGGAGCGTGTCAGGTTTGAGAGAAAAATCCCGGCGACGCGTTGCGTCGCGGCTAGGGGCTTCTGGCAAGGCAAGCCCTGCTAGCAATTCACCATTCGTTGGAAAATAGCCGCGACGCAATGCGTCGCCGGGAACTGCGAACCTCGATTTTTTGTTGCGAAACGGAGTAATACAAGCACGACGCGAGGGGCGAGTGAAATTCAAGGTTGGCCTGCAATTCACTCGCCCCTCGCGTCGTGCTTGTAGTCATTTTCCGGACTTTGCGGTTTTCCTGCCTGCCAAGCTGGTCTTGTCGGGCAGAAATCCTGCCGATAGACTGCCCGCCCAGCGATTTCCAAGCCCTGGTCGTGGAAACTTCCTAAGCAATTCGAAGAAAACGAGTTAACGCGAATATACGGCAGCCTGTCCGGAGCGCCAACCGAGGGGAAGCTGGGTTTGTAACTCCAAAAAGATTTTTTCTTGAATGATACCATCGGGCTTTTACAATAGAGTGTTGGAAGTCCGATTTCCGCATCGTAACCATAAGCCCTGTAGGTGACTTATGAAAAATGTGGCTTTCGGGCTGACAATCGTAGCAGGTTTGGTGGTGGGGTTGGTTTGCAGCGACGGCACAGGCGGTTTGGCCTGGGCCCAACGTTCGCCGTTAGAGCGAGCTGCTGCCGGAGAGTTGCTCGCCTTTATGAGCGACTTGGACGAACACCGCCAGCAGTTGACCGTCCTCGATCCCCGGCTTCGGGTGGTGAGTGTCTATCACCTCGACCGTGGAACGGGCGAAATCGGTTTGCGCAGCGTGCGCAACCTCAACTGGGATCTGCAGATGATGGAATACAACAATGCCAAGCCCCGGCCGACGGAAATCCAACGGCTGGTCGAGCAGCGTTAACCGCCCGAGGTTCCTGAATGGCCCAACGATTTATCCCACTCGATGACGCAGCCGAGATGCTTGGCATCTCGAAAGAGCAACTCAACGCCATGCGCGAAGAAGGCCAGGTACATGCCTATCGAGATGGCGCTAGCTGGAAGTTCAAGGGCGACGAAATCGACCGTCTGGCGGCCAAGCTCAGCAGCGGCAACCCAGAAGAGTCGGCCGTGGGTTGGGATTCCATGGCGAACGAATCAGAGCCCAGCAGCGAAACGCCTCCCGTTGACCAGCCAGACGACGATGTTTTGGAACTGGCCGACGAGGACGACTCGATCTTGTTAAGCGAGGTCGAACTGGGAGAGTCAGGCCCCTCGAGCACGGTGATCGGTAAGAACCACGACGCCCCGAGCGCCGACAGCGACGTCAAGCTGGTCGAGCCCTCCGACGAAGGCGATGAGTTGGTCTTAGAGCTGGAAGAAGGCGATGACGAGTTGGTGCTGGAGTTGGAAGAGGACGACGCCTTGGCCAGCGGCACGAACTTGCTCGACGACGAGCCGTCCAGCGTTGGAGCGGGCGCTAGCTCACTGTTTGAAGATATTGACGAACTGGAACTCGATCTTGAGGCCGAGTCGAGCGCGATTTTAAGCAAGGTCTCGTCCGGCTCTGGTTTGACTGGCGGCGACGCGGCGACGCCAGCGGCTGACCAAGTGGGTGAGGCCGACAGTTCAGTCGTCGAACTCGAAGCGGACGAAGACGATGAGCTGGTGTTAGGAGGCGCTGGGGATAGCGACATCACGCTCAGCAGTTCAGACAGCGGAATCGGATTGGCCGACGCGGTCGATAGTGGACTGTCGTTGGACGAAGAGCCGCTCGACTTGGCTGGGTCGTCGGTCAATTCACTCGAGTTGAGCGACGATGCCGAGATTTCGCTCGAAGAAGACATCGACGACGAAGCCGCTACGATGCTGAAGACCGACGATAGCTTCGAGTTGACTCCGCTTGACAGCGATGCGGACGACGATAGTTCGCAGGTAATCGAGTTTGATAGCGAAACGTTTGACGAAAATGCCGCCACCATGCTTGGCGCGGCGTTGCCGCCGGAGACCATGGCCGGGCTAGAAGCGGAAATGGGCGGACTTGGCGCCCCGTTGGCCGCAGCCGCCGCGGCTCCCTTGACGCCCACAGCGACCGCCGCGTCCGAGACGCCTTATACCGCTTGGAACATTACCAGCTTGGCCCTTTGTTTGCTGATGTTGACGCTCACTGGGATGATGCTCTTCGACCTGATTCGCAACATGTGGAGTTGGAATCAACCGTTTCAGGCCAACAGCGCCTTGATGGACGCCTTGATTAAGGTGATCCCGATTTTTAATTAAAATTCAATTGGAGTGAAATAAGCTCGCGCATACAAATAGCGCGCGTGTCGATTCGAAAGGAGTCGAATCATGGTTTGCCGTATCGCTTGGCGGTTCGTGAGTCTGGTGCTGATCTCGGGCCTGGCTGGTTGTGGCTTTGCCCCTTCTTCCAACCTGAAGACGTTGCAGGTTGAAAACCGTCGGCTAGGCGAAGAGGCGCGAGCCCTCCAGGCCGAGGTCGAGAATGTCAAAACGCATACCCGCCAGGTCGAAAACCGATTGATCCAGGCCGAAGAGCAATTGGCCGAAGTCGACAGTCAACGTCGGCGCGATCGCCGCAGCCTGGCCGCGTTTCGCGAAGAGCGCGAAGAACTACGCCAGCGACTGACAAGCCACCCAGGCGCAGGCCGCTCGGCCGCGCTGGCCCGGCTGGTCGACCGGTACGCGAACTTAAAGATCGATCCGGCAACCGGAATCGCCAAGTTAGAGACCGATGTGTTGTTCGACACTGGCCAAACCGAACTGAAGTCAGGTGCGAAAATTTTGCTCGAAGAGTTTTCGGCCGTGATGCAAGATCAACAAGCCCAACACCTGAAGGTGATGGTCGTAGGCCATACCGACGACCAACGGGAAGAACGCATGGAAGGGGCCAAGCAAGACCAGACCCCTTGGCAGTTGAGCACTGCTCGCGCTGGGGCCGTGGCGCTGGAGTTGATTCGCGGCGGGCTCGATGGCCAGCGGGTCGGAGTTGCCGGGTTTGCCAGCCATCAGCCGATCGTTTCCAATGAATCGTATGAAGCGCGGCAGCGAAACCGTCGGGTAGAGATCTTTGTGGTCGACGAAGATGTGCCGGTGATCGGAATGACCGAAACGCTGTTGAATCTGTATTGATCGCCCGTAGGCTCAGGGCAAATCAGTTTTTCAAAATGGGCAAGCACCGCTAAAGCAAGTTGCTTTTTACTGTGGCGGACGACACCTAGTCTTCGCCGGGATTTCTCGACGAAACATCACCACGCATTTTGGTAATTTGCTCTAAAAACAATACAAGCACGAAACGCAAGCGAGTGAATTGATGCGTAAAGCGTTCACTCGCTTGCGCTTCGTGCTTGTATTTCCCTATTTTGAGAAACTAATTTCAGTAGTTCCAAATTTGGTGCGTGGCCAGTAGCAGCGGTCGGTGACCGCTCGCGAAACAAGTGGTTTTACCGATTTCCAGAAAACAACCTGTTTTTCATGCCCTGGTTTTTGAAACGACTGAATTTGCCTTGAACCGCCGGCTTGCGCCTCTATCGCTCAGGCTGCATTTCTCGCTATACTGAGGGGACAACCCCTGGCGGCTGTTGGATCGCAACCAACGCGCCTCACGTGTCCTGCCTTGGCCTCCATGGCTCGTATTTTGCCACGAGTCTCCCTCAGTCTTGAATGAAGCTGGCATGAATCTTTTAAGCTGCGCGCCGCGTAGGTCGCTTCGAGCTTTGTACGTCGTGCTGAAAAGCACTCGCCGATGGCGACTCACGAAACAGGTGAACTTGCACGTTTCGCGAGGCGGCAACGCCGCCTGTTGCATCGGTTTGACGTTTTGCTTGTTGACTGGCTGTCAGCAACAAGAGCCGATTCGCGCCTATCACGTGGCCAAACGCGCTCAGGCCCCCAGGCCCAACCATCCGGGAGCGACTGTCCCACAAGGGCAACCAGGCCGGATGTTGGCGGCCATGATTCCTCATGACGAGAAAACCTGGTTCTTCAAAGTGCTGGGCCCCGACAAACCAGTGGCCGACATCGACCAAGCGTTTCGCCAATTGGTCGGCTCGGTGCGGTTTAAGACCCAGGCCGGCGAACCTACCTGGACATTGCCCAAGGGATGGGAACAAAAGCCAGCTTCGGCGATTCGGTTCGCCACGCTCGAAGTCCCCACCGGCGACAAGACGCCGCCGCTCGAGGTGACCGTGATCCCCTTGACGACCGGTCAAGGCGACGTTCGCGAGTATCAACTGGCAAACATCAACCGCTGGCGCGGCCAGTTGTCGCTGGCCCCGATCACCTTGGACCAGTTGGACGACGAATCCGAGACCATCAAGGCTGGCGATGTTCAAGCGGTGGTGGTCAATTTGCACGGAGTGGCCGGGGCGATTGACCGCATGCAAGTACGAGCATCGTCCTCCCCCTCGTCCCCGACCGCTCAGGCAGACGCCATCCGGTATGAAGCTCCAGAACAATGGCAAAAACTTCCCAGCGGCGGCATGCGTAAGGCGGCGTTTCGAGTCGGAGAGAAAGATCAACAAGCTGAAGTCACGGTCATCGACCTTGCCGTGGCCGCCGGCGACCTGCTGCCCAACGTGAACCGTTGGCGTGGTCAGGTGAAGCTCGAACCGGTTTCTCAGAAAGAGCTGGAAGCGACGCTCGAGCCGATCGAAGGCACTGGCTGGCGTGGCCACTTTGTCGAGCTTCAGGCACCTGAGGGAAGCGAGCCGCGCGAAACCATTTTGGGCGTGATTACCATGGCCGCCGGGCGAGCCTGGTTTGTCAAACTTCAAGCTGGACACCAACTGGCTGAACAAGAGAAGGAGCGGTTTTTGAACTTTGCCCGCTCGCTCCAGTTTGGCCAAGGGAGTGTGGAAAAACGTGGCCCATAAAGAATCGCATGCGTCGACGTCAGCCGGCAGTCAAAATCGCCGTCCAGCAACGATCAGCTTCTGGCAGGCTTTGCTCCGGCCGATTGCGTCGCTCAAGCTGACCGTCGCCCTGTTCGTCATGGCGATCTTCATCGTGTTTGCCGGCACGTTGGCGCAAACTCGCATGGACATTTGGGAGGTGGTGCATGAATATTTTCGCGCGTCGGTGGCCTGGATCGAGTTTCGGGTATTCTTCCCCGACTCGTTCTTCCCGAATGGCCCCAAAATCCCGGCCGGGCTCGGCTTTTACTTCCCCGGCGGCTGGCTGATTGGGGCCGTGATGTTCGCCAACCTGTTGTCCGCCCATCTGTTGCGGTTCCGTGTGCAGGCCGCCGGCACACGGCTCATGCTGGGGCTAACGGCCCTTGGCGTTGGAGCGCTGATGACCTGGATTGTCATTGCCGGCGGGCTCAACCAAGATGGGGTCGAAGAGACGGCCGTCATCTCTTGGTCGACCTTGTGGCAAATCACCAAGGCGTCTTTGGTCGTTGGCTGGTTCGGCTCGCTCTATGCGTTCGTGAGTCTTGCCCGCGACCGCCGAGTGGAACGCCGGTTCTTGATGGCAACGTTGGTTGCCCTGGGCGGGCTAATTCTATGGCTCTATGGGCGAGCCGATGATACGGTGCTGGGGGCTTCGTCGATGCGCATCCTCTGGCAACTGATGCAAGGCGGGCTAGCCAGCGCCGTGCTGTGGCTCGGTTGCGCGCTGGTGTTTAAACGCCGGGCTGGAATCGTACTGTTGCATGCCGGCATCATGTTGTTGATGTTCAGCGAACTGCTGGTTGGCACCCTGGCCGTCGAAGGCCAAATGCACATCCGAGAGGGCGAAACGGTCGACTTCGTACAGGATATTCGCACGTTGGAATTGGCCGTGGTCGACCCGACCGACGACGAGCAAGATCGGGTGGTCGTGGTGCCCCAGTCGCGGCTGGTCGAAGGCGCTACGATTCGCGACCCGCTCTTGCCGTTTGACCTGAAGGTAGTCAAGTATTTTAAAAACAGCCAATTACGACATCGCAAGCCAGACGAGGAGAGCCCCGCCACCCACGGCATGGGCCTGCGTTGGGTGGCCGAGCCGGTCCGCGCTGGCACGGGGACCGATACTACCGGCGAAGTCGACATGGCGGCTGCCTATGTCGAAGTGATCGAGTCGAGCACCGCGAAGTCGTTGGGGACTTATTTGCTCGGTCTTATTCAGTCGCAGCAAGATCTGGCTGAACGCGTGACCAAGGGCGGCCGCGCCTATGAACTTGCTTTGCGATTCAAGCGAACCTACAAGCCATATTCGATGCGGCTGATTGACGTGCGGCATGACAAATATCTCGGCACCGACAAGGCCCGCAACTATTCGTCGGAGTTGCAACTCGTCGATCCCACGCGAAACGTTGACCGGACGGTCAAAATCTGGATGAACAACCCGTTGCGGTTCGCCGGCGAAACATTCTATCAGTCGAACTTTTTCCGCGACCCAAGAAATGGCGCTGAAGCCACCGGGCTTCAGGTGGTCACCAACGCGGGGTGGATGATCCCCTACGTCTCGTGCATGATCGTGGCCACCGGAATGCTGGCCCAATTTTCGATCGTGTTGTTACGGTTTCTACGCCGCCGCGCCTCGACCGGCCAAACGTCCAGGCCCCACGGCAAACCGGCCGTTGGGGGGGCATCTCAAAAATCCCAAATCCCAAATCCCAAATCCCAAATCACTCCAGGCGGCCGGTTGGCGGTGTGGGCGCCGTTGTTGGTCGTGGTGCTGGCGGCTCTGTGGCTAACCAGCAAAGCCCGGGTGCCCACGCCAGACGACGGTCAGATGAACCTGTACGAGTTTGGCAAGCTGCCGTTGGTCTATCAGGGCCGCGTGAAGCCGTTTGACACCTTGGCGCGCAATAGCCTGCGGATTATTTCCGACAAGCAGACGTTTACCGACGCCAAGTCCGGCCAGCGCGAGCCGGCCATTCGCTGGTTGCTGGACGTAATCACCGAAACCCGAGCGGCCGAAGAACATCAGGTATTCCGGATCGAAAACCTCGAGGTGCAGGAAACCCTGGGGCTTAAGCGTCGAGCCCGCTATCGTTATTCGGTTGCCGAACTCCGCAAACAGATGGAGGAGTTCGAAAAACAGGTGCGGCTCGCACGCTCGTTGCCGGTCGAGCAGTTGAGTGTCTACCAGAAAAAAGTGATCGAACTCGATCGTCGGATTCGCACGCTGACCAAGCTGCTGGCCGCGTTTCGCCGTCCAGCCATGCCTGAGATAAAAGACCCTGAATCGGCCAAGCAGCACGCCCAGACTCTAATGCGGCTATTGGTCGACGAACCAAAACGGTTGGCGCAGATTCAGCCGCCGTTGGCTGTGCCGATTGATGATCGGGAAGAGGATTGGATGGCGTTTTCAACCGCTTGGGCTCGGGCATATGTCCAGACTGCGGTGTTGGGACGCAAGGCCAACGAGGCCACCGTGGCCCTGGCCAACATCTTTGCCGCCTATGAGAAGGACGATGCCGGGGAGTTTAATCAGGCGGTGGCGGCCTATCGTGCGGCGCTCGAAAAAAATCAGGCCGGTTCGCTCGACCTGGCCAAAACCGACTTCGAAGCCTTTTTTAATCACTTCGAACCGTTCTATTATTGCAGTGTGCTGTATGTCTTTGCGTTTGTGCTCGTCGCCGTGGGCTGGCTGGCCTGGGGCGACGTGATGAATCGGGCAGCCTTTTGGCTGATTGCCCTGACGTTGGTTGCCCACACGTTCGCGCTGGTGGCGCGGATCTACATCTCGGGTCGACCGCCGGTGACCAATCTCTACTCCTCGGCCGTCTTTATCGGTTGGGGAACCGTGGGCTTGGGGCTGGTGCTCGAACAGGTCTATCGCTTGGGGATCGGCAACGTAGTCGCGGCTTTGTCAGGATTTGCGACCTTGTTGATTGCCCATTTTCTGGCCGGCGATGGCGATACCTTTGTCGTGTTGCAGGCGGTGCTCGATACCCAATTCTGGCTGGCCACTCATGTGACCACGATCACGATTGGCTATGCCACTACGTTTGTCGCTGGCATCTTGGGCATCTGCTACATCTTGCGTGGAGTGTTCACGCGATCGTTGTCGCCTGAGATCGACCAAGCGATCTATCGGATGATCTATGGCACGATCTGCTTTGCGATCTTCTTCAGTTTTGTCGGCACCGTGTTAGGCGGCTTGTGGGCCGACGACTCGTGGGGGCGATTTTGGGGCTGGGATCCGAAGGAGAACGGGGCCTTGATCATTGTGCTATGGAATGCTTTGGTGCTCCATGCTCGTTGGGACGGCATGGTGAAAGAACGCGGTTTGGCCGTGTTAGCCACCGCGGGCAACATCACCACCAGTTGGTCCTGGTTTGGCGTCAACGAATTGGGCGTGGGTTTGCACTCATATGGGTTTACCGAAGGCGTGTTGTTCACGCTGTTTTGCGTGGTACTGGTCCATCTGGCAATCATCGGGCTGGGAATGTTGCCCCGCCATCGTTGGCGTAGCGTAAAAGATCGTTAAGGAGAAGCAGCGACCGGTGGTCGCTCGCAAAACAAAAAACTTAGCCGTTTCGCGAGCGACCGCCGGTCGCTGCTTTTAGAAAAGAGACGACTCTTCTACCGGCTCAGCAAACTCTCGACCGGCAACACCTGGTTCAAGCTGCCTGACCGGAATCCTTCCAGATCCAAGGCGACAAACTTGAAGCCGAGCGTCTTCAAGCGGACGATGAGCGGCTCGCGCACTTCAGCCTGGCAGAGCCGCTCGATCTGATCGACCGGCACCTCGATACGCGCCATGTCGTCTCGATGATATCGTACCCGAACGTCGGCGAGCCCTTGCGACTTCAGATACGCTTCCGCCTGCTCGACCATCGCCAACCGTTCTGGGGTAACACGTTCGCCATAGGCCAGCCGGCTCGACAAACACGGCGACGCCGGTTTATCCCACACCGGGAGTTGCCAGGCCTGGGCCAGCTGCCGTACCTCGGCTTTGGTGATTCCACACTCGGCCAGCGGACTGCGCACCTGATGCTCGGCGGCTGCTTGCAGGCCGGGCCGATAGTCGCTGGAATCGTCGGCATTCGCCCCGTTGACCAACGTCTGCAAACCATGCTGGCGGGCGACCTCGGCCAGGCTGGTGTAGAGCGTTTGCTTGCAGTGGTAACAACGGTCTGATGCGTTGCGTTGGTAGGCTTCTCGTTCAATCTCAGTGGTCGACACCACCAGATGTCGAATGCCAATCTGGGCGGCCGTAGCCTGGGCGGCTTGTAGCTCGCTCCGCGCCAAGCTCGGGCTGTCGGCCGTGACGGCCAGAGCCTGGCTGCCCAGGGCCAGATGTGCCGCTTGGGCCACCACGGCGCTGTCGACGCCGGCCGACATGGCAACCACGCAGCTTTGCAGCTGCCGACAACAGTCGAGCAGTCGTTCACGCTGGCGGTCGAGTGAGGGCATCGTTTGTTCTTGGCCTGAGCGGCGCATAAAAAACGGCAAACCCTCCACTACAATGCCGGCTAGCAAAGCGATTTCGAGAGCCCGCATGAATAAGGGGGGGCCTAGACCTTGGGGTGCGTGATCCGGCCGCTTGATTCCGGCACGTGTGTCCGGGCGTCGG
>JANQPJ010000259.1 GCA_028289525.1 Pirellulales bacterium
AGAAAGCACTATTTTTCAGAGAGATCGTTAAAACAAGTGTTTCGCGCTTCGTCACCGACCGCTGTTACCGATCAACAGGGGAAATTTGGAACGACTGAAATCGCTTTGTTTACTTAAGATTCAATACCTGCTCCGCGGGAAAAAAGAGCGGCTGGCCAAATTTCGACACCCCAAATTGGCCAATCATTTGTTGGGTGTTGGGAGCGATCAGAAAATCGAGAAACTGCCTGGCAGCCTGTTGTTGAACGCCAGACTGGCTGTCCGAATAGACCAACATCACACTATATGGATTCAGCAGCCGACGGTCATCTTCGAATAGGATGGCCAGATTGAGTCCGTCTCGCTGTGCCAGAAACGTGCCGCGATCGCAGAGCATGTAGGCTTGTTTTTCGTTGGCCAGACGGAGTGTTGCAGCCATGCCGGTGCCTGATTCGAGATACCATTGGCCAGCCGGTTCGAGCGCGGTCTCTTTCCATAATTTGAGTTCTTTCAGATGTGTGCCTGACTGATCGCCCCGAGAGACGAACGAGGCCTGGCCGCGGGCGATTTTTCGCAAGGCCTCGAGAATCGTAGGGCTGTCGGCCACTTGGGCCAGATCGTTGGTCGGGCCGAGCAACACAAAATCGTTCATCATCACTGCCCGACGTTCGAGACCGTGGCCGGCTGCCATGAATTGGTCTTCAGCGGCTGGAGCATGCGTGAGCAGTACGTCGGCATCTCCCCGTCGGCCCAGCTCGAGCGCTTGCCCGGTGCCAACCGCGATCACTTTAACTCGAATGTTTGTCTCTGCCTGAAACCGTGGTAATAGATAGTCGAGCAGTCCGCTGTCACGTGTACTCGTTGAAGTGGCAAGCGTGATGGTCGTCGGCTGTTCGACGGTCGCCCCATGGCAGCCGGTTGCCGCGAGGGTCGAAAGGATAAGCCGAGATAAGCGGTGGTAAAAAATCCAAGGCATTCGTAAGTCATTCGGTTCGAGATCAATAAATCATTTTCCCGGCTACGAAATCGGCCGTTTGTTGATTCGAAGGCGACTCAAAAAATTCTGGATTCGAGGCCTCCTCAATCACTTGTCCATCGAGCAGCAATGCGATCCGATCAGCAACTCGGCGAGCTTGGAACAAATTGTGCGTAGCCCACACGACCGTGGTGCCGCGCTGGGTGCGAGTTTCGGCCACCACCTCTTCTACCAAGGCGACGTGTGCCGGGTCGAGGTTCGCACTCGGCTCGTCGAGTGTCAACAGCTCTGGTTCGACCGCTAACGCCCGGGCTAACGCGACCAATTGCATCTGACCGCCGGAAAGCGTTTGGGCCGATTGCGATGCAATCTGCCCTAATCCGAGCCGCTCGATCAGATCATCGACCCGATCAGGCGCCGCGGACAACTTGCCACGCAATTCGAGTCCATACTGAACGTTTTTGCGCACCGATCCAGTCAACAGCAACGGGCGTTGAAACACGCTGGCTATCCGCCGTCGCAAAGGCAGCAAGCTGTGACCAGTTTCGAGCGGTGCGCCAGCGAAGCGAACGTTGCCGGTGGCCGCCGGTTCCAGGCCGCCGAGGATGCGCAGCAATGTGCTTTTCCCGGCACCAGTAGGGCCGAGCAAAAACAAGATTTCACCTCGCTCAACCGTCAACTTGGGTACTTGCAGCGTAAAGCTCTCGCCAAACACTCTGCAAACCTGTTCGAGTTCGACGCAGGGGGGAGTGTTCGTGCTCATGACAAGGGTTGGCTTTGATGGAGCTGAATGGCCAACAAGTTGATTAACAGTGCGATGGCCAACAACGCTGCGCCGAGCGAGAGGGCCAGGCCAAACTCACCTTTGCCGGTTTCGAGCACGATGGCCGTGGTCAGCACTCGAGTGTGGTCTTTGATATTTCCGCCGACGATCAACACCGCGCCCACTTCGGAGATACTACGTCCAAATGCGGCGGCCACGGCCAACAGTACACCGGCTCGTGCTTCGCGCAGCATGACCCAACGGATTTGTCGCTCGGAAGCGCCCAGGCCGCGAAGCTGAATTGCCAGTTCGCTGGGCAGCGAGGCAACCGTGGTCATCGTAATTCCCATGACCAGCGGCAACGCGAGAATTACCTGGGCGAGAATCATCGCCCGAGGCGTGAACAGCCACTCGAGAAAGGCGAGCGGCCCGGCTCGTGACAAGAGAATGTATAACACGAGTCCGACCACCACTGGCGGCAGAGCCATGCCGGTGTAGATCGCGGCGCGGACAATTGCCTTACCGCGAAACGGAGTCAGACCGAGCCAACAGCCCAAAGGCACTCCCAGCACCGCGCTCACCAGCACAGCAGTTCCGGAAACCTGTAGCGAAAGGCCGACGATCGACCAAAAATGGGGGTCGAGATACTCCATCGGCCCATTATCCCATTGCCCGACAGGCATGGTCAACGGGGCTGCCTTCGAACTGGGGAACGCGATTGTGCCACGATTCGGCCGGTCGGCCGGGCATCTTGTCGCCGGGAACCCGATTCGCTATGGTGCAAGGGCTGAATGGTCGAGGGTGTCTGGGGTGTTTTGCGCCGAGGCGCATTCTGGCCGCTGCCTGATCGGCATTCTTGACTCGAAGTCCCCGTGGCACAATTGGATAGCGCGTCGGCCTCCGGAGCCGAAGGTTAGAGGTTCGAATCCTCTCGGGGATACTTAGCAAAAGTCAGTCGTCCAAAATCAAGGACTTGAAAAGTAGAGGTTTTTCTGACTATCCGTAAAACCTATAGGTTTCGCGAGCGGTCACCGACCGCTGCTACTGATCGTCACGGGAAATTTGGAACGACTGAAACGACTGCTAGCCAGATTGTGGCCTACCGCCCCCGCTTCGCGAGCATGATGGGCGGAATGCCGTAGACTCGCTTGAAAGCTCGTGAGAACTGAAACGCGTCGGCGAATTCCAAACGCTCGGCAACTTCTTTGACCAGCAGCCCTTCATTCATGAGCAGCCCCGCCGCATAGTTCAGCTTGCGACGTAGAAGATACTGATATGCGCCGCAGTCGGAAAATCGCTTGAACAGCCGCGACAAATAAACCGGCGTAATGTCGCACTGGTCGGCAACAGCCTGGGCGGTGTGCAAAACCAGAAAATGTTCCTCGACGTGGCGGCGGACGCGCTCATAGGTCGCATACGCCTGGGGCATCGCGCTGTCTTGAGGAAGTCTGAGTTGGCGAATTTTCAGGAACAGTAATCGGACCAGGGACTCGCCAATGTCAGGCGTCAGCGACCCGTTGTCACTCGCCTCGCGAAGCAGCATCTCGAAAACATCAGTCAGTTCGTGAAGCCGGCCCACGGTGACCACCGAATAGTTTTTCGATCCAGATTTCAGGCCGGCTGATCGCAGTAGCTGCGTGGCCTGGGCGCCGACAAAGTCGAGATAGTATTTTCGCATACCGTTCTCGGCAAGGTTGCGAATCGCATGGGGCGTGCGAGGGCCATAGGCAAAGACCGAGCCGGCGGTTAATGGGTGCGTTTTGTCGTGAATCGTGAGCGCCCCTTTACCGGCCGCAACCAGTTCCACAGCATAGTACGGAAAATCCTGGCGGTCGACGGCATACTCCGGACGCATCCGCTCGACTCCACCACATACAACCTCTAGCGGCGATTTGCGGTTTGGATTCAAGTTCAGGAAGAATCGCCGTGCTTCGGTTACCTGATGAGAAACAAATTCCGGAAGCGAGGTTTCAGGGGTTCTGGGGCACATTACATTAGGTTAATAATTGATATGCAAATGTAAAGCCCGGCTATGGGGAGTGGGGGCGATTCAAGGCCATGATGTATCAGGGCCGATCATTTTTTCAAACTGGAGAAGAAACTTGCAATACAAGCCCGCAGCGCAAGCAAGGGAAAACACGGTAAATTCCCTTGCTTGCGCTGCGGGCTTGTATTTGTGCCTTTTGTATATTTTGAAAAACTGATCGGCCCTGCATGATGTATAGGATCACCTAGCGTTTTTTGACGTGATATTGGTCCTTCAAACGCGCGTGAATCTCCGCCGAGAGCACCGCGCAAAAATTGAAATCACGATTGGGGAGTCGAATCACCATGGAAAAGAGGCCTCTTGGAAAGACCGGAATCGAGTTGACGCCGTTGTCGTATGGGGCTTCTTCGCTCGGGCAAGAGTTTCGCAGCATCGACCTCGACGAGGCATTTCGTAGCGTACATGTGGCGATCGAACGGGGGATGAATTTTATCGACACATCGCCGTTTTATGGTCGAGGGATGAGCGAGATTATGCTAGGGCGAGTATTGCCTGAGATCCCTCGCGATCGTTACTACTTGGGGACGAAGCTTGGCCGCTACACAGGCCGGCACTTCGATTTCAGCGCCCGACGTGTTGAGGAGAGCGTCGAGATTTCGTTGGAGCGGATGAAGGTTGATCATCTCGATGTCGTGCTCTGTCACGACTTGGAGTTCGTCGAGATGTCACAAATTGTTGAAGAAACGATCCCCGCTTTACGGCGACAAGTCGAAAAAGGCAAAGTGCGGTTCATCGGTGTAAGCGGCTATCCGATGAAGATGTTCAGATACATTTTGGCCAATGCACCGATTGATGTGCTGTTGACCTACAACCACTATACGTTGCAAAACGACATGGCCTTGGAGCTCGTGCCGATCTGCCAGGAGCAGGGCGTGGGGCTGATCAATGCGGCCCCGTTTTCAGCCCGATTGCTGACCAGTGCGCCGCTGCCGTCGTGGCACAAGGCCACTCCACAGGTTCGTGAAGTAGCAAGGCAGGCAGCCGAGCATTGCGCCAGCCGTGGAGTCGACATTGCTCAACTGGCTCTGCAGTTCTCGCTGGCGAACCCCGATTTCACAACCTGTGTGACCGGCTCGGCCAATCCGGAACGTGTCTCACAATGGGTCGATTGGGCCGAGCAGCCTTTGGACGAAACGTTGTTGACCGAAGTGCGCGAGATCCTCCAGCCAATCCATAATTGGTTCTACGTCGAGGGTCGACCGGAGAACAACGATCAGCCGACCAGTGAAGTTTGAGCGATAATCAGACTGCAAACAGAACTTTTCGGCAACAGAAATGCAATATGATGAAAGCCATTCAGATCCAGGAACCAAAACGCTTAGCACAAATCGACCTGGCCGAGCCGGAATCTCCTGGACCAGGGGAAGTGCTGGTTCAGACGCATCGCCTGGGGATTTGTGGGACCGACTACAGCGGTTATCTGGGCAAAATGCCGTTTTTCAGCTATCCACGGATTCCCGGGCATGAGCTAGGAGTCGAGGTGCTGGCAGTCGGCGATGGGGTGACCAACGTTCAAGTTGGCGACCGTTGTAGTGTCGAGCCGTACATGAACTGTGGCAAGTGTTATGCCTGCCGCAAAGTCCGCGGCAACTGTTGCGAATCGCTCCAAGTGATTGGCGTGATGGTCGATGGCGGGTTGTGCGAACGATTTTTGATTCGTGCCGACAAACTGCACACCTCGGCCAAGCTCTCGTTCGAACAACTGGCTTTGGCCGAGACGCTGGCCATTGGGTGTCATGCCTGTGACCGGGGAGCGCCACAACGAGACGATCAAGTGCTGATTATTGGTGCCGGACCAATCGGCCTGGCAGCCTTGGAATTTGTTCGGCTCACCGGGGCGATCATCACGGTGATGGACATGGTTCAGTCGCGACTGGATTTTTGCCGTGAAACCTACGGCGTGCCACACACGATTCGGTTTTCAGACAACGGCAGCGAAGTCGATCAGATGCGCGACATCACAGACGGTGATAAGTATGCGGTGGTGATTGACGCTACCGGGCATCACGGCTCGATGTCTGGCGCACTTGCCTACGTTGCGCATACTGGGACTTTGGTGTATGTGGGGATCACAACCGCCGAACTCACGTTCCCGCATCCGGCCCTCCATAAGCCGGAGATGACGATCAAGGGATCGCGCAATGCCTTGCCAAGCGACTTTGCTCGGATCATCCGTCTGATCGAGGATGGCACGATCAATACGAATCCGTGGATTACCCATCGTACGTCGTTCGACGGCGTGATCGACCAATTTGAATCGTTTACCCGACCAGAGTCTGGGGTGATTAAGGCGATTGTCGAGCTTACCTAGTGGACGATGACATTTGAATTTGTGGAGATTGCAATCTCCTGTTTGCTCTTAACCGCGACCCCACAAAAACGAACGTCATCATCCACTAGGCTTTGTTTCAAACGGAGGTTAATCACAAAATTTGAAGCCTGAAGCGCAAGTTTTGAAGTTGCGCTATTTTCAAAAAGTGCTTTCTTGATTTTCCCAGAAGGTCGCTGAAAAGCTTTGTTTGGGGTGCTCTT
Organism: Pirellulales bacterium; assembly: GCA_028289525.1. GTDB lineage: Bacteria > Planctomycetota > Planctomycetia > Pirellulales > JAGQOS01 > JANQPJ01. The sequence goes on from JANQPJ010000259.1 coordinate 6,298, forward strand.
TGATAAAGCCTGAAGC
>JANQPJ010000260.1 GCA_028289525.1 Pirellulales bacterium
GCTTCAGGCTTTATCAAAGAGCACCCCAAACAAAGCTTTTCAGCGACCTTCTGGGAAAATCAAGAAAGCACTTTTTGAAAATAGCGCAACTTCAAAACTGGCGCTTCAGGATTCAAACGCGCGATGGCTAGTCCGTTTTGGGAGCAAGCCTAATGGCTCACGCGGCGCAGCGACTCACGTGGGATCGGCACCAGTTGGGTCCAGGGCCCACGTTGCCGGTTGACGACCATCTGTTCCTCAACCCTTCGGCTATCTCGAGTTGGGATGACCAGTTCCAAGCCGATCGGCAATTGGGTCGGATCGGCCAGATGTTGGCGATTGGCCAGATAGATCTCGCGCCAGCGATCGGCATCGCCCAGGAAGCGAGCTGCCAGACGCTTCAGCGTGTCGCCGTCGTTAATCCGATGACGCCGCAGAGGACGCTTTTGCTCGACGACAACAGGCTCGTGCTCTTCGGCAACCTTCGGACTTTCGTCGACCGCGCGATGGTATTCCACCGGCAAGCTAGGCGGCAAAACGACCACCGATTGCAGCGGTTCCGGTCGCAGAGCTTCGGCCGCTGGCTCCTCCGCAGAAGGGCTGTTGTTGGTCGAGGCCACTGGCTGATAGGCCGGGATGGCCGCCGGGTCGCCATGCAACGGCAACACGGCTGCTCCTGAGTCCGTCTGGCCGGCAGCCAGCGAGATGGGCCGATCGTGGCGAAACAGACAGGCCGCGAGAAATCCGACCGTCACCACCATCGTAGCAACGCAGATCTTTCGTGTTCTATCCATTCGAGTCCAACCTGGAAGGGTAGGTCGAGAAAACCTCACTTCCGTACGAATCGGCTTCCACGACGGTTCAGCCTCAAGGCGATCTAGGGCAGAATCAGCAAGTTGCCAGCTTCGATCACCGGTTCTAGCGGTTATTCAGGTTGGCCAGCTTAATCGAAGGGGCTCGCAGTGGTGGCAGACCGGTCGATCGTTCGCAGCTTCAATTGGTCACCCTGGGCAGTGCGCCAGGCTTGCCAGCGATCGACGACCGCCTGACGCTCGCTAGCGTTTTTGCAGCGAAAGAAGCCAAAATTCTTTCCGGTTACTTTGTGAAGTGTGAGGGCAGCCGATGTCCGCACGTCTCGATCATTCGATAAGAGCAGAGATGCCAAAATCGAAATGCACTCCGGCTGTTGTCGCTGAGCAAGTGCATCGCCAAGGGCCAGCCGCACTTGCTCGTGCGGATCGTTGGCCATTTCCAGAAGGACTTGTTGGGATTCTGGGCCAGAGAGCTGTGCCAGCGCCACCGCGGCGGCAACTCGAACACGAGGGTGGCTGTTTTGAGCAGCCTGCCGAAACCGTGGGATGTCTGTGGTGTGAGCTGTCGTGACCAATGCCTGCTGCATCACGAATCGCAAATCGGGATCCTCGGCATATTCAATCAGCAACAAAATTTCAGACGCGAAGCCCGTAAGCCGTTGTTCTCGTATGGCGTCCAACAGCGTTTTTAGATGGTTTGTCTGTTCCGAGGCATGGCGCAAAATCCGTCTGGCTCGTACCCGTTTTTCCGGATCGGGTCCAGCCACCATGGCATGCAATGCCGCGAACGGCTTGACCGGCATGTTGATCAAACGCATGGTCGCTTGCTCTCGATCCTGGAACAAATCGCTTCCCAATGCCGCGAGCAGTGGAGGGGTCTCTTTTAACTGGTCGCAGATGTTGCGAAGTTGCTGGGCAACTTGCTCGGTAGGAATCTCGGCCGCCTTCGCAACATGGCTTGCACAATCAGTGCAGGCCAACACGATCATTAGACGCAGGCTTAACGGCCAAAGGATCGAGTCGAACAACTGGAACACAGCTTTGGGGCCTAGTGGCGAGATTCTCATCATAGCGTCCATAAGACACCATCATGGGGCGTCTAAGATGACCGGTTGTTGATTCATAAACTTTTGGCGGAAGTCCGCGATTTCTTTTGCATTGTCAGGATCAGGATTGAGCTTAGCGCCTTGATCGAGCGATTCGAGTGCCGCGGCGAATTGTTCATTGGCCGCTTGCGCACAGGCCAGCGTTGACCAGCCTTCAATGACCTTGCCCTGTTGAGCTTTCACGACCTGCTGGGCTAACTGAAGAGCCCGTTTCTTATCCTGCAACTTGGGGTCAGGGACCACAGCAAGAAAATGGGCCAGCAGCCGTTGGCTGCTGGTCTTTCGTCGCCCGAGGGCGTGACGAGCTCCAATTTCAAATTGCTCGATCGCCTTTTGATATTGTTGGGTCTGGCTGTATGCGATGCCAAGGTCCACGCGATGATGGGCGACTGCCGGAAGCATCTTGAAAGCATGTTCTAAGTCAGCAATTGCCTGATCGTACTGTTTGAATCTGACGTTTGCGGTCCCTCGCGAGAAATAGTGCGCATGGAACCCAGGCTCGCGCTCGATGAGCTTGGTGTAGTAATCGACGCGTGCTTGCGAATCACTCAACGCCGGCGGTTGCGGATCGGTCAGTTTTCGCACACGCACATTCTTGATGCGAACAATCCCCGACATCCATTCTCGCCACAAGGTTGCCAAACCGACTTGATTTGAACGCATGGAAAATGTTCGAGCACGTGTGAATACCGAGAAAGGTATGTCGTTAATATAATAATCAAAATGTTCAGGCCCCCACACTTTGACTCGTAGCTGGGTGGGGGGGGAGGGTAATTGGACTCCACCGGGCGGCGTGTCGTATCTGCCGATTCCCGCAGTACGGTGTTTGGCTTCAACCCAAAACAGACGCCCGGTTCGCTGGGGGTCTCCAATCGCAATACCAACGTTGAGCAACAGGGAAGCTAAACGCAAGGTTTCGATTTCGGCCGTCACTTCCTTGGGACCGGGAAACTCCCCAAAATGGTATAGCCGTAGCCCGGCGCTCAGGCCGATGTTATTGCCCACCGCCGTGGTAGGATTTTCAAAAGCCCACTGCCGGGTATCCCCAGACCAGTGCACAAAATGAGGATCGAATTTCAAGTCGACCCATTTGCCATCGTGAAAATCGACTTCCATTTGCATTAAGTCGCGCCAGGCTTGTAAGTATAATTTGGACTCCGGATTTTTACTCTCTTCGAGAAGCTTTTGAAACTGAGTGAGTGCTGCCTGCAAGCGCTTCGCGTCATGACGCGGCGCCGCTGTCAGCAATCTGAGTTTCAACAATGCATCTTCAAATTCAACGTAGGCATGCAGACGAGACTTGTCGTATGCGCTCTTGAGATTAAAAAAACGCAGCTTTTCAGGCTGGGCATGATCCCCCAGCCGATTCCAGATCGCGAGCGCTTCCTTGAACCGATCAGCCTTGATCGCTAACCCCAAGTGCTCGGTGAGTAAACTCGTTTGTTCTTGGCTCAGAGTTGGGGAAATGTTATCCGAGGTGTGAGCGGCCGTTTGGCGGGGTTTTTCATGTCTGATTTCCGGAGAGTCGTTTTTAAAATGGCCAACAGGCGATTCACCGATCATACAAAGTATCCAAAATATCTGGTTTCTGCGCGAATCGCAACGCGACGGCACTGGATGTCAGGAGAACTGCAAAATTGTCTCTTTCGAAAAAAACAGCGGCCGGTGGCCGCTCGCGAAACGACTGGATTTTTCCGTTTCGCGTTTTGACCACCGGTCGCTGTTACAAATCACAGCAGCAATTTGGAACGACTCTCATTGAATATTCGCTTCGATCCGCCTTTGCTGGTCCCTAAGCAGAGCTTGGGAACGAGAGAATTCTATGACACGGGCTGAAACGACCACAATCCGTTACCGCACTCATTGCCGAGAGCCGCTAGCCGTCTGGTTCGCCTTCGGTTTACAATGTGGGCTTGATGATTGATGTCTGTAAACCACCAGTTCTGCCGTTTTTAGAGCGAGTCGCTCTTTACCGTAGCGGGCGCGACCTAGTTTTGGCCGGGATTTTCCGACGAAACATGACTACGAATGATCCGAAATTGCTCTAATACAAGCCCCTTTGATGAAGTCTTCTTCACACGACCGGCTTTGCCGGTAGTGGTTGATTTGCGATCTTGAGATTCTTGGAGAAAACCATGGCCGAAGTGCTCAACCGATATAGCCGCCAGATTACCCAGCCTAAGAGCCAGGGAGCCTCGCAAGCGATGCTCTATGGCACCGGGCTGAGCGAAGAAGACATGCAAAAGCCCCAGGTGGGGATTGCCAGCATGTGGTACGAAGGCAATACCTGTAACATGCACCTCGATCGCCTGGCGGCCGAAGTCCGCGAAGGTGCGATCGCGGCCGGCCTGGTAGGCATGCGGTTCAACACCATCGGCGTCAGCGACGGCATCTCGATGGGCACCTCGGGCATGAGCTTTTCGCTCCAATCGCGCGATCTGATTGCCGACTCGATCGAAACGGTCATGGGCGCCCAATGGTACGATGCCTGCATTGCCTTGCCAGGCTGCGACAAGAACATGCCTGGCTGCCTGATCGCGATGGGCCGTTTGAATCGCCCTGGCTTGATGGTCTATGGCGGCACGATCCGCGCCGGCCACACCGCCGCCGGCGAAAAGGTCGACATCGTTTCGGCCTTCCAATGCTATGGCGAATATTTGGCCGGCACCCGAGACGAACCAGGCCGCAAGGATGTAGTCAAAACCGCTTGCCCTGGTGCCGGTGCTTGTGGCGGGATGTACACGGCCAACACGATGGCCTCGGCCATCGAAGCGCTCGGCATGGCATTGCCTTACAGCTCGTCTATCCCGGCTGAAGATCCCGACAAGCTGGCCGAATGCCGGCGCGCTGGTCAGGCAATCCGTCTCTGCTTGGAACGCGATATCAAACCGCGTGACGTGATGACCCGCCAGGCGTTCGAAAACGCCATGGTGTTGGTGATGGCCCTGGGCGGTTCGACCAATGCCGTGTTGCATCTGCTGGCGATGGCCCGAGCGGTCGAGGTGCCGTTGGCAATTGATGATTTCCAGCACACGAGCGACCGCATCCCCTTTTTGGCCGATTTGAAGCCAAGCGGACGCTATGTGCAGGAAGACCTGCACCAGGTGGGCGGAACGCCGGCGGTGATGAAGCTGCTGCTCGAACACGACCTGCTCCACGGCGATTGCCTGACCGTGACTGGCAAGACCTTGGCGGAAAACCTGGCCGATCTGCCTGGCTTGAGCCCGGGGCAAGATGTCATCCGCCCGCTCGATCGGCCGATCAAGCCGACCGGACACATTCGCATCTTGCGTGGCAACCTGGCCCCCGACGGCTCGGTGGCCAAAATCACTGGCAAGGAAGGGCTGCAATTCTCCGGACCGGCCAAGGTGTACGATTCGGAAGAAGCCATGCTCCAGGCACTCGAAGCCCGGCAGATCGAAAAAGGCGACGTGGTGATCATTCGCTATGAAGGGCCCCAAGGCGGACCAGGCATGCCAGAAATGCTCACGCCGACCTCGGCAATCATGGGTGCCGGCCTTGGATCTGACGTGGCGCTGATGACCGACGGCCGTTTCTCCGGAGGGTCACATGGCTTTATCGTTGGCCATATCACGCCGGAGGCCCAAGCAGGCGGTCCGCTGGCCCTGGTCGAAAATGGCGATCAGATTACGATTAACGCCGAGTCGAACGAAATCAATTTAAAGGTTGACGCTGAAACTCTGGCCGCACGCCAAGCAGCTTGGCGTGCCCCGGAGTTCAAAGTCCGTCGGGGAACGCTCTACAAATATATTAAGAATGTCAAGTCGGCTTCCGAAGGCTGCGTGACTGATGAGTAAACTGGCAAAGAAGAAAGCGTTAGAGACCAAAGACCGGAAACGCGGCTGTTTTTCGCAAAGTCGTATGAAAACCGATGTTTCGCGCTTTGGTCACCGACTGCTGCTGCCCTGACAAAGTCGTCACAATCGTTACCGCTTGTCCTTTGGCAAAACCTGACCAGGATTGATAAGCTATGATCCGATATAGAAGTTGATCCTCCCTGGTTCGCTTTTCAACAAGAATTGAACGTCCATGTCTATCGCAAACCTCGACCCGGCGATCAGCACCCTGCTAGCCACGCAGCAAAACGCGGTGCAGAGCCAAATTCAGTTCGCCTTGGCCGACAAACAACAAACGGCCACCCAGCAACAGGGCGAGGCCCTGGTCGCCCTGATCGAGACGGCGGCCAATCTGAGCAAGTCCGTCAATACCGGTCGGGCGTTTGACGCCGTTGGCTGAAACGGTTTGCTACCGGTACTACCGAGAGAGAAGCTCGACCACAATGCTCACCTCGACCGGGAGCGTGATATCCTCGTTGTCAGGCAGCCGGTTGATCGTGATGCGCAGCCGCTCCTGCTCACAGTCCAGCCAGGCGGCTGTTTCACCTTCAAACGATTCAATTCGGCCACGATAAAGATCCGCCAGGTTAGGCCGCTGCTTGACTTCAAGTACGTCGCCCGGAGAGACACGCCTCGAGGGAACATCGCACTTGCGACCATTCACGAGAAAATGACCATGCGAGATGGCTTGCCTCGCTTGGGGCCTGGTGTGAGCAAAACCGGCCAGACGAACGACGCTGTCCAGCCGTCTTTCACACAGCAACAGTAATTGTTCACCGGTGTTTCCAGCGGTATGTTTCGCTTCTTGAAACAGTCGCCGCAAAGGACGCTCTCCTAGACCGTAGTAGTATTTGATTTTTTGTTTTTCTCGCATCGCCTCGCCATACGTCGACATCTTTCGCGGCCGCATTCCCCCGCCGGGAGGACTGTCGCGACGTTCCCACGCACGTCGGGCTCCACCATTCTCAAAAATAACTGCGCCGAGACGACGGTTAATACGGCCTTTCGGCCCTGTGTAATGTGCCATTGGGTTGGTTTCCTTGTTCTTGACGCGCCTTTGCGAGAGAAAATCTTTTCTGCCAGGATAGAACGCCTAGCGGCCCTTTTTCGGAGGCCGATATGTCATGCTCAGCTCATAACCAATCTGTTCCAAACGGGCTTGGCATTCCTGTTGCCAGTGCTCGTTGTCGAGCTTCGTGAACAGGGTTTTTAAATACTGCAGCGAAGCGATGCACTGCACCTCGTCCAGGTCAACCGCCGTCAACAGGCGCAAAGCCTCCTGGAGACGACCGGCTGTGATCAGGTCGTAGGCCAACGAGATTCGATAAGCGACATTCTTAGGCTGTAGTTGATGAGCCTGGTGCGAGAGCGAAAGCGAGGCGTCGACGTCAGCGCCAAGACGTCGCATCATGCTGGCCGCGGTCGAGAGCAGCACGTGGCTTTGGGGGAACCGCTCCCATTGGGCCTTGCTATAGTCCAGCGACGCTTGATGTTCGCCAACACGCGACAGCCCGACTGCGATATCCTGGACAAGTTCCTGGGGCAACGTCTTTAAGGTTGCGAGGTGTTGGAAAATGACCATGGCCAACTCGCGTTTTCTGACTCGCAAATAGCACTCCGCCAACCGGCATTGCGCCTCCGGACAGAGCGGAACCAGCGAGGTGGCCTGTTCGAACGCCGCGATCCCCTCGGCAAGGTCTCCCAGGGCAAAGTGGGCCAGGCCACAAAGTTGCCAGGCACGACCATCGTTCTTCAGAATTTCTTCCGCTCGGGATAAAGCCGACAGCGCCCCATGATAATCGCCTTGTTCATAACGTTGCGCCACGTCGAGTAAATACTGCTCAATCTTGTTCGGTTCGTTCATTGCAAATCCGTTGCTTATTGGAAAAAGAGAATGGGGATGTTGTGGTTTAGTGACGAAATGTAAACATAAAAGGCCTTTGCCGGCTGAGGGTTACACGCCTTCAAATAATCCGGCGTCCTGCATGACCTTCACCAGCCAGGCGTGAATCCGGTCCTCGGTCAGATCGGCCTCGTTGTCCTCGTCCAAGCCGAGGCCCAAAAAGTGGTTCTCGTCATACAACGCTTGCGATTCGTCAAACGTATAGCCTTCAGTCGGCCAGACGCCGATCAGCTCAGGCGTCCCCAACTCTTTCACGACACCCCACAGCTCGCCCATGGCGTCGAGAAAGTTGTAGGGATAGCCTTCGGCATCGCCCATTGCAAAGAAAGCGACCTTCTTGCCAGTGAGGTCGAGGGCTTTCATCTTCGGGATGAAATCAGCCCAATCGTCTTGCATCTCGCCAATGTTCCAGGTTGAGACGCCAAAGAAAATCAGATCGTAGTTCAAAAGATCCGCCGGGTCCGCGTCGCGAACGTCGGCCATTTGCTCGACAAATTCGCCAAGCTGCTCTTTGATTTTTTCCGCAGCCAGCTCCGTGTTGCCGGTCGACGATCCATAAAAAATTGCCATCGACAGATTCATCGAAATGCCTCCTTGTCAAAATATTTCTCGATCGGTGTTTCGTATCGAATTCACAGCCTTTACTAAAACTGGCAAGCCCCGCGGCTCCCGTTACGCTCACAGCCTGCCGCCTTGCTGAACAGTCGCGCCGACATGACTCGATGCTAGCCTATAGCTCTGCTGGGAAAGACGATGACGGCCAAGCTTGGGGAATGCCCGCCCCGTCAGGGGGAAAGCCCAAGTGCAGCCGATGACACACGTCAGTTCCTCCAGCACAGCTTTGATGCCGCGAAACTGTGAAAGCGGTGGCTGGCGCGAGGCGAGAACGCCTTGGCGGGCTAAAATCACTAGAAGGGGTTCTCAGAATCAAAGCCTTTGTTGAAACTGAGTCTCAGTAGCAATATGGTAGCGTTCAAAAACCTTGCGTCAACGGCTGATCCAAAAAATATTGGAAATGCCCTGGCCGCGAACATGGTTGCTGAACACGCCTGAGTTGGCAAATCGCGTGACGTTTGGCCGGTTTGATGCGGCAAGGGAAGGAATCTCACAGAGCCACCAAGACAAGCAGAGACGGGAAGCCCCGGCGAACCTCTCACGTCTGGTGTTGGCCATCGCGGCGGCTAAAGCAAGTTGCTTTTTACTGTGGCGGACGACACCTAGTCTTCATCGGGATTTCTCGACGAAACATCACCACGCATTTTGGTAATTTGCTCTAAGACACAAAGGCACGTCGTTTACAGCGTGGGGTTCGTTATTGGTACGCGCCAGCGCGTCAAATCCCAGATCAGAAATTTTGTAACATTTCAGCCGAGTCAGGTGAAAATCCGAAATCCGAAACAAAGCGCGAAAATTCAAAACCGGAAATGACCAAAACATGCTGGCCGCGCATCGGTTTCGAGCATTCGTGCTTTGGTTCTTCTGATTTGTTTCGGATTTCGGATTCCGTGCTTCGGATTTCTCCCAAGACGCCCGAGGGCTAATCCACTCGGCTGAAGGGTTACGAAATTTTAAAGTGGTGCATCGACACGCAGGCGTTCGATTCCAGTTGCCTGACCGGTTGATAGGTTGAAATCGACGATCGCGCCACACAGCCGCACGTCGCCAGTGGCCACGTCGAACGGCGTTGGGTTGAACGAAATCGTTGTCTCGGTCACGCGATCGATCCGCCGCCCAATGATGCTTTCATACGGCCCACACATTCCCAAGTCGCACTGAAATGCGGTGCCGCCAGGCAAAATACACTCGTCGGCCGTGGGAACATGGGTATGGGTTCCCAGCACGGCGGTGACTCGACCGTCGAGATAGCGCGCCATGATTTGTTTTTCACTGGTGGCTTCGGCATGGAAGTCGACAAAGATCGCCTTGACGTCGTCAGGAATTTGGGCCAGCACACGCTCGGCCGCCTTCCAGGGACAATCAGTAGGCCGCATAAATTGCCGTCCCAGTAGGCTGAATACCGCGATCCGTTCTTCAGGGTTACGACCAGCGAGCAACATGAATTCGCGACCTGGGGCTTCGGCGGGAAAGTTCGCCGGCTTGACGATATTCTCGCGTCGCTGCAATACGGTGGCGATTTCCCGACGCCGGTAGATGTGATCGCCGAGCGTAATGCCATCAATGCCGGCGTCGATCAGTTGCTTGTAGTTGGCCGGCGTGAGCCCCGACCCACCGGCCGAATTCTCGGCATTGACGATCACCCAATCGAGCGTCTTCTCGTCGACCAGACGGCGCACCGACTGACAGACCAAGTTGCGCCCAGGCTTGCCAACAATATCGCCGAGAAAAAGCAATCGCATGATGGGTTTAGGGTCTAGGGACTAGGGGTGAGGGGACGCGCTGGCGTGTTGCTTGGTCCTTGGAAATTGGACATTCCTTGTTGGATATTGGATATTCTTCTTTGGCGCAAAGGGAAATATCCAATATCCAACAAGGAATGTCCAACGATCCAAGTAATTCAAAACGCGCCAGCGCGTCCCCTCAACCCTCGACTATCTCACCGCGCCATGTCGGTGACGCGCACTTCGCGCAACACGGTTACTTTGATTTCGCCTGGATAGGTTAACTTTTGCTCAAATGCTCTGGCAATGTCACGGCACACCTTGGCCGCCGATTCGTCGGAAGTGTCTTTGGCACTCACCATCACTCTCACTTCACGGCCAGCCTGAATGGCAAACGCCTGAACGACCCCGTCAAACTCGTTGGCAATCGTCTCCAGTTCTTCCATACGTTTGATATAACGATCGAGCGTTTCGCGTCGCGCCCCCGGCCGCGAGGCGCTGCAAGCATCGGCCGCGGCACAGATCACCGTGTACGGCTGTTCGATGCGAATGTCGTCGTGATGGCCAAGCGCGGCATGGACCACGGTTTCATTTTCGCCATACCGTTTGAGCAAGTCGGCCCCGATCTTAGGGTGTCCTCCCTCGGCATCATGATCGGCTGCCTTGCCGATGTCGTGCAACAGGCCGGCTCGCCGCGCCAGGTCGCCGTCCATGCCCATCTCTTCGGCTAACATCCCGGTTAGAAATGCCACTTCGATCGAGTGTCGCAACACGTTTTGGCTATAACTGGTGCGGAAGTGCAGACGGCCCAACAGATGGACAACCCGTTCATGCAACCCCATCACCCCAGCTTCCTGAGCAGCGTCTTCGCCCAACTTGCGAATCCGTTTCTCCATGTCGTTTTGGACTTCGCCAAAAATCTCTTCGATGCGAGCCGGGTGAATCCGCCCATCGGCAATCAGTTGGTCCAGGGTAATACGCGCGATCTCGCGCCGCACCGGGTCGAACGCGCTGACGATCACCACCCCAGGCGTATCGTCGATAATCACATCGACTCCAGTGATTTTTTCAAAGGCGCGGATGTTTCGTCCTTCGCGCCCAATAATGCGGCCTTTCATCTCGTCGTTGGGGATGTCGACCGTGCTGGTGGTGGTTTCAGCCGTGTGCGTAGCGGCATACCGTTGAATGCTGGTGATCAGCATGTCGCGGGCTTTGGTTTCACAAACCTCTTCAAGCTGGCGATCGAATTTTTGAATCAAGGCCCCTTGCTCGCGAACGAGTTGCTTTTCCAACATCTCCAGCAACCGGTCCTTGGCCTCTTCCTCGCTCAAGTTGCTCATCTGGTGGAGCGTTTGCCGTTGCAGATCGAGCAGTTTGGCCAGTTCGTCATTGCGTCGATTGGTGTCTTCAATACGCTCGGCCAGACGGCGCTGATTGCTCTCGACCATCTTTTCTTGCTTGTTCAACTGCTCGTGACGTTGTTCGAGCTGGTCATCACGTTTATCGAGGGTTCGTTCTCGTTCGTGCAGCTCCTGACGCTGTTTTCCCAAGAGGGCCTCGGCGTCGGCTTTCTGCTTAATCTCGGCTTCCTTTAAGTCCAGCTCGAACTCCTTACGACGATTCGTGATTTCGGTGTTCGACTTGTCGAGAATTCGTTGAGCCTCGGTTTCCGCGTCTTTTTTGCGCAACCGGTCTAGAAACTTGACCAGCAGTGCCGAGAGAACCGCGGACAACGTGGCCGTTACCACCACGGCAATGACTGTCTCTTGCGTCACGATGTGCCTTCCTCGCAGTTTCAAATGGAACCAGAGTGCAACTGGCCGATACTTCAAGGTTTCCGAACCGGCGAAAGCCTGAAATGTCGAGTCCACCGATGCACGAGAATCATGGCCGCGCGAACCTACCCCAGACAGCTTGCCGAGCGGGGCAAGCGTCTTGCCTGAAAGCCGAAAATTGGCGACCAGGAGAGTCGCCATCAGATCGCCATTCGTTCAGCAGGTTCTAGTCACAGGGCAGGATTGCCGATCGACGATCGGCACCTGCCGGCGGCGCGGTGGAGTTGCTGGACAGCGGCCTGCGCGTGCCAGCACAGACCACCCAACATCTCCAGAGTGCCGCGAAAGCGCAAGAACTTGGAACCAACTCTCTTCCTTGAAAAAAACTGGCGTGCCCGATCGTTCTCGCCCGTTAAGTGCCAGCGGTCGACACCCTGGAGACTGGGGCAAGCAACCAGAACACAGCCTGTCAAGCAAGCTGCCAGCAGCAGCCACTCCATCGTTGTGCCCTCGGTGCAGGAAGAAAAGGTTGACGCGAACGACGACTTGAATAACGGTTTCAGCGAGACTTCTCGTGTGCCGTGGTAGGTTGAGCACGACCGCTCGCTGGGGGCGGACCTCTCAACACTCTTGGATTAACAGGTTGTACAAATAGAGCCCGAGGCGCGTGTGAACAGCCCCCCCGACTCCGAATGTGCATCCTACCAAAGTTGGGCCAAATCGCAAGCGCCAAATTCTTTCCTGACATTGAGGTAACTACCATCAAATTTAGGGGTTGCGTTTGGTCGAGGGGCGAGAGTCGAGGGCCGAAGGGACGTGCTGGCGCGTTGCTTTGCCCTTGGAAATTGGACATTCCTTGTTGGATATTGAACATTCCCTTTGCGTCAAAGAGGAATATCCAATATCCAACAAGGAATGTCCAACGGCCTAAGTAGTTCAAAACGCGCCAGCGCGTCCCCTCAACCCTTAACCCTCAACCCTCGACCTTACCTCATGTCCTCTTTGCCATTGGAACGTCAACTCGCCGAGGCTTGGCCTGCTGTGCGTTGGCAAGATGTCACCGTGCTGGTCGCGGTTTCCGGCGGTGCCGATAGTGTGGCGCTCGCCAGGGCTCTGAGCGCGCTACACACTTCGGGGGCCGGACGGTTGATCCTGGCCCATTGTCACCACGGCCTGCGTCCTCAGGCGGCCGATGCCGACCGGGCGTTTGTCGAAGGCTTGGGTCAAACGCTGGGGCTGCCGGTCGAAGTCTACCTGGCCAACTTGGCCCAGCACGCCGAGGGCATCGGCCTGGAGACTGCTGCCAGGGAAGCCCGCTATCGGTTTTTCGAGTCGGCCGCTGCTCGACTCGGCGCTCGATATGTGGTCACTGCCCATACGCGTGACGATCAGGCCGAAACGATTCTGCATCGCGTACTTCGAGGAACCGGGCCCAGCGGTCTGGCTGGGGTGCCGCAAACCCGCTTGCTATCGCCGGCAACCACCTTGGTTCGACCTCTCTTAGGAGTGTCGCGGCAGGAAGTGTTGGCCTATCTACAGACGCTCGGCCAAACCTATTGCGAAGACGAGACCAATGCCGACACCCGATTTACGCGCAATCGGATTCGCCACCGCCTGTTGCCGTGGCTGCGTGAGGAGTTTAACCCGAACGTCGACGAAGCGTTGCTGCGGCTTGGCCAACTGACGGCCGAAGCCCAGACGGTTGTGCAGGATGTGGTCGAAGGGCTTTTGGAAAACGCGGTCGAATTGATGCCTGATCGGAGCGTCCGCATCCGCCTGCTGGCCGTGGCCGATGAACGACCGTTTGTCGTTCGCCAACTACTGATCTCCGTGTGGCGCCGTCAACGGTGGCCAGAACAGGCAATGGGACACGAGCAATGGCATCAGCTAGCATCGCTACTGAATCCGGATCAAGCGATTGCGAAACAGCAATTCCCCGGCGGGGTGATGGCAACTCGACAGTCCGGTTGGCTGTTGCTGCAGCCTTTGGATTTCTGATTTGGGGTTTGGGATTGTGGAGTGCTCCCCAAAAGCTGATCCATGTGTATATGAGAGTGCCCTAGCCGCGACGCGACGCGTCGCCGGGGTGCCGGAGTAAATCTGAAGTTACTGACATTCACTGCGCGACCGGCGACGCGTCGTGAGCGCGGCTAGGGCACAAGAGCCCATCATTCACAACTCGCAGTTCTCTTTTCTCGTTCCCAAGCAGGGCTTGTTTCCTGGCGACAGCACTGCCAGCATCCAAGCCCCTCCGGAACATGCACTATCGTCGTTTTTCACAACGCATCTTGAGTCCCTAGCTTAACTTGACGCCGCTTGGCCAGTCGACGTACGATGCCGCCGGCCTGCTTTTCAGGCTGCTCTTGAACCACGAATTGGATGGCTCGGAATGCATCGCCCCGGCCGTGCGACCATTCTTGTTGCGCTTTTCGCAGTGGCTATCGCCGCTCGGGCTGCCGCTGCGCTGTGGTGGGATGCTCATCTGCCTGACGATCGGCGATTCGGCTTTGGCGACAGCGTCAGCTACTGGAATCTGGCGGCATCCATCGCCACCAGACAACCGTATGCACATGGCGAACCGGCGGCCTACGTGTTTCGCACGCCAGGCTATCCGCTCGCATTGGCACCCATCTTCCGCCTGACCGACGGGCAACCTGCGGTGTTGACCGTACGTCTCTACAACGCCGGGATTTCGGCTCTAGTGGTTGTTGGCGTCTTCCTGCTTGGCCAGAAACTGTTTGACGATGCGGTCGGTTTCCTGGCGGCCGGCATTCTGGCGATCTATCCGGGCTTGGTGGCCCTGGGGGCGTTCATCTTGACCGAAGGCCTGTTCTGCGCGGTGGTGCCGTTTCAACTGGTTGCCTGGCATAACGCTTGGTCTGCCAACACACAACGCTCGCTGGTCGGTTGGTCGCTGGGCACCGGCGCGCTGGCCGGAGCGGCCACGTTGGTGCGGCCCAGCTGGCTGTTGTTTTTGCCCTTTGCAATGCTGGTTTGTCTGGTGTTGTGTCGCCACCGCAGGCGTCAACTGGCGACTGGCGTGCTGCTGCTGATTGGTCTAACGATGGTGATGACGCCTTGGTGGCTGCGCAACTGGCAGATCACCGGCCGCTTTGTGCCAACCACGCTTCAGGTAGGTGCAAGTCTGGTCGACGGCTTGGGGCCCCAGGCGACCGGGGCCAGCGCCATGGAATTTGTTCCCGGCGCACTGGCCGAATTTCGTCGTCAAGCAGGCGAGCCCAACCAATGGCCGGTCGATTGGGAGTATCAGTTTGATCGTTATCTACGCCAGCAGGCATTCGACTGGGCCCAGGCAAACCCTGTCCAAGCATTTCAGTTGGCCTGGCATAAGTTCACGCGCATCTGGAACGTGTGGCCCAATGATCCCCAATTTCGAGCCTGGCCGGTCCGGATACTGGTGCTGGTGAGTTACGTTCCGTTGCTAGCAGCCGCCCTGATCGGCATTTGGCGTTATAGCCGTGGCGGCTTGCCCTATGTGGTCTGTTGGCTGCCAGCGGTCTACCTGACCGGTCTGCATTTGATCGCGGTCGGTTCGATCCGCTATCGGGTACCAGCGATGGTCACGTTGAGCGTGTTGGGCGCGGCGGTCGCGGTCGAGACCGGTCGTGCTTTTGTGAATCGTTCCGGTTCGACAGGGCTTGCAACTTCAAAGGTGATGTGATCGTCCGTTTTCTGGTCAACTTCTGTTGGTTCTTTTTTAAGTGGAGCCTGATCTGTGGGCTGGCCGCCGCGATCGGGCTGGGGGGCTATCTTTACGTACGAATCGACGATCAAATTGCCCGTCATGTCCATCACATTCTAGCCAACCACTACCGTGGGCTGAACGTTCATGTTGAAGGCGCCCACTTGCTCGAAGGGCGTGGAATCGAAATTCGCGGCATCTCGCTTGCCGAACCGCGACTCGATGGCCAGGAAGACCAACTGTTGTATATCGACCAACTACTGCTCGTCTGCGACCCCCAGCTCAAGCAACTGGTGACCGGCGACTTGAAAGTTGAAAAAATTGTGGTTCAGCGTCCCGTGCTTCAGGCAATCCGGCGACCGGGCGAAAACTGGAACGTCGCTCGGTTGCTGCCGATGCCCAAGCTGAGCGACCGGTCGCCCAAAACACGGATCGAAGATGCCCGTCTGGAACTGGTCGATGGCTCCCCTGGCAGTTCCCAGCCACTCGTTCTCAGTGGCATCGAACTGGAGCTTTCCAAAGAACAAGTTGCCCAGGCGGGGCGCTGGCATCAGGTGGCTAAGTTCAACGGTTCCTTTCGCGCCAAACACGTCGAGCGGATGACTGTCGCCGGGCAAATCAATTTAGCGACGCAGCGCTGGCAGCTCAACGGTTCGGTCGCTGACTTGCGTGTCTGTCGCGAGCTGCTGTTCATGCTGCCGGCGCCGTTGACGCCGGAATTGGCCCCGTTGGCGAATCTCAGCGCTCAGGTTGCCGGTCAATTTTCGTTACGTGGCCAAGGGAGCGACCCGACGACGCTTGAGGTTGAGCTAGACAGCCACTGGACCGGTGGCACGTTCCACGACCCACGACTTCCTGAGCTGCTCACCGATCTGCATGCCAGGGTTCGCGTGCAAAACCAACAACTGACGATCGAAAACCTGAACGGCCGGCTAGGGCGAACCCGAATCCAACTCGGCTGCCAGGGCCAGCAAGAAGATGGTCGTCGAACCTTCGCCGTCAGCGGTCAGGTCCGAAAGTTGGTTTTGGACCAAGACCTGTACCGGTCGCTGTCGCCTGGGCAACGGGCGCTGTGGCAAAAGTTTTTGCCGGCAGGGGAAGTGGATGTCGAGCTGTCGTTGTTCTACGACGGCGTCCGCTGGCGACCTGACTGCACCGTGCGTTGTGAAAATGTAGACTTCAGTTATCACAAATTCCCCTATCCCATGCGTTCCGCCCAAGGCACGATTCGCTGGCAAGGCAATCAGCTCGAGGCCAAGCTGACGGCGATGGCCGATTCGCAGCCGGTCGATATTCAGATTGATCTGTTGAACCCCGGCCCTCGTGGAACCGGCCATATCGAAGTGCGTGGTAAAGACCTGACGCTCACTCCGGCGATTGTCGGCGCGCTGCCGGAGAAAGGCCGTCAGGTGTTGACCGCGCTGGCCGCTAAGGGCAATTTCCAGCTCTATTGGCGTGGCTGGAAACATGACCCTCTGGCCAAGAAGATGCAATCGCACCTGTTGCTTTCGGTCTCCGAAGGCGAAGTGCGGTTCGAGCGTTTTCCCTACCCGATTGAAAACATTCGCGGCACCGTCGAAATGCGCGACGGGCACTGGTCGTTTCGCGACCTGGAAGGGACCAATGATAGCGGTTTTATTACCTGTCAGGGCCGATTGACTCCCCAAGCCGCCGGCACCGAACTGGCGCTCAGCTTTGCTGCCGCTGGAGTTCAATTGGAAGAAGAGTTGCGCGACGCACTCAAGCCCTCGACCCAACGCCTTTGGAACGACCTCCATCCCCGCGGTCGCATCGACGTGACGGCCGAGTTGCGTTCTCGGTTCCCTGCCCGAGCGCTCGACCTGGAAGTCCGCGTCGAGCCGGTGGGAGATACGGTTTCGATCGAGCCGGAACCGTTTCCCTATCGGATGGAGAAATTGCGTGGTGTGGCAACCTACCGCAACGGCAAGGTGCGTTTCGACCGTCTGCACGCCGAACATGGCCACACGCGGATTGCATCAGGCGGCAACGCCGGCACACACGCCGATGGGCGCTGGTATCTGGAGCTGGACGGTCTAACGGTCGAACGCATTCATGCCGATCGTGATTTTCTGGTAGCGCTGCCGGCCGATTTGCGCAAAGTGATTGGCACACTGAACCCGACCGGGCCGATCAGCATGCGGGGATCGTTTGGTCTGGCAGGCGGCCCCTATACTCATTCGCCGGTCCGCTCGCGTTGGGATTTGGCGTTCAACTTGTATCGCAGTTCGATCAACTGCGGCATCCAATTAGAAAACGTGCATGGCGAGGTTCGGTTGGCAGGTTTGTTCGATGGCCAACAAGTCGCGGCCGATGGCGAACTGGCGATCGACTCGCTGATGTATGACGACATTCAGTTTACTCAGGTAATGGGTCCGTTTCGCATCGACAAGCAACGCGTGCTGCTTGGCGCCTGGGCAGAACAAACTTCGACCAACCAGCGGGCTCCCCGACGCATTACCGGCAAGCTGTATGATGGCGCCTTGGTTGGCGACGGTTGGGTTGTGTTGGAAAAGACTCCTCGATTTGCCTTAGGCGCTCGGCTGACCAATGCCAACCTGGAGCGATTTGCCCGCGAAAGCCTCCCCGGCAACAACCAATTGCGTGGTAAAGTGCTCGGCAGTGTTCAACTGCAAGGGCGCGGCAGCGGCCTGCACGCCTTGCGCGGCTCTGGCGAAATCCGCTTGCGCAACGCTGACATTTACGAACTACCGTTGATGGTTTCGATGCTCAAGGTACTGCGAGTCCGCTCGCCAGACAGCACGGCCTTCACCAAATCCGACATGCAGTTTCGCATTGCCGGCCCTCACCTTTACTTCGACCAGCTCGATTTTCTCGGCGACGCGGTCAGTCTTTATGGCAAGGGTGAAATGGACTTCAACCGCGTCGTCAAGCTCACGTTCCACTCGACCGTTGGCCAAAACAACTTGCCGCTTCCCACTTGGCGCAAACTGGTCGGCGAGGCGAGCCAGCAGATCATGCAAATCAACATCAACGGCCCTCTCAACAATCCACAAATCACCAACGAAGCCTTTCCGGTCGTGAACGAAGCATTACAACGACTTCAGGCAGACCTGCAACAAGCCACGCAGCCCGGCGGCACGACCCCGCAAACGAACTAATTTAGGATTTACGCGCAAGCGAATGTTTTTTCAACCTTAACGGTTTAATTGCTCTCAGCTCTTAAAAGCAGGAGATGAACGCATGAGTATTGGACCATCGGCTGGAATCGTTGGTAGCGCGGCTGGCGCTCCTTTGTCGCAGACCAGAGGCAGCGAATTGGAGCGAAGCCAACAAGAGTCCGCCAATCAACAACGCCAGGTCGCCGGCGAAAAATCGGCCGCCGATTCGGCCGGCGTTGGCCAAGCCTCGGAAGATCAAGAGGCCTCGGAGCGGGATGCCGACGGACGACGATTGTGGGAGGCGACGCCAGAATCGGAAACGTCGGCTGCCGAAACGGAAGTGGACGAGCAACCCCAGCGGCAAAGCAAAGACGCCACCGGCGACAGTGGCCACCAGCTCGATCTTTCTGGTTGACAGCGAAACAAAAAACCTAGCTGTTTCGCGCTTTGGCCACCGGTCGCTACTATCGCTTGAACATTGACTTTGCAGTTGTCCTAGTAGCATAACCAGGAAGATTGCAAAGTCGAAAAGCAGCGACCGGTGGTCGCTCGCGAAACGGAAGAATTTAGCCGTTTCGCGAGCGGTCATCGACCGCTGTTTTTTCAAAAAAAACGACTTTGCAGTTCTCCTGCTCAAAAAAACCAGATGTTTGACATCTGTTTTTGCTGGCAGTAGCATTCGGGTTTGCATGGTCGATGGTTATTGCCTGATTGCATGCCCAAAAGAAAGCACGCCAGCGATGCCCCGCGTCGTATTCACCGCAAACCTGAATCGTCATGTCGACTGCCCGGACGTCGTGGTCCACGGCAACACGGTCCAACAGGCATTGGAAACCGTGTTTGCCGATCATCGCGCGTTGCGAAATTACGTGGTAGACGACCAAGATCGTTTGCGCACTCATATGGTGGTGTTTGTCGATGGGCAACCGATCAAGGATCGCGACCGGCTTAGCGACCCCGTCTCGGAAGCTAGCGAAATCTATGTCATGCAAGCGCTCTCTGGTGGCTGAAAAGTCGATCGGCTGTTATTCACATAGACTCAAATTTCCTGGAATCACCCCATCATGAGCGACCGACTGTATGCGGCAACCCGCAAAGGTTTTTTTACACTCGACCGCAAGTCGTCTGGGTGGACGATTTCTAAAGTCGATTTTCTTGGCATGAATGCCACCATGCTGCTCGATGACCCGCGTGATGGGATGCTCTATGTTGCGCTCGACCATGGACACTTTGGCGTGAAACTGCACCGCTCGCCAGACGGCGGCCAAACTTGGGAAGAATGTGCGGTTCCCCAGTACCCCAAATTCACGGACGAGGACCAGAAAAAGCAAGCCGAGTCTGGCGAGTTCGGCGCGCGGCGCGACTTTTCGAGCCTACAGGAAATTTGGGAACTAACTCCTGGTGGTCCAGACCAACCAGGGGTTTTGTGGGCTGGCACCATTCCGGGCGGGCTGTTTCGATCAGCAGACCAAGGTTCTTCCTGGCAACTGGTCCGAACGCTTTGGGAGCGTGAAGAGCGTTGGCGATGGTTCGGTGGTGGAAAAGACAGCCCTGGCATCCACTCGGTGGCTGTGAATCCTGCCGACAGCCAACATGTTACGGTTGGTATTTCCTGTGGCGGAGCTTGGGTGACCGAAGACGGGGGAGCCAGTTGGCAATGTCGCTCCACCGGCATGCGCGCCGACTATCTTCCCCCCGATCAAGCAGGCGACCCCAATGCCCAAGACCCTCATCGGCTTGTGCAATGCAGATCTCGCCCCGAGATGCTCTGGGTTCAGCACCACAACGGCATCTTTCGCACCACCGATGGCGGTCGGCAGTGGACGGAAATCGAAGACGTTCTCCCATCGGCCTTTGGCTTCGCCGTGATCGTCCATCCTGAAGATCCAGAGACGGCATGGTTCGTGCCTGGCGTGAAGGACGAATGCCGCGTGCCGGTAGACGGCGCGCTGGTCGTCACGCGCACGCGCGACGGCGGCCAATCGTTCGACGTGCTGTGCCAAGGTTTGCCTGGCAAACATTGCTACGACATTGTTTTCCGCCATGGGCTCGACATCGACTCCACCGGAGCTCGTCTGGCGATGGGCTCATCGACCGGTTCGCTCTGGTATTCCGACAATCTTGGAGACACTTGGCAATGTCTGGCGAATCACTTGCCGCCGATTTATTGCGTCCGCTTCGCACCGCGACGCTAGTAGACGATGCCATTTGTTTTTGGGGCCCCGGCGACGCGTCGTGAGCGCGGCTAGGGGCAAACAGAAGCTTGCAACCCTCAAATTCGAATGTCATCGTCTACTATAGCTGGACAGCGCCACTTTGTTGTGAACTTCTCATCAATCCAAGCCCGAAGCGAGGGGCGAGTGATTTTGAGCGTAAAGTGTTCACTCGCCCCTCGCTTCGTGCTTGTATTCCATGTCAAAGTGGCGCTGTCCAGCTAGGCATTGTCTCAAAATGGTTTGAAGCCTAAACCGCCAGACCGACGAGGCAGCAGCAGCCGGTGGCAAACCTCCACAAAAACAACGGTTTTTTGAACCTCCGTTGGAAATCCTACTTCATTTGACCTAAATTGGTTGTCCTATGCCGATCCTTGGTGCCCACATGTCGATTGCCGGCGGCTACTACAAAGCCGTCGAAGCCGCTCAACAGGCAGGCTGCGACTGCGTCCAAATTTTTACCAAGAACAACAATCAATGGCGAGCCAAGCCGATCACCGACGAAGAGGCCAATCGCTTTAAAAGCGCGTTAGTCGAACTCGACATCAGCCAGCCGATCTCACACGATTCGTACCTCATCAACCTGGCCAGCCCGGACAAAGACCTTTGGAAACGGTCGGTCGAAGCCTTGATCGTCGAACTCCAACGGGCAGAACAATTGGGCATTCGCCATGTGGTGGCCCACCCTGGCGCGTACACCTCGTCGAGCGAAGCTGTCGGCATCAAGGCCATCGTCCGCGGGCTGGACGAAGTCGACCGCCAAACTCCAGGGCTTGCCGCCGGCGTGCTGTTGGAAACCACCGCAGGGCAGGGGACCAACCTGGGCTGGCGGTTCGAACAACTGGCCGCCATGCTCGAAGGCGTCAAAAATCCCGACCGGCTTGGGGTCTGCCTGGACACCTGCCACGTGTTTGCCGCCGGCTATCCACTGGAGACCGAAAAAGAATATCGGGCTACCATGCGAGCACTGAACCAAACCGTGGGGATCAAACAAGTGCGAGCGATCCACCTGAACGACAGCCTCAAGCCGCTCGGCTCCAGGGTTGATCGACATGCCAAGATCGGTGCCGGCGAGATGGGGTTGGAGCCCTTTCGGCACTTGCTCAACGATCGGCGATATCGGAAAGTTCCGATGTATCTGGAGACGCCCAAAGGCACCTATCGGCGTCAAGATCTCGATGTGGTAAATCTGCGCACGCTGCGCGGTCTGGTTGGCTGAACTGTTCTGATTGTTCTGACCAATTTCAGTTTAAGCGATGGGAGGATTGCAAAGTTGTCTCTTTTGAAAAACAGCGGCCGGTGGCCGCTCGCGAAACGGGAGAATTTGGGCGTTTCGCGAGGGACCACCGGGCCCTGTTTTTAGACTTTGCAGGTATCCTGAGTTTGAGGGACCAAAAAGTTGACTATTTCGCAGTAGACAGCTAAATTATTTTAAGGAAGTTGGACATTTTTTTGCGCGTATGAACAGAGAATCGAGCCATCGGTCGGTATAGGGTAGAATGAGCCTGACGTATTTCAAACGCTACCGAATGGAAATCGGTTTGACTGGCAGGATCTTCTCGACCTATCCATTGCCAGACGACTATGAATTGGTGCCCTGGGAACCACGTTTGGTCGACGTGCATGCCGACATCAAGTATCAGAGCTTTCGGTTTGAAATTGATGCCAATGTCTTCCCTTGTTTCACTGAACGGGCAGGCTGCTCGCGGTTGATGCACGAGATTCGCCGTAAAGAAGGCTTTTTGCCGTCGGCCACTTGGCTGATGGTCTATTTGGGGGCCGGCCCGCGCAAGCACGAGTATTGCGGCACCGTTCAGGGATTATGCGATTCGACCGGGGTGGGGGCTATCCAAAACCTGGGCATTACCCCACACCATCGGGGGCGCGGCCTGGGGACTTCGCTGATGTATGCCGCTTTGGAAGCCTTTCAGCAGGCTGGCATGCAACGGGCTTGCCTGGAGGTAACGGCCCAAAACGAGGCCGCCGTGGCGCTC
>JANQPJ010000287.1 GCA_028289525.1 Pirellulales bacterium
AGCCTAGAGCGAGTCGCTCTTTACCGTAGCGGACGACACCTAGTTTTCGCCGAGGTTTTCGGACGAAATACGACTACGAATGATCCGAAATTGCTCTAGGGCCGTGCTGGCTGGCCAGCCGGCGCATAGGGCATCTGCGGCACGGTCGTCCTAGGGTAAGCCACCGGAGTGGCCGGATGAGAACCGGCGGGGGCCGCAACAGTCTGGGGCCAAGCGGGGATCGCGGGCCGAGGGCGATTGCGCGAGGCCAACTGGAACGACAAACGGGCGGCTTGTTGGGCAAGCTGCTCTGCCCGCTGGCTCGCCTCGGCGTATAACTCCTCTTGCTCGATCGCCAAGGCTTGCTGGTAATGCTGCTTAGCCTGCATCAGATTGCCTTGTGATTCTTGCGCAAGCCCCAAATTATAATGTGCCGCGTGACACTCGGGGTTCTCGTTCACCGCGGTTTGCCATTGCGTGATCGCTCGTTGCCATTTGCCCTGTTTGGCCAGCCGGTTACCTGCCCGCACCGCACCGGCTCCCTTGCCCATCAGTGCCCCGGCCAGCTCGACTTCTCGAGTTTGACGTGAAGGAACCAGTTGTTCGGCCGTCTTTTTACTTGCTTCGCGGACCAACTGGGCAGCCACCTTAGACGACGAAGTCGCACCGCTCTCCTCTTCATTGAATTCGCCACGAAACGTCTCCTTGGCCTCGCCATCGGCCAAAACCGCTCCGGTGCGCACGTCGAGCACCTGATAGGCGACGGCCGCCACCAGGACCGTGTCGCCAATCTCAATCGCTTTCGCGCCATAAGGGCTGCCATTGGCCTCTTGAAACTCGATGCTGGCCACCAACACCGCATCAGCGCCCAACTGGCGACCAGCATTCATCGCTGGAATGCTGTTGCCGGCCAGCGCGCTCTTGGCTGGCGCCCGCCCCACCCGACTCCCGTCGACCAGAGTGTAGAGCTGCGCTTCGTGCACTCGGGCAGCGATCGACGCTTGGGCCAATTTGGCGACAGCCGGTTCGCCGTCAAGCGGCAACACGGCCAGGCGAGCGACTCCCGGCAAATGCGACGCGGCCGGCTGCCAGGCTGAAAACTGCGCCACGTCGCGGGCACATCCTGCGCTAAAGCCCAGGCTCAGTAGGCCGAGGAAAAATGCGATGTTGTTGATTCGGGTTTGAGCAGCGGCCGGCGTCCGCTCGCGAAACATTGAACGCCCAGCTAGCAATGATGTCGTCATGGCGTGCAGATTATCCTGGCAAAGTTTTGGGGCGTAAAAATCCACCTCACAACAAGAATCGACCAAGGATGCTAGCGCAGTTGATGGAAATCTCAACGCAGCCTGAGGATTTCCTACAATTGGAAAGCATACGCTCTCCGGAACTGCTACTTTTGTTTCTGAGACTCCGCGGCGTCGCGGCTAGAGGGCAAACAGAAGCTTGCAACTCTCAAATTCCAGTATCATCGTCTATTCGAGCAATTTCGGATAATTCGCAGTCGTGTTTCGTCGTAAAACTATCGGAAACCAAAGCGCGAGAGACGCTACAGCGAAGTTCAACCCGAACTAGACCGATTGAGGGACTTCGGTCATGGTGACCAACTCCGACAGATTCCCTCGAATCGGATGGGCTTCGAATTGGCCATCTTGCTCGAACAATTCGAGGCGAATCGGCGTCGTCGGCGAAAGCATCGTCGAAGTGACCAGCCCACTGTACTGCTCGCCAGGAACCACCGCGAGCCGAAACCGCTGTAAAATCATCGGCAGCGCTACCTGCATCATCATCATAGCTAGCCGTGCCCCCAAGCACATCCGTGGTCCAGCGGCAAACGGCAAGTAGGCATAGGGCGACGGGCTGATCGACTGCCAACGGTCGGGAATAAACTGGTCCGGCTGTGGAAACAACTCTGGCATGTGATGGGTAATAAACTGGCTGAAAATGACCGCTGTGCCACGCGGCAACAAGAACGGACCCAACTCGACCGGCTCGACACTCATGCGAACCGAATAAGACGACGCCGGCAATACCCGCAGGCTCTCTTTGATCGCCTGTTCGGTAACGATCAGACGCTCCAAATCGGCCAACTCAGGCACGCTGCCAGCGAGCACCTGACACAACTCCTGGTGCAGGGAACACATGGCGCTGGGATGTTGGGCCAGCAGAAACAACGACCAGGTGAGCGAACTGGCGGTGGTCAGGTGGGCAGCGGCAAACAAGATAGCCGCCTGGCCGATCAGTTCGTCATCGGTCAGGCCCCCTTGTTCATCGTGCGAGCGGACCAGGATGGATAGTACGTCGTCGCCAGTGTCTTTCGTTTGGCGTCGCAGCTGAATCATCTCGGCAATCGTCTCTTCCAGCTCCTCGGCATAGGCCAGCAACTCCTCGTACTGCTGAGAAAAAGTCTGGCTCGGTACAATTGCCCCGGCCCCCACGGCGTGGTTCATCTCGACCCAACGTTCGATCATGTGCCCCACGCGATAGGCCAACTCCGCTTCGTCAAAGCCGAACAGAATGGTGCTGGTTACCCGAAGCATGTATCGGGTCATTTCCTCATGCACATCGAGCACTTGGCCTGCGCGCCAAGTGGCCAGCAACTCGTCGGTCATGGCCACCAGCGCCTCGAAGTATTTTTCGATGCTCTTGTTGGCAAACGGTTGCATGACCAAGCGACGGTGCCGCCGGTGGGTTTCGCCGTTCATGCTCAGCAGCCCACAGGTAAGCCGGCGTTGGGCCGATTTGCGAGGCCCTCGAATTCCAAAAAATCGCGAATGAAACCGATCGACGTCGGTCAAAATCTGCTGGTTCAACTCTGGCCCAAAGGCAAACACCACGTCCTGCGTCCCCTCGCGCAGCGCGGCAATCGGTCCATGCTCGTCATACAAGCGACGCATGAAGCAAATCGGGTCGGCGACAAAGTCAGAAAGCCGACCATCGGAAATAGGCAACTGCGGAACAGCCGCCATGCTCAAGCTAGGAGCCGGAAGTAACACCACGTTAGCCATCCATTGCAGAGTCGAGAGAATAGGCCGTTAAAGTCAAAGCCGTCCATGTATTCCCCTTATCTTACCCACCCACCGATAGGTTGTCACGATGAACCACCTCTTCGTAGGGGCAATGACCTAGCCGATTGGCGATTTCGGTGCTCTGCAGGCCTTGAATTCGGGTAATTTCGCCGGCCGTGTAGTTCGAGAGGCCCCGGGCAAATTCCTGGCCGTCAGGCCCTTGGATCGAGACCGGGTCTCCTTTCGCAAATGTCCCCTCGACCCCTACGATACCGATCGGCAGCAGACTACGGCCCTGCTGGACAATCGCCTTCAGGGCTCCTGAGTCGACCTGAATTGCTCCCCGCACCTGGACCGCAAAGCTGAGCCAACGCTTGCGAGAACGGATGGTGGCCCCCACCGGCAGAAAGAGGGTTCCGACATCTTCTCCGGCCAGGATTTTCGTCAACACGCCGGGCGTGTGTCCGTTGGCGATGATCACATTTTCGCCAGCCGTGGTGGCGATGCGCGCGGCCTCTAGCTTGCTGGCCATGCCTCCTTTGCTGTGGCCGGTCTGTTTGTCGATGGCCAGCGCCGTGACCGAGGGGTCGATCGTGCTGACCAAGGGAATTCTTTGCGCGGCTGGGTCGTCCGGATCGGCGTCGAACAACCCCTCCACGTCGGACAACAACACCAGCAACGGGGCGCGAATCAGATTGGTCACCATGGCCGCCAAGCGATCGTTGTCGCCAAAGGTAAGCTGCAATTCGTCGACGCTCACCGTGTCGTTTTCATTGATGATCGGAATCGCCCCAGTTTCGAGCACCGCGAGGATCGTGTTCCGCACATTCAAGTATCGCGTGCGATCGTCCATTCCATCGGCCGTGAGCAGCAATTGGGCGGCATGCCGACCATACTGGCTAAAGTAGCGGTCGTACGTTTCGATCAAATGGCTCTGGCCAATGGCCGAAGTGGCCTGCAGCTTCGCCAGATCGTGGGGTCGCCGCCGGATTCCCAAGCGGCCCATGCCGGCGCTCACCGCGCCGCTGCTCACCAACACCACCTGACGCCCGTCGTCGGCCAGAGCGGCCAACTCCTGGGCCAGCGCCGCGAGCCGTGTTTGGTCCAGCAAACCATCAGCATTGGTTAACACACGGCTGCCCACCTTGACGACAATCCGGTCGGCACTGGCGGCAACTTCTTGACGAACCAAATCGGTCATCGGTTCAACCGGATCAGAGGGCTTCGCAGCAGAGGGGAGGTGAACACAATACGATCGAAACTCAAGCCAGAACTGGCGAAGAAGATAAAAAACGTCTTCCCAGTCCTCAGGCTGTGGCTATCTTGGGTCGGAAACCGGCTCCAGAACTTGTAGCTGAATTCCGGTCACCAACTCTTTGACGCGCCCTTGAAAATCAATCATATGCGGGGCCATCAGATGTTTTTCCAAAGCCTCGCAGGAGGTCCATTTTTCGAGCACCACGACGGTATCTTGACGCAGCTCGTCTTGAGCCGCCAGGCTGGTTTCCAGGTCGACGGCGGCACCATATTCAAGACACCCCTCTTCAGCCCGCACCAAAGGCACGACGCCGGAAAACACCTTCAAAAATTCATCGCGGCTGCCTGGGGTCAGGCTGATGGTGGCAAGGACATGGATCATTCGAGGTTTCATGGCGTGCCGATCCGGCATAGACATACCAGCCAGCAGAGAGGGAGGGTTGGCAGCCTTGGGGCTTGGTGAGAGCAATGTTTCGAGCGACGTCAAGAA
>JANQPJ010000337.1 GCA_028289525.1 Pirellulales bacterium
GAGTCCGACGCAGACGCCGCTGCCATGGCCTTTTCCAAGGCCCGCTCGATCCTCCTGCGTTCGTCGCTCGTGAGTTTTTTGCTCATCAGCCGCTTGGCAATCTTCTTCGCCTCGTCGGCGATTTTCTCCGGCTTCTCCGCGCGCGCCGCGGCGGCAAAGTCGGCCGTGTCGGCATGGCGTTCCAGCTCGGCGAGCATCTCGGACGAGAGGACCTCGCCGGCCCCGCTGAGGGCCTTGGCCAATTGCTCCGCTTCGTGTGCCCGGCGTTCCAGCTCGGCGAGCACGTCGCGGCGGGTCTCGTCGTCGAGTTCGTCGAGTTTTTCGAGCGTTTCGTCGATCGCGGAATCCAGCTCTTCGAGCTTCTCACGCTGTTCCTCTTCGAGATGCTCGGCGTCGTCAAACTCTTTTTTCTGCTCGCGGAACTGCTTGGCAAACGCCACTGCCCGCTCGCGCTCGGTATCATTGACGGCGGCCTCGACCGGTACGATTGGCTCGACAAGCACAAGGCCGACCAGGGCCAGAAACCCCAGCGGCATGAGCCAACAGCGATGCAGCAACCGCACGGGCAGTTGGGCTGCGAGCTTGGGCCGTTCCTCGTCGAGCGTCCGCGCGGCGGACTGAACATGGAGTGTTTCGCTGGCTGAGCAACGCGCCTGGCTGGCAAAGCAATACGCCGAAGTCAGCGTTTCCTGTCGTCCAGAGCGTTCATCCCAGATGGCCATTGCCGTGACTTCGCCTGGGCGGAACAACCAAGCAACCGCCGCCGTGGCGAACAGCCAAATTCCGACCAAGCCCGCTGCCATACCAAGACTGAACCAGTACCAGCCGTTCAGCCAGCAAAACAGGGCCACGGCCGCAGCGACCGCAAAAACGAATGCCGCCGTGCGGCCCAGTAGATCGCACCAGCGAGCCAACGCAATGCGCGCTTGGGCCTTGCGGGCGACTTCGTAAAAACTCGCTTTGGATTCGGACATGGTGATTTGCGACGTGAAGGAAGATTCGTTCGGGTGATGGGGAGTCAGGGACCACCGATTACCTCAGAGTGCATACTTTCTAATCTGGCAAATCGGCAAGGATCTTTTCCAGCCGTCGGCGGACTTCCGGGTCAGGTGCCTGGCCGAGGGCGTCGTTGATTTGGGCCTTGGTCAAATGCCCCAGTTCCAGAAGCGCCGCGGAGGCGGCCTCGCGCTGGCGGAACTCGTCGCTCCCCAGGTCGCGAATCCGCTGGGCGATCGTCCGCCGCTGCGATTCGGAAACGGTTGGCGTGGGACGATGGATTTCCAGCACGTCGCGGGCCCGCACTTGATAAACGCTATTGGTTCCTCGAACGGGAAGGGTCCGCTCGGCCAGTTCGCCATTGAGCCGCCCGCCGTCCCAAAGTTCGGCCTCAAACACGGCAGCTGCGGCCCCGGTAGGAGGCCCGTCAGACTCGTCCGTGGTGTTTCGTAGTATGCGGATCTGGGCTGTGGGAACGGGAATTGGTTGGCCCGAAACGAGGAACGTGATCTCCTGCAAATCGACTTGGCCGATCAGCAGGTTCTCGCCGGCCAGGGCGATGTGAGGCACCGCGAGGTCGCCGACCGTGTTTTGCCCGTCGGGATTGGTAGTGGCCGGCACAATCGAGCGGATGTCACCTGGGGCGAACGTCTGCGGACCGAAAGCGAGGGTGTTGACTGTGATCGAGTCCGCCGCGAGGTAGGCGAACAGTCGGCTGCCGTCCTGCACGCCTATCCGATAGCCGAGCTGGTCGGGCGTATTCTCCAGCCGGATGATCTCGCTCCAGGGGATCTGCCGGCGTCCCCAGGGCGTGACGACAGCGAGCCTGTGCTGATCGCCTTGGGCCAAAGCTAGCCGCTCCCCGCCGATTGTCTCCAAGAGGGCGAACACGCCCGGCGGCGGCCTGCCATCGGCAGGCGACTCGCGCATGATCAACCGGTCGAGGCTCTCCGCGTCCAGATCGATCAGGACTCCTGAGTTCAACGTGAACTGCATGTCCTCCAGCGACAGGTCGCCGTGAAACACCTGACCATCGCGGAGCAGGATCGAGTGTTTTGCGTTGGGTCGCCCGCCGCCGACAACGGCAGCGACGTCCTCCAGCTTGGCGCGAAAGTCTCCGTAGCCTGTGACAATGGTCAGCCCGGCGCAAGTCGCCGAACCGCGGAGCCGCGTCTTCTCTCCGGCGGCCAGGATGTCGAATGCGCCCCGCTCGACCTTCAGCGCCTCCAGCGCCGCCAGTGCGTCGACGGCGTCCCAGCCGCCGAAACTCAACCCGCCGGAATTCACGAGCGCCTTGCGGACGTCGCGGGGAAGGTCGCGAGTCCAATTGCTGGAGCGAAACGGCTTGAAGAGGGCTTTGAGTCCCTTCTTGTCAGGGATTGTGGCCAGCGACCGCTGGGCGAGTCCGTGCAGGATGGCTACGGTTTTCCTCGGCGGCACAGTCACGTTGTACGTGAGGTAGAAGCGATGGTTTGACTCATTGCGGATCGCCGGCTTCACTTTGCTTCGCAGGCTGGCGACGTCCCAGAGAAACGAGAGCTGACCGTTCCCCTGAGCGGGGTTAGCGTAGCCGACGATTCCGCCGTCCTCCTTGCCCAACACGGCAACGGCATGGCCGCCCGACTCGGTAACGACAGACTGGAGCCGCGACCGGCCCATGCTCGTCTTCAGCACTACCTGGGCCGTCAGCGGCGACGGACCGGGATTACTGATCACTTCGACATAGCGGGCGACGGCGTTCTTCGGGTCGATCTTCACCCACCGAGTCACCGGCACGTTGCCGGCAACGCCGCTGATGACGTACTCGCTGCCGTCGGGCTTCATCATCGAGGAGCTGGCCCGAAAGGAACTGCCATTGATCGTCAACACGGCGGCGCCGCCGAACGTGTTATTCTGGCCGTGCTGGATGTGTCCGTACTGATGAAGATCCCAGTTGAACCCGAGCGAATCGGGCCGCGCCGTGAATTGTGCCGGGACTAGCCGCTGCTGGGCGTGCTGGGCAAACGCCACGGCAGACGGCCCCCACAAGGCCGACAGGCCACAGATCAACAGGCATACAAGCAGAAATCTTCTCTGCATCAACCGTCTTCCTCGGTCAAGGGCCGAACGGGTCGCTGCGGAACAGTTGATCGAGTTCCCCGCCCGAACTCGATCGTCCAAACAGATCATCATCCGCAGGTTCGACGGGACTCGTGTCGGCCTCCTCCGGGGCCTTTTGTTCCGCACGATCGGTTGGCTTCGGCTGCAACAGCGCGTGGATTTGATTTAGGCGGAGATCCCACACGTGACCCATCGCCGCAAACGGCAACGTGTGGCCTTTCAGTCGCCCGGAAATCTTAGCCCCGCTGTGCAGCGTGATCTGAAACAGTTGCGGGCCGCCGCTGCCGCCGTTGACGTCGATTGACTGCACGTCGACGGTAGGGATCAGCGACTCGCCGCCCGTAGTCATCACAGTTAATTTGTCCGCGGCAATTCGGCCAACGAGCCGGTTTTCGCCTCGGAGTTCGACGAAGGGGATGTTGTCCACTGTCGCGTCGTCCTCGGCGGGAACCGCCGGCAGGGCGGCATTGAAGACCTCCAGGATCTCGGCCGCCGCCAGCTCGAGTTTTCCGAATCTCACGGTCGGAATCGACCAGCTTTCTCCGCGGAGCATGACTTCCAGGCGGCTGTTGTCCTTGAACGTCAGTACGAAGACCGGCTGCGGCTCGCGGACGGCAAACAGCCGCCGGATCTCGCCCACAGGTACGTCCATCGGTCCCCAGGGTGTTGCTACGGGAAGCGTCAGCTCCGCGCTGGTCGGCACGGCGAGGCGCGTTCCGTCGCTTGTTTGCACCAGGGCGGCGACGTTATCGGTCGCCCGGCTATCGGCCGGATCGGCCCGAGTGACGAGCATCTTGACCTTCGCCGGTGTGATCTTTAGTTCCAAGAGTTCCGGCGTGACGAGGACCAGGCTGGCCGCGCCGTCAAGCCGGCCGAAGAGGATCTCGCCGTTGCGAAGATAGACCCGCGTGCCCTGGCCGGCCCCGGCCAGAGCGGCAATCTGGCCGATAGGAATCTCCGCCGGCCCCTGCTCGGTCTGAAGCGTTAGCCGTTCGCCACGCAGCGTTCCGCCAACGGTCGTCTCGCCGTCGACAACGAGGATGTCTTGCTTGCCTCGCTCGACACTCCAGAAATCGGTCAGTTCCAGCATCTCGTGCAATAGCGGCTGCCTGGCCAGGGCGGCGAGCGAACGGGACGCGCGATTGATGATCGTCTTTTGCAGGTCGCGATCCAACCCACCGAGAAAGTCGCGGGCGCGAAACGGCTCAAACTCCTTCTTGACGACCTTGGCGTCCGCCATGTTCACGCGCCGCTGAGCGTAGCCGTGTACAAGCGTCACGCGCTCGCCCGGCGGAAGCGCCAGGACGTAAGTCATGGTGAACTGATAGTTGCCGTCAATCTTGATCGCCGGCTTCATCTTCGCGTTGCCGCCGGCAACGTAGATCAGGAACCCGGGCGTGCCCGCCTGGGACGATTGAACCGCCAGGCCGATCTCCTTCTTTTCAAGCTCAGCTACCGTGTTGCTGCGGTTGCCGACGGCAACTGTCCTGCCTGCATCCGTGACAATTCTGGCTGCCCGGTGCCGGGTCCGGCTGTTGATCTGGACGTTGATGCTCAGCGGCGCCTGCCCTGTGTTCTGCAGCGTGTCGAGAATGCGCGCCGTGCCGTGTTTCAGGTCCAACTTGATCTGCCTCGCCACGGCGACTCGGTTAATGTTCGGGTTCGACAGATGGTACTCACTCCCGTCAGCCGTCATCACCCGATGCGAAGGAGAGAATTTGGTGCCGTTGATCGTCAGCATTCCGGCGTGATAAAAGGCTGTCGAAGAGGACGAGTTCCTCAGATTGCCGTAGGAGGAATACACCTGCCAGGGAAACCCCAGGGCATCCTGCTTCGCGGAGAAGTTCGCGGGTATCAAAGCCGGTGCACTCCGCCGCGACTGGCCGAGGGCCGGCGACGAAGCGGCGCACAGCAACACGAGTGCGCCCATACCGAATCGCCCCTGCCCTGTTCGCATCATCATCAGTTTCCCTCAACCACCCAGACGGATTGGACCGGCCCCACAAGGCACTTGATTATAACCTGTTCGTGCGGGGGCCGGGCAAGTTATTGCGGACGGATCTGACGCACCCAGGCGCGCGGAGGTGTCGGCATTCTAGCATAACGCCCGATGTCTGCCGTTTCCAAGGATACGCGGGACGGCTTGTGACAGGTTCGTTACGATGGGTAACGACCCGATCGCCCAATTTGCCCGCAATTCCCTCGCCTCTCTCTGTGCAAGTGCGATATCCTCCCGCCGAAGTCGCGGTCGATGTCGAACTGGTCAGAGCGCTCGTTGCGGCCCAATTCCCGGACATTTTCCCCGCCAGGGGAGTTTGTTGGCCAGCTTTCGCACAACTCACTCTAGAGCGAGTCGCTCTTTACCGTAGCGGACGACACCTAGTTTTCGCCGAGGTTTTCGGACGAAATATGACTACGAATTATCCGAAATTGCTCTAGTGGATGATGACGTTCGTTTTAGAATCCCGGCGACGCGTTGCGTCGCGGCTAGGGGACCAACAGAAACTTGCAGCCCACGAGAGTGCAGACCGAACTCAACTCTCTTCGGCAGCGGTATCGGTCAGCGGTTTGCTGGTCAGCCGTTTGTATTCGCCCGATGCCCAACGTTCGATGTCGGTTCGATAGTGCTTCGAAAAACGGCTCTCGCTCGGACCGCCAGGCAGATTGGTCCAAGCTTCGTCGGTTCCCAAGTCGGCCACGAAATGATACGAGGGAGCAAAGCTCGACTCGCGGGTAGCTGTCTGTAGAAGGTGACCTTGGAATGGAGTGGCGTGGCAACCCCGCATCGGCATCTTCGCGCTGTGGAATCCCAACACGTGCCCCACGCGCTGGTTTTCAAAAAATCGGTTCACGAAGTGAAAGGAATTCACCTCAGACCACGGACGATCAGGAAAGTCGGCCAACGACTCGGCTGCCTGGCGAATGAGCTCTGCCTTGCCGCGCTGCTGCCACCAGGCAGAATGTTCCTGCTGTAACAGCCGGTCGATACAGGTAAGAATCATGGTCGAAAAGCCAACTCGGGTGCACAGATAGAGCATCCTCCGCCAACCGATTCCCTGTTCGTGCCCAAAAATCTCCAGCAACACGTTGCGGTAGAGTTGCTGAAACAACGAAGCATCACAACTTTCAGGGCAATAGCTCCAATCCCAGGCAGCCAGACGGTCTCGATGCTCGCCATCGGGCAAGTGAGGCAAGAAGATCGGCACCAGATCGGCCGCTTGCATGCTCACTACGTCGTATTGCAACGCTTGCATGTCTGGCAACGTCACCGGGCCCAACTCGGCCAGACGGTTGGAAATCCGCCGTTTTCGATAGTCGGGCAAGGCCAGCGTGATTAGCCGCGGCCCGCCTGGCGGATTGATGTTGTCGTTGGCCGAAACGATAAAACCTTCTGGCGGGTCATAAATCCGCGGCAATTGTTCTTGGGCAATGCGACCCTGCCAGTGGTTCCGCGGATCCCAGGCAGGAATCGGCAACAAGCCGCTGTGGCCGCCACCCCGCTGGGGAAACCAGCCACATGCCTGCAGGCCAATGTGCCCGGCGCAATCGGCAAACGTCCACACCAGCGACGGCTGAGGGCAGTGCCGGACGATGTCCATCCCTTCCCGCGCCGAACGAGCAGCAATCACATCGAGCCAAGTGCCAAGCGCTCGACCAGAACCTTCACCGGTACCGGTCCAGGCAACCGACAAGTAATAGCCGGCCCCATGGATATCCGGGTCACCGTCGAGCGTTCCCTGAGGATTCTCATAAATACGAAGCGTCTCAGGCTGGCCGTTTTTGTGTTCGATCGTCTCTTCGCGCACAGAAAAATCGTGCCAGGCGTCTTGCCGTCGGTATTGCCAGCCCGATTGGCCGCCAGGCTGACAATCCTCGACAAAATAGTCACTCGTGTCGCCCTTCATAAAGGTCACGCCCCAGGCAATATGCCGGGTACGAGCCACGGCAAACAGCGGACAGCCAGGCAACGTGGCCCCCATCACATAGTCGTCGCCCCAGCGGAGCACGGCTTCATACCAGATGGCCGGCAACCGGTTCACTTCCAAATGCGGATCGGAAGCAAGCAGCGCATTGCCGGTGGCACTGCGGCCTGGGCTCACCGCCCAAGCGTTGCTGCTCGATAGACTGGGCAAATCGGCAATCAGTTCGAGCGCCTTGTCGGACAACTGGCTGGAAATCTTGAGCTGAGCAATCAGATCAAAATCAATCGTTTCGCCATCGAGCATCGGGGTCAGCAATTCTTCGACCCGACGCCGATCGATGCCAAGCTGAATCAGTTCGACCAACAACCGTTCGTTTTGTTGCTGCCCGACCGCCAATCCGCCAAAACTGAGCAGATTGCCCATCAGCATAACCGACTGCTGGTTCCAGGGCCCCGGCCGAAAACCGGTCGCCCACATTGGCAACGAACGGCCTGCCTGGCGCATGCCGTCGTTCACGCCTTCGCAATACGAAGTAAGCTGTCGAAACACCTGATCGCCGAGCAACTGTACTTCGCGGTCCAGGTGGCGATAGAGCCCGGCTTTGCGGAAAAAGCGGTCGGTTTCTCGCAACTGCGAGGTATCGGCGATTCGCTGAGCGGCCGTCCCCGAGGCGACCACGCGGCCAAACACCATTTGGGTCGGTCGATCGAGCGCGTGCAGATATCCCAAGGCATAGAGTGCCTCGAGCCAGGAATCGGCCTCGACATGCGGGACGCCAGCCTCGTCGCGCCAAGCGCGAAATCGGCGGCGAGCATGCTTCGTCGAGATCGATTCCATGGGGGATGTCCTCTGCTACAATATCGGCATCCGGTCGAGCCAGCTTTGCCTCGATCGGTAAGAAGTCCGCACGCCTAGATTCGTTCCAGCTAGCACGGTCGATACAATCTCTGATGTCTCATCGCAACGCTCGACAAGCAACCCTTTGCGGCTGGGGATTTATCTCGCCCTGGCTGCTCGGCTTTTTTTCGCTCACGCTGTTTCCCTTTGTCGCCTCACTCTACTATAGCTTTTGTCGCTACGATTTGCTCTCCCCACCACGCTGGGTCGGCGGCGAAAACTATCGCCAATTGGCCGATGAGCTGGTCTCCGGCGGCCCCTTAGCACATGCACTGTGGAACACCGGCTACTTCGCCCTGGTGTCGGTGCCGTTGTCAATCGCCTTGGGGATCGGGCTGGCAGTGATGCTGTCGTGGCCGGTGCGCGGACAACCGCTGTTTCGCACTCTGCTTTACCTGCCCTCGGTCCTGCCGATCCTGGCCACGGCAATTCTTTGGCAATGGCTGTTCGACCCACGCCAGGGGTTCGTCAATCATACGCTCGGTCTACTGGGACTTGGCCAGCCAGGCTGGTTCACCAGCGTCGAAGAATTGCTCGTCGGCGGAACGCCAGGATCGAAAGACGCTTTGATTTTGATGGCCCTCTGGTCGACCGGCAATTTTATGGTGATCTATCTGGCCGCCTTGGGCGACATCCCTCGTTCGCTCTACGAAGCGGCACAGCTCGATGGTGCCAGTCGCTGGCGTCAATTTTGGCACATAACGCTCCCACTTTTGTCGCCAGTGATCTTTTTTAATCTGGTGATGGGAACGATTCAGGCAATCCAAACGTTTACTCAAATTTACGTGCTCAGCGCCGGCCAAGGCGACCCTGACCGATCGCTGCTGGTCGTTTCGCTACATCTCTTCTTGACCGCGTTTCAAGATTTGCGGATGGGCTACGCCTCGGCCATGGCCTGGCTGCTCTTTGTGCTGGTGATGGGAATCACCTGGCTGTTGTTTCGAACTGCCAGACGCTGGGTGTTCTACCAAGGAGCCGTGCGATGAACGTATCTCGCTGGCAACTCGCGACGTTGGTGGTCATCGGGATCGTGCTGGCGGCGCTGGCCGCCGTTGAAGGTCGTCGACCGGTGCCTGAGGGTCGCCAAGAGGTGGTGTTTTGGCATTTTTGGGGAGGGCCTTATCGGCCGGTGGTCGAACGGATTGTCGAACGGTTCAACCGGCGCCAAGCCCGCTACTGGGTGCGCGCGGTAGCGATGCCTGGCTCGAATCTCGACACCAAGATGTTCTTGAGCGTTACCGGAGGCGATCCGCCCGACCTCATTAACCAGGACAAACCGATCGTGGCCGATTGGGCTCAGCGGGGCATTGTGCGCCCGCTCGCCGAGTTGGCCAGCGACGCGGAACTCGAGGCGCTCGACACCTGGCTCTACCCGCCGGCAAAAAAGCTTGGCAGCTATCACGGCACGCTCTACGGACTGTGCAATGGGCTCGATGTGCGGGCACTCTATTACAACCAGACAATGCTCGCCGATTACGAGCTACAGCCACCCAAGAACTTAGAGGCGCTCGACCAAATTGCCCAGGCGATCGCGCCGCCCGACGCCACTGAGCCGCGAGCATATTTTGGCTATCTGCCTGATCCACGCCGGCTGTGGGCCTGGGGCATCGTCTTCGGCGGCCAATTTTATGATCCGGCCACCGGTCGCGTGTCGGCCGACGATCCTCGTATTGTACAAGCGCTTGCCTGGATGGGCTCCTACAGCCAGCGTTATGGCTCGCGCCAAGTGGCCGCCTTTCGTCAGGGCGACCAACGGTTACCTGGCTCGACCTTTCCGCTGTTTGGTCCTTATGATCCGGCAACCCAACAGCGTCGTTATGGCAACTATGCACTGGTGATGGACGGTCAATGGCGAGTAGCTGAAATCACCCGCGTCAACCGCGCGGCTCTGGCAGCCGGCAAACCGGTTCATCAGTATGGGGTGGTGCCGTTGCCTACACCGGCCGGCGGTCGTCAGCAGGCAGGCTGGGTGAACGGTAATTTTTTCTTGGTGCCACGCGGCGCACGACAGCCGGCCGGTGCCTGGGAGTTTATGAAATTCTGGTCCGGCTTTGGTGGACATGAAGCTCAGGCAGCCCAAGCGTGCGCCGAAGGTGGCTGGATCCCTGCCTCGCCTCAGGTGGTCACCGAACCGGTGTTTCAGTCCTACCTAAACCAAAATCCACTGATGAAAACGTTCGTCGAGTTGGCCAAAAGTGAACATCAGGTGCCGATCCCGGCGTTGCCGGTGGCGGCCTTGTATCGGCGCGAGATCGAAGCGGCCGGCCAAGCGGTCATGTATCGCGGGGCCGATCCGGAAACGGTGCTTCGTGAAGTCACGCAGCGCGTTCAAGCCCGTTTAGACGAGGTGCGCCATGCGTCGCGTTAAAACTCCACGCTTTGCGTTCCTGATGCTGCTAACTGTGACAGGCCTGTTCTCGCTGCCGATGGGAGTGATGGTGCTCACGTCGCTCAAGTCTCCAGCAGAGTTGGACGCGAACCCACATGCGTGGCTGCCTGATCGATGGCAAGCGTCGAACTATCGCGAGGTGGTCACTACGATGCCCTATTTTTTGTATCTGCGCAACACACTGGTGTTGTGTGTAGGGAGCGTGGTCGGCAGCGTACTAAGCTGTTCGCTGGTTGCCTACGGCTTTGCCCGCCTGCGGTGGCGAGGCCGCGATCGCTGGTTTGGGCTGTTGATCGCCACGATGCTGTTGCCATGGCAGGCAACGATGATTCCTCGGTTTTTGCTGTTGCGCGAGCTGGGAATGTACAACTCGCTCGCCGCGCTGATTGTGCCTACGTTTCTAGGCGATGCCTTTTACATTTTCCTGCTGCGGCAATTTTTTCTCAGCTTGCCCGAAGACTTGCTCGATGCGGCCCGGCTGGACGGTTGTAGCGAGTTGGGGGTCTTCGTGCGAATCGCGATTCCCTTGAGCAAACCGGCACTAGCCACGGTGGCCTTGTTCCAATTCGTCGCCGCGTGGAATGATTTTAATGGTCCATTGCTCTACTTGAGCGACCCGGAAAAATTCCCGCTGGCCTACGGTCTGGAGCGGCTCGTGAGTGCCTACTCGACTCAAACCCATCTGGTGATGGCGGGTGCCGTGTTGTTTAGTTTGCCGATCGTGTTGCTGTTCTTGCTGACACAACGAATGTTTTTGCGCAACACGGTCTCCGGCAGCATCAAAGGTTGAACCGCGCCAACATCAGCCAATCTCGGCAAATCAGTCAGCTTGATGCATGTGAACGTCTTGCGTTGGGTAGGGAATGTTAAACCCACGCTCGTCGAATCCGAGCTTGATCCGTTCGGTCAAGTCCCAGCGAGTGGCCCAATAGTCTTCACTCTTGACCCAGGGCCGTACCACGAAATTCACGCTACTGTCGCCCAATTCGGCCACCGCCACCACCGGTTCTGGATCGTCCAGCACTCTTGGCTCAGTGGCCAGGGTCTCTTCGAGATACTGTTTCACTGCTTTCAGATCGTCGCCATATCCACAGCCGAAGACTAAATCGATGCGTCGTGTGTCCTTGGCCGAAAAGTTGGTAATCGGTCCGCTGGTCACAGAGCTGTTGGGCACAATCATCTGAACATTGTCGCCGGTGCGCATAATCGTGTTGAAGATCTGAATTTCTTCGACCACGCCCGACTTGCCGCCCGCTTCAACAAAGTCGCCTACTTTCAGTGGCTTGAAAATGATCAGCATCACGCCCGAGGCAAAATTGGCAAGCGTGCCTTGCAAGGCCAGCCCCACGGCCAAACCGGCCGCCGCGAGGATGGCTGCTACCGAGGTCGTATCGACGCCCAACTGGTTGAGCGACGCCAGCACCACCACGACCAACAACAAGGCA
>JANQPJ010000351.1 GCA_028289525.1 Pirellulales bacterium
AAACGACTTTGCAATCCTCCTAAGCGCATGACGCAGCAAACTTGTCAGTGGCTAGTCGTGTTGATCGTAGGCGTGGCAGCGGCGGCCAACGCGGCCGAAAACGTCGCACTGCGCAACGCGATTGATTCGATTCGTCAGGCCGATGTCAAACGGCACGTCGACGTGCTGGCCGACGACACGTTCGAAGGCCGTGAAGCCGGGAGCCGTGGTGGTCGGTCGGCCGGCGTCTATTTGGCCAAGGAGTTGACGCGCGCCGGCGTGCAGCCGGCTGGCGATGCCGGCACGTGGTACCAATCGTTCGGTGCCCGCTATCGTAATCTACTGGCTGAAGTCCGTGGTTCCGACGCGGCCTTGGCCGAAGAATATCTGCTCGTAGGGGCTCATTACGACCATGTCGGATATGGAACTGCCCGAAACAGCTATGGCCCGACCGGCTACATTCACAACGGCGCGGACGACAACGCCAGCGGCACCGCAGTCCTGCTGGAGCTGGCCGAAGCCTTGGCCTTGCTGCCCCAAGCGCCCCGGCGGTCGATCTTGCTGGCCTTTTGGGATGGTGAAGAGAAAGGTCTGCTCGGCTCGAAGCATTGGGTCGCTCATCCGACGGTTCCTCTGGATCGGATTGCCCTGGCGGTGAACATCGACATGATCGGCCGGCTGCGCAACGGGGCATTAGAAGTCGGAGGCACGCGGACCAGTTGGCGCTTGCGACGTCGTGTGAGCGAGGCTGTCGGCCAGCCTGATTTGCGTCTGACATTTCCTTGGACCCTCAAGGCGAACAGCGATCACTGGCCGTTCTACCAGCGGCAGATTCCGGTCTTGATGCTTCACACCGGCCTGCACGGCGACTACCATCGGCCGAGCGACGATGCCCATAAGATCAACCACGCCGGGATCGAATCGGTCGGCCAGTTGTTATTGCCGCTGGTGGTCCGTCTGGCAGACGAGAAAGCTTTGCCAGGGTTTCGCGCTCAGTGTCAGACCGAGCATCCCGATGACCGGCAGCGTCTGGAACGACCGTTGGCCGCCCTGCCTGTGCGGTTGGGTGTTTGGTGGGAAGAGCCGAGCCAGTTGAACACCGGTTTGCCTGTGACCCGACTGGTGCCCGGGTCGCCTGCCCAACAAGCCGGCATTCACCCCGGCGACCGCTTGCTGGCGGTCGACGGGCATCCGTTGGTCGATGGTGCCGACCTGCGGACGAGAGTGTTGGTCGCACCACGGTCGATTCAGGTGACCTTCCAGCGAGCCGGCGAAGAGACACCTCGACAGCTTGAAGTCTCCTTGGCTGGCGAACCAGTGCGCGTGGGGCTAGCGTGGCGCGACGACGAGGCCGAACCGGGGGCTGTTTTGATTACACGCGTGGTGCCAGGCTCGCCGGCCGACCAGGCAGGGCTGTTGGTCCACGATCGCATCTATCAATTCGATGGCCAAGACTTTCGCGATAGCCAGGAACTGCTAGTCCGTGTGAATCAGGCTGAGCGAGCGCTGCGATTACGGATTGAGCGCGCAGGCCAAGTGTCGAGCGTTCAAGTGGAACTACCGGCGCGCACGTTGGCAACTCCTGAAGAACGTGACCAGGCGCCAGCTACTGATTGAAGGCTCTCTGCAGCCCGGTGTTGTTGTCGGACCACAAGGATTGAGTCTGCGTGCCCATGACAGCGATGGCGCCGATGCAGGTTAGCAGAATCAAGGATAACATCACGGCATATTCCACAGCGGTGGCTGCCGTCTCCTCTTGGAGAAAGCGTCGTAGGTATCGCATCGTTCAGCTCGCGTGTTTATCTGCCGACAATCTGCCGGTTGGAAACGAACCCGCCTGGGTTCGATGTTGCTGCCGTTGAGAGCGAAGACATGCTGACCAATGCCACATCCCAAGCGAAGATGAAAACACCAGATGAAAAGTGGTGTGCGACCCAGTTCGTCAGAACCTTTGCTCTAACCAAAACCTAGTTCAAAAATCAGATCGTGGCAAACACAGCGCTATAACCGGAACAACCGGTGCGACGATTGCTAGAGTAGTCGCGTTCAGTCGGCGTCGAGCAAGGCTTTCAGGCCGGTTGACGATTGGCGCTGGGCCTGACCGTCGCGTTGCTCAACCAGCAGCATCTCGGCTCCACAAATCGACTC
Source organism: Pirellulales bacterium (assembly GCA_028289525.1). Classification (GTDB taxonomy): domain Bacteria; phylum Planctomycetota; class Planctomycetia; order Pirellulales; family JAGQOS01; genus JANQPJ01. The sequence continues at coordinate 2,128 of JANQPJ010000351.1, forward strand.
GATCAGACGCATGCCAGCCTGGGGCCCTAGCACGCTAACGGCCGAGGCCAGGCTGTCAGCGGTCAGGCAGTCAGAGGCGACCACCGTGACGCTGCTGCGTTGAGTAAGGCCGATGCCAGTTCGAGGGTCGAGCAAGTGTGAGTAACGTACACCGTCGATCGTGACCGATTGCCAGGCATCGCCCGAGGTGGCCACCGCCGCGTCGGCCAGACTCAGAAATTGCGACGCGGGGGCATCGGCAGCCAGGGGAGCGATTCCCACGCGCCAGCCGGATCGGCCCGGTGGCGCAGCGCCGAGAGCCAAGTCGCCGCCGGCGTCGACCAGCGCGATCGGGCAGCCGGCCGCTTGCAGAGCCGCTAGGGCACGGTCGGCGATGTAGCCTTTGGCGATGCCGCCAAGGTCGAGCCGCATGTTCGGCTGGGTTAAACGGCAACGCTGGTCTGCACAGTCGAGTTGCACATGACGATAGCCCACGGCGTTGCCGGCGGTGGCCAGTTGTTCGGCAGTTGGCAACTGACGTTCACGCCTGGCCTGTTTCCAAAGCTGGCTATAGGGGCCCACCGTGATGTCGAACGCCCCTTGGGTTTTTCTCGAAAGTCTGTTGGCCGCACACAGTACCTGCCAAAGGTCGTTGGAAACCGGAATTCCCTGGCCACTTCCAGAGCGGTTACTCAACCGGACAAGTTCGCTGTCGTCGCGATAGCTGCTCAGGATCGCCTCGAGCCGGTCGATTTCCAACAACGCCGCCTGGGCAGCTCGAGTAGCCTGGAGCTTGTCTTCGGCATAGACCGTCAGGCGGATGGTGGTTCCCAGGCGATGCGCGGAAAAGCGGCTCCGTGCTAGTTCGTTGGCATGGCAATTTTCGCTGGCGAGCACCAGCAGAAGTGCAAAAAAACAGCGACCGGTGGCCGCTCGCGAAACGCGCGCATCCACAC
>JANQPJ010000307.1 GCA_028289525.1 Pirellulales bacterium
GCGTCGTCAAATCGAGTGACGCCCATGTGGAACGAGTAGTCGACGGCCGCTTTGCCAATGGCCTGCGAACGCCAGAGTTCAAATGCCTGAAGTGGATCATCCTCGCGGCTTGGGCAGCACATTTCAATCACGGTGGTCGTACCACCGACCAGAGCCGCTCGGCTGGCCGTGGCGTAGTCGTCCTTGGCCAAGGTGCCCATGAACGGCAAGTAGATGTGCACATGGGGGTCGATCATGCCGGGAAACACATAGCGATCAGTCGCGTCGATCTCTTCGGTCGCCTGGGGTACCTGAAGGTCGGCTCCGATTGCGGTAATTGTTTCGTCAGCACAGTAAATATCGGCCACACGCTCTTCGTCGGCGGTGACAATTCGCCCATTGCGAATGACCAAGGCCATACGGCTACTCCTTCCACTTTGACAGCTGGTTCCAGGCTCAACGACACTGCCAGCCAAAGGTTATCATACCGGGTTTGCTGGCGATGACCAATGAAAACAGCGGCCGGTGGCCGAAGCGCGAAACCGCTACACTTGCCTCGCGACTGTCGAGCGACGATAATTGACCACTCGTGAGCGAACATTCTGCCGTTCCCCCTGGTCTCGCATGTCTCCCCATTCCCCTCGCGGCTCTCGCATTCGCTGGCGTGTTCTCCTCGTTGGCGCAATGGTTTTAATCGCTCTGGCCGTGGCGGTCGACTGGTGGTGGGCTCTGCCACTAGAGGCCGAAGCTCGCTACGTAGGCCGGGCCTCGTGCAGCGAATGCCATCAGACTCAGGCGGCCGACTGGGCTGGCTCGGACCACGATCTGGCGATGGCTCTGGCCAGTGACGAGAGCGTGTTGGGTGACTTCGACAACGCCATCTTCAGCTACCAGGGGGTGACCTCGCGTCTGTTCCGGCGCAACGGCAATTTTTATGTCCATACCGAAGGCCCTGACGGTCGGATGGCCGATTTTCAGATCAAATACACCTTTGGCATCCGGCCCTTGCAGCAATACATGGTCGAGTTTCCCGACGGTCGGGTTCAGGTGCTGCGGATTTCTTGGGATACCTCCCAAAAACGCTGGTTCTATGTCCCGCCGCCAGATGTGACCGACGAGCGGATCTTGCCTGGCGATCCGCTCCACTGGACCGGTTCGATGCAAAACTGGAATCACGTTTGCGCCGATTGCCACAGCACGAACGTGCACAAAAATTACGATCTGGCAACCGATACGTTTCATACCACGTTTTCTGAAATCGACGTCAGTTGCGAAGCCTGTCATGGGCCTGGCAGTCTGCATGTTCAGTTGGCCGGCGCGCGATCGTTGTTTTGGGATCGGCGTCACGGGTATGGCCTAGCCCGCCTGAAAGGCGATGCCTCGAAGTCGGAACTCGACGCCTGCGCCAAATGCCACGCACGGCGCAGCCAAGTGCATCCTCGCTTTACGCCTGGCAGCGATTTTCTCGACTTCTATGAACCAGAGCGGCTGCGCGAGTCGCTTTACCATGCCGATGGCCAGATTCTGGACGAAGTGTACGTCTATGGGTCGTTTCTACAAAGCAAGATGCATGCCCATGGAGTGCGTTGCACCGACTGCCACAACCCTCACTCGTTGCAACTCAAGTTTCCCGGCAACCGGCTCTGTACCCAATGCCACACGCCAGGCAAATACGACACGCCGGCCCATCACCATCACCCCGTAAACGGGGCAGGCACGCAGTGCGTCGATTGCCACATGCCGGAGCGAACCTACATGGTGGTCGATCCTCGGCGCGATCATAGCTTTCGAGTGCCGCGCCCCGATCTGAGCATCGAACTGGAGACGCCAAATGCCTGCAATGCCTGCCATACGAAACCGACGGAAGACGCCCGTTGGGCCGCCCAGCGTGTCGCTGAGTGGTTTGGCCCCGAACGGGCTGGTCGGCCCAGCTTTGCGCCCGCGTTTGCGGCAGCGCGACAAGAAACTCCAGACGGCGAGCGGCAGCTGCTCAAGGTGCTGCGACAACCGAAGACCGCGCCGATCGTGCGCGCCACGGCCCTAGAACTATTGGCTCGCTACCCTTCCCTACCAGCTCGACAAGCGACGACCCAAGCGCTTAAACATGCGAACCCCTTGGTACGAGGATCGGCAGTGCGCAGCCTGCCGGAACTTACTCCCAGTGAAGCGGTTCGCTGGCTGGTTCCGTTGCTCGATGACCCGGTGCGGACGGTCCGCATGACAGCCGCGCGACGGTTGGTGTCGGTCCCCTCTGCTCGACTGCTGGCCAGCGAACAAAAATCGTTGCGGCGCGGCATCAAGGAGTTTGAACAGGCTCAGCGGCTGCACGCCGATCGGGCTGGTGCTCATCTGGTGTTAGCTAGCCTGTATCAGGAACAAGGAAAGCTCGATCAAGCGATCGAATCGCTTCAGGTGGCGATGCGGCTCGAGTCCACGCTGGCCGGTCCCCGGGCACAACTGGCAGCCTTGCTGACCCAAACCGGCGGCTCAGTCCAGAAAATCAAGTCACTGCGTGAAGCGGAAATCGAACTGCTGTCCCGCGACGTCCGTCTGGTACCTGAGAACGCGGCGCTGCGTGTGCAATATGGCCTGATGCTGCACTTCGTTGGCCGGAGTCCCCAGGCAATTGAACAACTCGAAGAGGCCTGTCGCTTGCAAGCAAATTCCTATGACTACCGGATGCTGCTCGCTGAACTGTATGTGGCCCGCCAACAGTGGGAGCAGGCCCAGGCATCGGTTCAAATCCTACTCGACCTGCGGCCTGGCGACCCGACGGCACAACGCATGCTCGATGATCTCTCGCGGCGCAGAGAACGGGAATGACGGTGTCTCAACGACACGTGGACCGTTGCCCCAATTGGCCTTCAGTCCCAGAGTAGCCCACAAAAGCCAAACACGCCCCCTCCCAGCAACGCGCCTCCGACCAGACCTAGGGTGTTATCAGGCCGGCTGCCAATCCAGCCGCCTACGATGGCGCCGATGACCAGAAACGTGAGGGCAGTACGAACGCGGGGGTGGATCTGCATGAGGCACGGATTCGAGCAAATATGTGTCAATTGAAGCCTGCGGGTCTTAAGTTATTTTAAACCAACTGGCTGCAAGCTGCACCTGGAATTTATGTTTATCAGAAACTCTCAACAGCCTTCCTCAATCCATCCGCTCAATCGCTTCGAGCAGCAAGGATTGTAACTTGCCATCAGCGCCCAAAGATTCGGCCAGACGGGGATGGACAAATACCCGAACGCGCTTGACGTAATCGTCAAACTGTTCGGTGGCCAGGGTTTTCACCACTGGCGAAACTTCGCCGAGCTGCCGGAAACGATTCTCCTTGGGAAAGAAGACTTCAATATTGAATTCGACCTCACGCTCCACCGGAGGCGAGTCGAACAACACTTCATGTGGAGCCACGATACACGACAACTGGCTGCTGGCCAAATGGGCAAACTGTTCGGCACAGGCAGCCAACCATGGATAAGGCTGTCGGGCCATTCGGTGATAAATCTCAGGTTCCTGGAACAGACTGTATTGCCCGACGGCTTTGTAAATTCGACGACCTGCGCCAAACAGGCCGCCAAGCAATTCGCTGGCCGGACCGTCGCCGGCAATCTGCTGTAACTGCTGAATCATCTCCGTTTCGTCTGATCGGAGCAGCGAATCGAGGTCTAGCTGGCCGTGCAATAAATAAAAAGCACGCTGCAACATGGCCGTGGCCGCGCGCACCGTGTGATGCCAGTAGACTTCGCTAAACATCACATATCGGGCAAACACCATCAACTCAGCGGCAGTCTTTCCTTTGTCGGTGATCGCCAACCCATCGCCAGCCTGGTTCAGACACAGACTTCCGATCAAACGAGGTTGATCAAAATTTCGACCATAGGGCACGCCAGCGTGCAGGCTATCACGCATCAGATAGTCCATCTTGTCGATGTCAATCGGACCGGAAAGCATGCTGCGCAAGACACGCATCTTTTTCGACTCGGCCTTGCCTGAGAGGATTGACACCACGTCGCGGGGGTTGATTCCCCAATCGTCACGCAAACAATCGGCAATTTCGCCTTCTAAAAGAAAACTGTTGGCAAACAGCTCATGCGTTGGCACGCTCTGAAGCTGCAAATCCTCCATCGGATGGCAATAGGGCCAGTGGCCCAAATCGTGCAGCAGAGCCGCCACTAAGAATAGCTCGGCATCGCATGGCTCGATCAGCTCGGCAAACCGGCGATCTCGGGCAAGCCGTTTTAGATAGAGCAAGCCGGTGCGAAAAACGCCTAACGAATGCTCGAATCGGGTGTGATGAGCAGCCGGGTAGACTAACGACACCAGGCCGAGTTGACTAATTCGCGCCAGACGCCGAAACTCGCGGCAATCAATCAGCTGCCGTACGCGCCAGGTAAGCGGTACGTCTAATTCCGGAGGGATGCGAATCAGCCCCCGACGAGCGTCTAGCTCAACAAGCTCTGGAATTTCTAGCAATGAGGACATGGGGTCGAGGGTTGAGAGTCTAGGGTCTAGGGCACGCGCTGGCGCGTCGCTTCATCCTTCGAAATTGGACATTCCTTGTTGGATATTGGACATTCTTCTCTGGTACAAAGAAAACACCCAATATCCAACAAGGAATGTTCAACGATCCAAGGTATCAAAAACATATCAGCGCGCCCTCCTCGACTGAGCCCTTTGCTGATAACTGCTACCAAGGGTTGGGCCAAAGGTTAAACCGCTGGCAATCCCATGACCAGCCGCAAGATCATGGTGACGAACATATAGAGAGCGAAGTGGAAGAAGCTGTTTCCCAGGTCAAGGTCGAAGCTGAAGTAGGCCGTGGCCGCTCCGATGAGTGCGATCACCGGGGCCAGGAAGACCACGTTCTGCACGGCAACCGGGGCCGCGCCAAAAAACGTTGTATACAAATAGCTAAATAGTAACCAGAGCCCTGCATAAACCCCACCACAAATGATTGCCCGAACCCATCGCGAGACGCCTTCAAACGGTGCTAAGTCCTCTTCGTTGCGCAAGAATCCATAACCGAACCAGGCAAGCAAAGGGCCCAAGACCACGGCCCCCAACGGCAGCACCAGCCTTGGAGGGCCTGTTTCGGAAAAGCGAAACACCACGGCAATCAACAAGACCAACAGACTAATCCCAATGCCTGCGGCCACGGCCAGTTGCGGCGGCTCGGTTTCGAGCCGTTCGATCGGCTTCAAGGCATGAGCCCCAGTGGCCGAGCGGGCTCCGGCTTCCGAATGCTCCGGCTCGTGAATCACGACCTGGTCGTCGGCCGTGGGCACTTGGATGACGGCCTTGCATTTTGGACAAGGCCCTTTCTTGCCAGCAAACTTATCACTGACCTTGAAACGCGCGTGGCACCCGGGACATACAACCTGAATCGGCATAGCGTGTTGTTTTTAAATCAGCCCTGAGGACAAACGAATCGAGCGTTCGATTTGTTGCTAGAGCCCCTAGTGTCGGCTGCCTAGAAGCACAAGTCAACCGGCTGTGAACTTGCTGCGACCGCCGAAACACAAGATGCTCTTTAAAGCCTAGTTCCCAAGCTCTGAGCTTGGGAACGAGAAAAAGCACTCTTTTTATCGCTTTTGCGAAATCAAACGTCATCGTCCGCTAGGGGGTGTTCGAGAGGCCGTTGAGTTCAATCGGCACGCGTTTCCCGCCGGCATGGCTCTCCTGGGCATTGACGACGATACGGAGTGCCCGATAGGCATCCTCCAAGCTCGATGTATCCCGAACAAAGCTGGTCGCAGCCCGATAGAAGCTCAGCAAAAGCTGTTCGCCGACAGGCCGCTCGCTCTCGAGCGACTCCATATGTCGGCCAGCTTGATCAAACCAGGTTAGCGTCGCCGGCAGGTCGATAAAGGCCACCCCTTGGGCACAGACCACTTGCATCGCTGCTGGCGGTCGGAAGGAGATAGCCTCTTGCCAATGGGCAGGCAAATAACGCCCCGAACTGATATGAGCTACCGCTCCAGAACCAGGCCCCTCTGCTGGAGAGAAGTCCAGGCTCAACATCTGGTAGTCGTCTCCTTGGTCAGCGTCAGGCGAGCGATGGGCTAGCCCGACGACCGAAGTCGGCTCTTGGCCGACCACGTACCGGCACCAGTCGACCGATTCGATCAGGTCGCGCCGGACCCAACTGGCCGGTTCACAGCCTGCGGAACCAGCCCGTCGCCGCCGGTGGCAAAACAGTAACTGGGGGGCTCCCAACTGAGTGGCAACGAGTTCTTTGAGCCGCAAGGTCGCAGGCGACAAGCGTTTGGGCAATTCGGCCACAAAAGCGATGCCTGCCTGTTCGACGTGGCTCTTGATGTGCCGGGCTTGGTCAACGGCCAGCTTCAACGCGTCGGCACAGTAAACCGCCTTGCCTGCCTCACAAGCGGCCAGAATCGGCAGAGAACCGTACCATTGAGCGGAGAGCAGCAAAACACCGTCCACGTCTTCTCGGGCAGCCAGAGCCCGAAAGCCGTCTACCTGAGCGGCCCCAAACTCCTTGGCCGCCAGCGCTGCCCGATGAGCCACCGGCTCACAGATTGCCCGCACCTCGAACCGATCGGCCAGTGCCCGCAGTGCAGGCAGATGCCTTGTTTCCCAGGCACTTCCCAATCCGACCAGACCGACGCGTAGTTTCATCGAGTCAATTTCCTGCTTTGCTGCCCAACGGTCAGCCCCTGATAACGGAGCCAACACGATTGCCCATTATATCGGGCTATTCAAGACACCCTCAACTTCGACAAATCATAGCAAATCGACAGTTTCGAGAATCGAGATCAGGAAGAAATCTCCTTATTTCAAAAAAACAAAAAATTCCACCTCAAGCTCCCTTGCCACCCATTTTCACCCAGATAAACTAAACGCCCCACTTGATATTCTATCGAACCGTCTACGTCCTACCTTCGTAGAAGTAGGAAAAGGACTTCTCTCTGTTTTTGCGGTTGGACTCGTTGCTTGCCTGGCACAACGTTCTCTCGAAGGTGTGAGATAGAGAGACCGACCGATTTGAAAAATGATAAAAAACATCAAAAAACGTCAATAAATTTGGCCATGGGGCTTTTTCTAACCGATTTAATCCATACCGACTGCCCAAACCGTTTGAACCCCTCTGCTACGATAGATTCCAACCAGCGCACTTGCCTAAAGGAGACCTTGATAATGTCCGGCCTTGCGATCAGCGTTTTGCTCCAAGTTTCTGTGGTCGCGGCCGCGCCGCAAACCAGCTATGAACAGGCATTCCAGCAAAGCACCGAGACCGGGCAGCCTTTGGTCGTGTTGATTGGGGCCGACTGGTGCCCCAGTTGCCAGGTCGTGAAACGCGAAATTCTCCCGAAACTCCGTCGTCAGGGTTCGTTCGAGGGCGTGGCGTTTGCCACGGTCGATAGCGACCACGAACGCAAGCTGGCCGCGAAATTGATGTCGGGAACCAAGATTCCCCAGTTGATTGTCTACGAAAAAAACGACCAAGGCTGGGTACGCCGGCAGCTTACTGGACGTTACAATTTGGAACGGGTCGCCACTTTTTTGAATCGTGCTGGCACGACCAACGTTGCCAGTCGAACGGCCCCCACCCCAAACTGATTCGAGTTTTCGTCCAGGGTATCTGAGCGTTTTGACCAGCCAGCCACACGTCTTATTTGAATCTCGATCGGAAGTAGTGGCGACTGGTGACGTGTCGGTGGTGATTCCGGCGTTGAACGAAGCCGACAATATCGTGCGCGCGGTCGAAAGTGCTCATACGGCCGGGGCCGGAGAAGTGATCGTGGTCGACGGTGGCAGCCACGACGAAACGGTCTGGCTGGCCGAGCAACACGGCGCGAAAATCATCGTTAGCCAATCTGGGCGCGCCGTGCAGCAAAACGCTGGGGCCGCCGATGCGACCGGTGCCGCGCTGCTCTTTCTGCATGCGGATAATTGGCTCACCGCCCACAGCATCGAACAGATTGTGAATGCCATGGCCAACCCTAGCGTCTTGGCCGGTGCATTTCGCCAACGGATCGAAGCCGGGGGCTGGGGTTACCGGTGGCTTGAGCGTGGCAACGCTTTGCGGGCAACCGTGGTTGGCCTGCCGTATGGCGATCAAGGGCTGTTTATCCGTCGCCAAACGTTCGAGCAGCTAGGTGGTTTTCCAGATGCCCGTCTGATGGAAGACATGATGCTGATGAAACGCCTGCGACGCATTTCGCGGCCGATCTTATTGCCTGGCCCACTCCATGTGAGCCCTCGGCGCTGGCAGCGTCACGGTCTGGTTCGACAAACCATGCGAAACTGGTTTTTGCTCACAGCCCATAGCTGTGGAGTCTCGGCCAATCGCCTGGCCCAATTCTACCCTGCTCACCGGTCGTCGAAATGACCGGCTGCTGTTGCAGGTATTTTTGAGAAGTTGGGCAGGTCGATTTAAAGTCTGAAGCGCCAGTTTTGAAGTTGCGCATTTTAGCCACGCAGTGGCAATCGTGAATCGTCCAGGTCGTAATCTCCAGATTTTGCCAGACAATCACGAACAATACAAGGCGCGACGCGCAAGCGAGAGGGAATTTGAGTGGAACGTCTTCCCTCGCTTGCGCGTCGCGCCTTGTATTCACAACAAAGTGGCGCTGTCCAGCTAGTGCTACAGCGCCGCGCGATTCGCAGGCAACTTTTTGCGCTACTAAAGCAAGTTGCTTTTTACCGTAGCGGACGCGACAAGCGTTTTTGCCGAGGTTTTCCGACGAAACGTCGAGCCGCATTTTGGTAATCTGCTCTAAGGGTGCGCGGCAGCAATTTGGTCAACTCGGTAGGATGGTGCAAATGAGCCTGAGCTCTGGGCGTCGTCGATCACTCGGCCTTCGATCGTTACAAAATCGCCTGGATCAAATTGGGTCAACACATCCGGATTGGAGATAGAGACGCTACCGCCATAATCGTCGGTGGTGCCGTCGATTGGAATGTAGCGGAGTTTCCATTGCCCGGTTGCTTGGGAACGTTCCAAGCGGCCTCGAAGACGTTGATAGCCTTCGTCGTAGCCGTGGCGTACCAGGGGGCTTGCAGCTTGAAACGCAACGGTTGTCACTTCAGGCGAGGCAACGGTTTCGGTGGTCACGATCTTGGCGACGCCACGATGAGGCGGCAAATCGGTGATTTCAGGAATCGCCCGACGCAGTTGGTGGCGCACCGGTGATACGGCTAAAGTAGGCACTTGAGCCGCTGTCGGCACAACGGCAACCGTTGTGCCGATCGAGCGTTGGCGTTTCGATAGATACCCATGCCCAGGACGGTTGGGCAAAGGCCTGGCAGCGGCCAAGTCGAGCGTTTCCGATGCTTGGGCCAATACGATTTGCGATTCTGCCTGAGTTGGCTGCGGTGTTTGCACCCTGGACCGTAGCGGCTGATTGTCGTCGGGAATCGAGATCGCAGATTCCATCGGTCGGACCACTACAGACGCACTGGCCAAGCGGGTTTTGGAGGCCTCCAACCCGACCGGCGATGCTGCCGAAGAGGCCAACTGGGCGTCTAGGTCGACAACCTGACCGACCGCACGCAACTGATCAGACTGAACTGCACTGGTCGCCAAACCGGTAGATGCGTTCTGCAGCGCCTGGGGAGTGATTGAGCTTTGGGGTGCGCGATATGAAGAACCGGCAGGCGGCGCGTAGCTCGGCGCGCCAGGCGTTACTGGCGGCTGACCAGGGGGCGGAGCACCTTGGTAATAGGGCACCGACACGTTCGGCGGAGCAGCCGCTCCCGTGCCTGGCGGAGGCACCGTCTGAGGCCCTAGAAACGGATTCACGGTTGGCTGAGTGGTGCCACAACCAGCGGCGAGAATCACGGCCCCCTGGACCAATAGCAGCCTTTTCATCGGCAGACTCCTTTCCGCCAGCATGTCGTTTTCTTTCGATTTCAAAGCCAACCGAACCGCCTGACGGACCAGCCAACCTGATGGTCAATATGCCTCGAGACGCTACACCGTCTCGAATTTGGGCCAGTAGGGTAGCGTTTTCACCGTCTCTGTCCAGGCCGGTTTCATGGCCGAAAGCGCTCCCTTAGCAGAGCCTGTGCTTACCACATAACCTGTTGTTGCTTCAGGAGATAGAAAATATCACCAAGCAACCACGGCACCTTGTTTGGAAAATTAGGTAAGCCAGAACGAGGTTCTGGGTTATTCGGCTTGCGCCAAAAAATCCAAATAATTCGGTCGAAAAGGTTGGTCCGGTAAATCGGATTGTGCCGAAGAATGCTTGCGAAGGGAAAGTCAATGGTTTCCGGTTTCCCTCGATTTACACAATCTTCAAGAGAATCCAAGCCTCAAGTATTTCGAATCAACAAGGGGGAACTTCAGATGGTCCGCAGATCTCTTGGACGCCAGGTGGTGGTCCTACTACTGCTGACAGCGACTTTCTGCAGTACGGGATGTTTTCTGACGCGCCAGCGCTGGCGTCCCTATCCTGCGAAACGCTCGCCTGTGCCTCACGACATGCCGCGCGAACTACGCAAAGCGGTCCTGCCAGAATATATCATCGAACCGCCAGATGTGTTGGACATCCAAGCCATCAATCTGGTGCCGAAAGCGCCTTACCACCTTAGGGTGCTCGATACGATTGACATCAATGTCTTTGGCACCTTGCCTGACGCGCCGATCGCCGGCATCTTCCCAATTCAGGTAGGCGGCACGGTCGACCTGGGCTTTACCTATGGTGAAGTCAAGGTGACTGGGCTAACGCCTGAAGAGGCCAAACGGGCAATTCACCAACACTTGCTCAAGCACCTGCGTGCTCCTGAAGTGACCGTTAAGCTGGGAGCCATCTCAGCCCAACAAACAATCGAGGGCGAACATCCGGTAGCCTATGACGGTCGCGTGACCTTGGCGAACTACGGACGTGTGCTGGTGACCGGCAAAACGATCGAGGAAGCCAAAGCGGCGATCGAAACGCATTTGTCGAAATATCTCCAGGATCCCGAGGTCTCGCTTCGAGTAATCGCTCCCAGCAGCAAGTTTTTCTATATGATTACTCAAGGCGCTGGCCTTGGCGACAATGTCCAGAGATTTCCGATTACTGGAAATGAAACGGTGCTCGACGTAGTGGCCAACACAGGTGGATTTGGGCCTGACAGTTCCAAACGGATCTGGATTGCCCGACCAGGCTGTAACTCTGATGGCTGCGACCAGATTTTGAACGTTGACTGGCGAGCAATTTCGCAATTGGGTCAAACGTGTACGAACTTTCAACTGATGCCTGGTGATCGTCTCTATGTCGCGGAACGTCAGTGGATTCGCTTCGACAACGATCTAAACCGCCTGATGCGGCCGATCAACACGATTGGCGCGGCCTCGTCGTCGATCATCGGTATCGTTTCGCAGTTCTCCGGTAACGTGCTCGGTGGTGGTGCTCAAAGCCAGTTTGGCCAGATCGCAGGAAGCGCTGGCCAGGCGGCTGCCGAAGGATCCGCCACAGTACTTCCATAACCCAAGCTTGGCAAGGTGGCCAACCATTTCCGGTTGGCCACCTAATCGCCTAGCGGTCCTATTTCATCCACATAGAATACGCTTCACGTGAACGGTCCCAATCCTAGGATTGCGATCCGACTTCTAACGAGGGGGAAAGAGTCGTGGCGACCCTGATCAATTCCTTATCGAAGACAACCAGCCTGGCAATGCTAGCCCTGGTTGTCGGCCTGACTGGCTGCGGGATTCCAACCTGGCACGGCGGCCCAAACATTTTTGAAAAATTCTTTGGGTGCCCTGACTGTCCAGGGGAGCTGTCCTGTAAGTGCGTTCCAGACCCTTACTGCTTCGGATATAACCCGACCAATTGGAAAGAGCTAGGTCCTGAGTGCAACGAGACCGTCCGTGCGACGGAAGCGGTTGCCGCCCGAGAAAACCTGGCCACGGCGATGCTCGAACGCCAAATGATTCGAGAAGAAGACAATGTGCCCTCGGAACTGCTGTTTCCCAAACTGGTCGAACCGAGTGAAGCAGCCGCGATCCTTCAGAACTATGAAGAGCCGATTGATCACGTCACCGCTGGCGAACTGTTGAACGTCCAAAACAACTACCGTCTGGAAGACGAAATTGGTTGCAATCACTGCTCTGCCTGTGACGGTGGGTGCGACTCGTGTAGCGGAAGCTCGTGCAGTTTGTGTACGGCAGACGGCTTTGGCTACGACGATGCCCCCGGCCAATGGGACGGCCAAGGGCCGTTTTTGATCGAAAAGATCATGGGCTGCCAAGATTGTCCTGGTCCGTTGGCTTGCAAATGTCATCCAGACGGCTGGTGTGCTGGCTATCAAGCCACCAACTGGCGAACGATGGGAGGCGAATGCAACGAAACCGAGGCCGGTGTAAGTGGCCGTCGCGATCATGGTTTGGACAGCAGTACGACGGAATCCGAGTCGGCAGACGCACCTCCGCAGCCGCCGATTGACATCGCAGAACCACAAGATCCCAACGGCGGGCTGGATGAAACCGTTCCGATGGTTCCACCGGAAACCGACACCGAACTCTATCCAGAACGTCCCGATGAGACACCGGTTCCAACCGATGACGTGCCAGATTTGTTCCCCAAGCAGGACCGCAAGCCGACACGAGATCGACGCGGCATCGCGGCTAGCGAACAGACGCCTAGCAGCTTGGAAACTCTGGTGAGCCAACCGTCGGAAACAAGTCCTCAGCCGAACGCTCGCGCTGCCCTTCGCAGCAATCGTCTCGGTTTCGGCCCTGGCCTACGAAACCCAAGTGTTTCGCCGGTTGGACACGATGAACCGATTGAGTGACACGACTCATCATCGTATTGCGAGAGAATACCTGGGGGGGTGATTCTCGTGAAAAAGCCCTCGGCCAATTTGGGTCGAGGGCTTTTCTCAGTTTTGCAACCGACCGAACTGCTAGAGCAATTTCGGATAATTCGTAGTCGTGTTTCGTCGGAAAATCCCGGCAAAAACTAGGTCGCGTCCGCTATGGTCAAGAGCGACTCGCTCTAGAGA
>JANQPJ010000390.1 GCA_028289525.1 Pirellulales bacterium
AGATACAACGATAAAAACGAGTGTTTCGCGAGCGGTCACCGACCGCTGCTACCGATCAACATCGGAAATTTGGAACTACCTAAATTTGCCAGAGGGCTAGGCAGCGGCCAACTCTTCAGCACCACCCCGGTAAGCCACCACGGTGATCTTCTTTTGCCGCGCATAGGCAACAAAATCGTCGGCGTCGAGAATAATTGTCTTATCGGCCTCGACGGCCAAGGTCTTCGCGCCGGCAGCGGCCATGGTGCGCAAGGTGCCGATGCCGATCGTGGGCACGTCGAACCGCATGTCTTGCTGGGGCTTGGCCACTTTGACGACGGTGAAGGCCTTGCCGCCGCACAATTCGCCAGCCCGGGTGATGCAGGCGTCGGTCCCTTCGATCGCTTCGACGGCCAGCACCGCACGGTCTTTGACACAGACGCTTTGGCCGACGTCAAGCCGGCCCATCTCTTTAGCCAGTTGCCAGGCGAAGCGAATGTCGCTTCGTTGGGCGGAAGACAAATGGCCGCCGGTTAGCCGGCCTTCGCCCAGCAGGAGTTCAGGCACGTAGTCGGTCGCCGGGGCGAAGCGAATGTTGTAATCGGCAAAGGCGTCGACAATGGCCCCTAGCAGGGTGTCGTCCTTGTGATCGTTTCGCGTGCTGACAAAGTAGCGGGCCAGCTTGCGCAACGTGGCCCAGTCGGGCAGGTGCCGGGCCCAAATCCAGGGTTGATAGAGCATCACTTTGTGAAACTTGCCGGCCATGGTTGCCTCGGAGACGCCATGCCGGCGAAAGAATCGCACGGCTTGTCCAAACTTGGCGAGCCCGACCCAACGAAACTCGTCGCACAACGATTCGAGCACCGGATCGGCATGATGCATCACGCCCAGGCAGGCCACGCGATAGCCTTGCGCCTTGAGCGCCTCGGCCACCACAATCGGATAACGCCCCCAGGCGGCCACCAGGCCAACCCAGGGTGATTCGTTGGTCGAAAGCTTTAATTGCGACATCCGCTGCACTCCTCGTTGGTCATTCAGCCAGATCTGATGCTCAAGCGGCCGCTGGCGTATCGTCGTCGAGCTGTTCGACCAACCGTTGGAGTGTCCGCTTGACGGTTTTGAATTCGCGCCGCATCTCAGGCAGCTTGGCGAGGGCTGCTTGTTTGAGCTTCTGCTCGCGTTCTGGAGTGGCTGGGATGCCGATCATCACGGCCCCCTCTTCGACATTGTTGGCCACGCCGGCCAGCGCGCCTAACACGGCCCCTGCGCCAATGTGTACATGGTCGCGAATGCCGACCTGGCCGGCCATCACCACATAGTCGCCGGTCGAGGTGCTGCCGGCGATCCCTACCTGGGCACAGATCATGTTGTGCTGGCCGATGCGACAGTTGTGGCCAATCTGCACCAGGTTGTCGATCTTGGTGCCGGCGCCGATGAGCGTGACGCCATAAGCGCCTCGGTCGATCGTGGTGCCGGCGCCAATCTCCACGTCGTGGTCGATTTGGACGTGTCCGAATTGAGGCCCCAGCTGATGGCGACCTTCGACCGTTTGGTAGCCGAAACCGTAGGAGCCGATGACCGCGTTGGCGTGGACCAAAACCCGTTCGCCGAGCACCGTGTCTTCATACAGCACTGCGCCAGGCATCAGCGTTACCCCAGCGCCTAGCCGGCAACCGGCCATCACTTGGACGCCGGCGTGAAGCGTCGATCCGGGGCCGATTTGAACGTCCTCGCCAATCACCACCCCAGGGTGGATGTCGACGTCGGCGGCGATTGTTGCCGACTCGGCGATTACTGCCAAGGGGCTGCGGCCTATTCTAGGGCGAGTTCGAGGAGGGCGAAAATGACAGACGATGGCCGAAAATGCCTGATGCACGTCGTCGACCGCAATCGCCGCTCGGTCGGTCGGCACCGCGTCGCTCGGGGTAATCGCGGCGACTGCCGGCGACTCGTCCAGACGCGCCAGTTTGGTCCGATGGTCGATCAGTGTGATCTCGCCTGGCTTGGCCTCACCCAATGGGGCTGCGCCCGAAATAGTTGTCGTCGGGTCGCCATGCAGTTGGCCTCCGACCAGTTGGGCCAATTGTTCTAAGGTCGTGGACATCAAGGTTCAAATCCGCGATTTGTCGGTGGGGAAATTAGAGCGCAACATCTCTGCCCAAAACGACTTTGTGTCAGGCGGCGACCATCGTATCGGCAGACTTGCCGAGCGACAAGATCGGTTACGTTCGCCAGGCAAGCCAAAGCGGGCCTTGCGGTTTGCGATTGGCATGGCGTTGCTTTTGTGTTGAAGGGAGAATTGGGCGTTATCAGGTGGGCAAAACGTTAAAATGCAGCCAATAGGTAGTCCGGGGAACGAATATAAAAAGGGGTCACATATAAAAGGGGTCAGGTCTGAATGGCATTAACATTTTCGTAAGTCATTTGTCGTTCAGCTCTTGCTTAAGCTGTCGCCGCGGTTTCGTCATGAGTGGGTAT
>JANQPJ010000395.1 GCA_028289525.1 Pirellulales bacterium
GATTGCAAAGTCGTCGATTCCACCGTTTCGCGAGCGGTCACCGACCGCTGTTTTTTCAAAAAAAACGACTTTGCAATTCTCCTGCCTCCCGCTGGTCTAAAACCCCCAAGCGCCCGAAACAGGCAGGCAGGAAATCAAAGGCTCATTTTGCACCATTTTGCACCATTTTGCACAAATCTAGAGCGAGTCACTCTTTACCATAGCGGGCACGACCTAGTTTTCGCCAGAATTTTCCGACGAAACATGACTACGAATGATCCGAGATTGCTCTCGTAGACAATGACATTCGAGTTTGGGGGGTGCAAGGCCCCTGTTTGCCCCCTAGCCGCGCTCACGACGAGTCGCCGGCTTGGCAGCTGTGTGAGAAATTTTTTTGGCGTCTCACACTATGATGAGCCGTCGGCTTGGTCGATGAGCTGAACGGCAATCGCCAACACCAACACCACCAAATCGACCAGCCAAACTGCCCCACAGGCAAGGATGAGCCGGCCAATGAGCGCTTCGCCAGCAATATCGTCCATCGCCAGCAGCAGCTTGCCGACCCAATAGAGCACGCCTTGAGCCAACGGCAACACAACCGCGAGGGCCAGTAGCAAAAGCAGAATCGAACGAGGCATTATTTTTCTCACAATCCACCCAAACCTCCCACATTTGATTCGCTTCGTCCTCAAGTGTCAATGGGCCTGTTTACCGATCTCGCCTGAATTCGTTATCTCCGCTCCAGGCCATTCACCAGGCCAGGCCAAACTGGGTGCTGTATAATGGAAGAACAGCGGCGAAACGGTCGCCGGCATCCAATCGTTTTTTGTTTGTCTGAGACAGAGAACCGAATTTGGGATTTCTGATTCGCAATTTGAAGCTTGACGCGCTTGCACGCCCCTTGGTGTTTCGCGAGCGGGCAGCGGCCGCTGTTCCAGGGCGCACGCGGACCGCACTCGTCGCCGGACTAGGCATCATGCTGGCGATGGCGTCTTCGTTGTCGGCTGCCAAAATCACGCTACTTGATGGCCGAGAGCTGGAAGGCCGCATCGGCATGGTCTCTGGCGTGGCGGAAGACCCGCTGGCTCCCAGCCGCCGGCCTGGCGGGGTCAACGTCCAACCGATCCTGCTGGTCGACGACGGCCTGCGACGCACGTTTGTCTCCAAGCGTCAGGTGCGCGAAATCAACGAAGCGGCCTCGACCGCGTATGAAAAGATCAACATTCGCCAGCAGGTTGCCTCGACCGGAGCCCGCATTGGCTCCGTGGGGCCGATTCTCAAAATCGACCCGTTCGACGAGTTCGGTCGCCGCACCTTTCGCATGCAGGGCCACGACGGTCCGCTCAATGTGATTCAAGGGATTACCGAGATCACGCCTATCTGGACCAAGGTCGAGGGGCTACGGGGCCGTCGGCCATTTGTTTGGGAAATGCGGATCGCCACCAGCAGCCTGCCGCGCGACACGCTCTCAAAAATCTTGCATAGCCAGCTCAACGACCAAGACCTGAACGCTCGCCTGAAGATTGTTCGGCTCTATCTCGAAAGCGAGCGGTATCGCGACGCGCGTTTAGAGCTGGAAACCGTGGTCCAAGATTTCCCCGAGCGGCCAGAACTCCAGGCCGAGGTCAACGCGTTGCGTCAGGTAGGCGCGCGTCGTCTGCTTGCGGAAATTGAACTGCGTCGCCAGGCCGGCCAAAACCGGCTCGTCCAGCAGTTGATCGCCCAATTCCCTGCCGAAGGAGTTGCCGGCCAAACGCTCGAAAGCGTGCGTGAGATCGGTCGCGACTACCAGTCCAAGCGCCAGCGGGGCGAGATGGTATTGAGCCTGCTAAAAACCCATTTGGACGCCGTCGAGGATTCGTCGCTCCGTCAACAACTTGAAGGGGCATGTGACGAAATTCGCCGGGAATTGAATTACCATACCTTGGATCGGATGGCCGCCTTCGAACGGCTGGTCGACGACCCTAAACTCTCGGCACAGCAAAAAGTGTCTCTGGCCGTGAGCGGCTGGCTGCTCGGCACCCACAGCGCCACCGAAAACGTGCTGGTCTCGCTATCGCTGTTCCAGGTTCGCCAGTTGTTGGAACAATATTTCCAAGAGCCGCTCAAGGGGCGTCGTCAACCGTTGATCAAGGCGATCGAGCAACAGGAAGGCGCGGCGGTGCCTCAGGTGGCCAAGCTGGTTGCCAACATGAAGCCCCCTCGGCACCAGGCGTTGGCAGCCGACCAGCTTCAGCAGACACTTCAGCATTCGATTCCCGGCCTGGATGGCGAATTGGACGTGGAATACTTGGTGCAACTTCCGCCGGAGTACGACCCCCATCGACTCTATCCGGCAATCGTTACCCTCAACGGTGCCGGAACTACGCCCGCCCAACAGATCGACTGGTGGGCAGGCGCTCCCCAGGCCCAGGGCTCGCGACTCGGCCAGGCCTCGCGCAAGGGCTATGTGGTGATTGCCGTCGCCTGGCGTCGCAAAGGCCAAGCGACCTATCAATATTCGGCACACGAACATCATGCCGTGCTCGGCAGTTTGCGCGATGCGATGCGTCGCTATGCGATCGACAGCGATCGGGTCTTTTTGAGCGGCCATAGCGTTGGCGGCGATGCCGTCTGGGACATCGGTTTGGCCCATCCCGACCTATGGGCCGGCGTGATTCCGTTTGTCTCGGTTGCCCGGCGCTACTGTGCCCACTATTGGGAAAACGCCAAGTACGTGCCGATGTATCTGGTCGCTGGCGAGCTAGATGGCGACAAGCTACAACAAAATGCCCGGGAGTTGGACCGCTATCTGCGTCGCGGCTTCCCCTGCACACTGGTCGAGTATCGTGGCCGTGGTCACGAACATTTTTTTGACGAAATCCACCGGATCATGGACTGGATGGATCGCCAGCGGCGCGACTTCTTCCCCAAGACGTTCCAATGCGCCACGATGCGGCCTTGGGACAACTATTTCTGGTGGGTTGAACTTGATGATTTCCCCGAGCGCTCGGTCGTCTATCCGAGCAACTGGCCGCCGCCGCGGGGAACACGTCCCTCTCAGGTGTCTGCAAAAGTCACCAACTCCGGAATCTCCGTGAAGACCGGTGCCAGACAGGTAAGCCTCTGGCTAACGCCAGAACTGGTCGACTTCGACCGCCGGGTAGCCATCACGGTAAACCGCCAGCGGATCAATGCCCGCGAACCGTTCGTCCAACCCAATCTGGCCGTGCTGCTAGAAGACGTGCGCACCCGAGGCGATCGCAAACATCCCTTCTGGACCCGGCTCGATTGGCCTCGTCGCTAGATAGTAGGGTCGAGGGTTTAGGGTTGAGGGTCTAGGGAACGCGCTTACGCGTATCGTTGTGTCCTCGAAGGTACAATTTTCCTTGTTCGGTATGGAACGAGAATCGACGCGCCAGCGCGTCGCTCTCGCCCCTAGAGCAATTTGGGATAATTCGTAGTCGTATTTCGTCCGAAAACCTCGGCGAAAACTAGGTGTCGTCCGCTACGGTAAAGAGCGACTCGCTCTAGACTCTAGACCCTCGACCTTACGGCGATTGCTTGCTCAGGCTGATGCCTTGCACGAACCAGCCGTTCTCTTCGGCGTGAATGGAAACGCCAGCCGGTCCCAGATATCGACGGACCATTTCGTAGCTGGGCAGCTTTTCACCGTCGATTCGCTGATGCCGCAGTTCGCCCTCTTTGCCTTCGCCCAGGATGCCGTTGAGCAGCTTGCCAAGCAACGTCTCCGACTCCGGCATTTTTCCAGAGCGGATCAGCTCATAGGTGGGGCGATATTCCTCATCGGTCCGTGAGAAGATTCGGAAACAATTGGTCTCGGCCGAGATCTTGCCCAACTCTTCCATCACCAACTGGTAGTCGACTGCCTGGCCCAACTGCTCGCGTTGCTCTTGAGCGGCGAGCACTTTTTTCAAAAACTCGATATGCGTGGAGATGAACATGTGGCCATTGGCGACACAGACGGCCGAATTGGGCAACTTGGCCTTCTCTTCCTCAACTTCTTCTTCCTCGGCCCCAAAATCACCGAACTGAGGAATCTCCACCTTCAACTCTGGCAAGGCCTCTTCTTCCTCGACGATTTCGAAGATCGTGTGGCCTTCAAACTCGATCCGTCGGGCATCGGGATCGCTCTTCATCGTCTTTTCGATCGTGGCGGCCAGTGCCTGAGGGTTCGTACTATCGACCGCAAACACCATCCGCTCGCACTTGGGAGTGATCGGCAACACATAGTCGGTAAACAGCGTACATCGGGTGCCTAGATGGGCTACCAGATCTTCACGCAGGTCAATTTGCGGACCGTTGGGATCGTCTCGCAAGCTCTCGATGATCTCTTCAAACACGCCTTCCTCGCCTACGATCGCGTCGACCAAGGTGCTGGCATATTCAAAGGCTTGTTTGATTTCCCAATTGAAACTCACGTAGGCCGCCAAGTCTCGCGGGATCCACTCCTGGGGCTGAAGATCGCCTTGATTGGGAAACCGCAACATCCGGGCAGCCAACTTGTATTTCTCGCCTTCGGCCGCGCCTTCAACCGCCGGAGCGTAAAGCAGCGTGCGGTGGATAATTTCGTAACGCCCTTCGACATAGAAGTTCAAATGGCCACCGACGCCCTGAACCGCGTCAAAGCCCTGGCCAGCAAGAATCTTGACCATGTCCTTGCCCTTCTTTTGGCGACTCGGATCGGCTGCCCGAACGGTGGCCACATAGCCAAATGGCTCGATAAACCAACGCAACTCAGGAGCCAACTCGCCCGAAGCTTCCGCCGCCCGATCCATCACCGCGCGGAAGGCCGGCAAGCTCGCCAAATTGTCGGTCGGCTCGCCAGAAAAGCGTCCTAGAATGTCTTTCGCCACCTGCACGTGGTCGGCCGCACAGAGGATATTGTCGTTGATAAAAAAGACCGCCAAACGCTCTTTCTTCTCATCCTCGTCGTCCGGGATGGTATACGTAATGACGTTGGTTCCTTGAACCTTCTCAGTATTTTTGGTTGCTTTTTTCTCGAGCAGCCCCTTATCAACCTTTTTCAGCAAGGCGTCGGCCTGCTCCTGGTGATCGGTGATGTCGACCAAAATCACCACGGCCGATTCGCCTGCGCCGGGCTGAATTCGGGCGAGCGAAACTTCACCGCCTGGCACGCCTTTCAAATCATCAAGCGTTAGCCCTAAGCTCTCATATTCATTGCCCCAATTGGCGCGAATCTGGGCCTTGATGTCTTCGACAAACGGCTGCATCAACGGATCGTTGACCAACTGGCCTAACTGGGTCTTGTTCCAACTGGTGTCTAACTGACCCACATCCGGCACCGAAACAAAAGCCTTGGTCGTCCGGGGCAGCAGCAATTCGCTCGGCTGGGCCGCCAGCGCATCGCCAATGAGAAGCACAACCAGCACAGGGGCCACCAAGCAATAGGCAAACAGATTTCGGCCAGGCACGATAGGCTTCTCCTTCAGAGATCAATCGGGATATGCTCAAACCAGCAGTAAGAGGCAACTGCGGCAGACGTCACCTGCCAAGAAAGCAGAAAAACCGTTGAGATCCAGTTTCTCAACCCAGGTGCCGCAAAAACCACGACGAGCAAGGGCAGTCTAGTTTCTTATCGGCTGTCTATCCAGGCCGGTCGAGCAGAACGAGACCAGCCGCTAGACTTTCCCTAGTAGGCACTACCCGGCCAAAACCGAGAGCGTGACAAAATAGGCAATCTGCGATTGAACTTCTGACCATTTTCTAGCAGACGATGAGGTGTATTTTTAAAAGTTGCAAGTTCCTCTTGCTCCCTAGCCGCGACGCAACGCGTCGCCGGGCTGCATAGAGCAAATATCGTCTTCCACCAGAGCGTTTGTTTCAAAGCGAAGGAGTTTTTAATTGGTCCGTTGGATATTCCTTGTTGGATATTGGACATTCCTCTTTGGCATATCAGGAACACCCAATATCCAACAAGGAATGTCCAATTTCCAAGGAATAACGCGCTAGCGCGTCGTGCTTGGATTGCCTGTCAAAGTGACGATTTCTGGCTAATAAGCCTTGGCAAACACCCCGCGACGGCGACTCGGCTGTCCACTGAAAATACAGCGTCCCGGCTCCTCCTCAGCGTCGATCGGCACGCAGCGAACCGTGACCTTGAGCTGCTTGAGCTTCTCTTCCATTTCGGGGCCATCGACAAAATGGCACCAGGCCAGGCCTCCGTGGATCTCCGGTTGGTCGGGGTTGGCGGGAGTGAAATATTCTTCAAACTCGGCCAGGCTGTCGAGTTGACAAGTCGACTGCTCACGAAGCGTGAGAGCCCGCTGGAACAGGTTTGACTGGATTTCGTCGAGCGTTTGAGGCACGGCTTCAACAAACGCGGCCCGCGCGACCGGCTCGCCCTTCCCACCCACGTCGCGTCGAGCAACGAACACTTGGTCCGACTCCAGATCTCGTGGACCAATCGTCACCCGAATCGGCACGCCTCGTTTCACGTGCTGCCAGTTTTTCTCGCCCCCGCGAATATCCCGATCGTCAATCCGTACTCGAACTGGCGCGTCAGCGTACCGTTTTGATTCGATCTGCTGTTTCAAAGCCTGGCAAGCCGCAAGCACCGGGCCACGTTCGTCGTCATTACGGTAAAGTGGCAAAATCACCACTTGGGCCGGCGCGAGCTTGGGTGGAAGAACCAGCCCATCGTCGTCGCTATGCGTCATAATCAAACCGCCGACCAACCGTGTCGAAACACCCCAGGAGGTCGTCCAAGCAAATACCTCCTCGCCCTGCTGATCTTGGAACTTGATCTCCTGGGCACGCGAGAAATTTTGGCCCAAGAAGTGAGACGTACCAGCCTGCAGCGCCTTGCGATCCTGCATCATCGCTTCGATGCTATAGGTATGCACAGCCCCGGGGAATCGCTCGCCGGCCGTCTTTTCGCCTTTGATGACCGGCATGGCCATCGTGTTTTCGGCGAAGTCGGCATAAATGTCTAAAATCTTGCGCGTCTCCTCCATCGCCTCGGCTTCGGTGGCATGCACCGTGTGGCCTTCTTGCCAGAGGAACTCGGTGGTCCGCAAAAACATCCGCGTCCGCAGTTCCCAACGAACCACATTGGCCCATTGGTTCAACAAGATCGGCAGATCGCGATATGATTGGACCCACCGGGCAAACGTGGCCCCGATGATTGTCTCGCTCGTAGGCCGGACGATCAACGGTTCGTCCAATGGAGCCGCCGGCACCAGGCCCCCTTCCGGCCCTGGCTCCAAGCGATGATGGGTTACCACGGCACACTCTTTGGCAAAGCCCTCGACGTGCTCGGCCTCTTTCTCCAAGAAGCTCATCGGAATGAAGAGCGGGAAATAGGCGTTCTCGTGCCCAGTGGCCTTGAACATCGCGTCGAGCCCTCGCTCGATATTTTCCCAGATCGAATATCCCCAAGGCTTGATCACCATACAGCCCCGCACGTCGGACGTTTCAGCCAGATCGGCCGCTTTGACCACTTGTTGGTACCATTCAGGGTAGTTTTCATCCCTGGTAGGGCTGATTGCGTGTTTCGGGGGCTTGGCCATGAACAATCCTCACACACCTGGAACATCCGTTGGACAACCGGGGCCATCTACGCCAGACCGCCAGATTTGTCGCCAAAGGCTTATGAAAGGGGCGTATTTTAAAGCAGAAGCGAGAAAACGCAAAGTGGGGTCTAGGACGACTGCAAAGTCGAAAAGCAGCGGCCGGTGGCCGCTCGCGAAACCTATGAAACCCAGTGTTTCGCGAGCGGTCACCGACCGCTGTTCTTTTTTAATAGGACTTTGCAATCCTCCTGAGGATCTGCCCCGGTGACTTGCCCGATCAACCTAGCAAATCTAGAATCGGTCCCTTCGAAGAAGCCTTGGGGCCTCTTGCACAGTGCGAGCCGTCAGCTAGAAAGTTCATCATGGCCACCACCGGTCGACGCTTTGTCAGTTCGTTTGGACACCAGGAGTCGGTAGATCAGGTGTTCCTGGCCTCCGACAAACAGTTGCGAGCCAACCGAAACGGCAATCTTTATATCCAAGTCGACCTGTCGGATCGGAGCGGCACGATCAATGCCCGGATGTGGAACGCCAAGGAATCGGACTACCGTAACTTCGAGAATGGCGACTATGTGCGCGTCGACGGCACCACTCAATTGTTCCAGGGCGCCATCCAACTGATTGCCAACCAGATTCGCCGCGCCAACCCATCCGAGGTCGACGAAAGCGAATTTCTGACCGTTTCAGGCCCCGAGGTCGACCGGATGGCCGGCCGCCTGGCCGAACTGCTGCGAACGGTTAAAAACCCTCATCTCCGCAGTCTGGCCGAATGCTTTCTCATGGACGAACACTTCATGAGCAAGTTCATCAAAGCGCCGGCCGGCATCAAGAACCACCACGCCTATCAGGCCGGTCTGCTCGAACATGTCGTGAACCTGATGGAACTGGTCGTAGCGATTGCCCCCCGATATCCGCAAATCGACCCAGAGCTGCTGCTGCTGGGCGCGTTTCTCCACGATATCGCCAAGGTTGACGAGTTGTCCTACGAACGCGACCTGGCCTACACCGACGAAGGCCAACTGGTGGGGCACATCGTGATGGGCGTAGCCATGTTGGAAACCAAAATCCGCGAGGCCGAAAGGCTTTCCGGCGAGCCGTTCCCCGCAGAACTCGCCCTACGGCTCAAGCACATGACCGCCAGCCATCATGGGCAACATGAATATGGTAGCCCTCGCCTGCCGATGACGCTCGAGGCGGTCGCCTTGCACCAACTCGACAACCTTGACGCCCGAGTTCATAATTTCCATCAGTTGATTCGGGACGATCCGAACAAAGACAGTGCTTGGACCCAGTATCACCCCAACCTGGGCCGCAAGCTTTACAAAGGTTCGGGAAGCTAGTTTTTTTCAAACAAAAGTAGCACATGCCGCCAACCGATTTGCAAAAAGCCTTGCTCGACTTGGTCGACAGCAAGGGCTACCGGCCGCTGAAGCCCAAGGCAATCGCCAAGCGTTTAGGGCTCAATCAGGAATCCACCCGAGACCTGAAGCGGATCATTAAACGCTTGATCAAAAAAGGCCAACTCCGCTGGGGCCCGGAACATTTGGTCCAGCGCACTCGCGACGATTCGTCGGCGGCGAGCGAATCGACGCCAGAGAAATCGAAAACTAAATCCAAGGGCTCCCCCTCAGATGCCATTACTGGTGTCTTCCGCCGGATGGCCGGCGGGTTTGGCTTTGTCACGCCGAGCCGCGCGGCGCGATCACCGGCTCAGAAGCAAGACATCTACATTTCGGCCAAGAATTCCAGCGATGCCTCCTCAGGCGACACGGTGTTGGTGCGTCTGCTCGCGCGCAAGGGTCGCCGGCCCGACAAAGTCGAAGGCCAAATTATCGACATTGTCGAACGCGAGAAAAATCGTTTTGTCGGCACCTATTTCGAACGCGCCGGAAATGCCCTGGTGACGGTTGCTGGCAAGCTGTTTAGTCAGCCAATCTCGGTTGGCGATCCAGGCGCCAAGTCGGTTCGCGAAGGCGACATCGTGGTGATCGAGATGGTGCGATTCCCCTCGCACGCGCACGATGGCGAAGGCGTGATTGTCGACGTGCTCGGGCCGCGCGGAGCCCCTGGGGTCGACACGCTGGCCATTATCCACGAGTTCAACCTGCCGCAAGAGTTCCCCGAAGAGGCGCTCATCGACGCCCGTCGTCAGGCAGCCGAATTCGATGAATCGATTGGCAACGGCCGTGTCGACTTGACCGGAGTCACCACGTTGACGATCGACCCGATTGATGCTCGGGACTTCGACGACGCCATTTCTCTTGACAAGCTCGAAAATGGCCACTGGCTGCTGGGCGTCCACATTGCCGATGTGACTCATTTCGTCGAAGCCGGCTCGGCACTGGACCAGGAAGCCCGCGAGCGGGCCACCAGCGTCTACCTGCCCGACCGCGTGATTCCGATGCTGCCAGAAATCATCTCGAACAATCTGGCCAGCCTGCAACCAGACCGGGTGCGATACACAATGACCGCCCAAATTGAAATGACGGCCGACGGCGCCTTGGTCGCTTGTGATGTGGTGAAGGGCGCGATCCGCTCGCGGCGCAGGTTTACCTATGAAGAGGTCGACGACTTCCTGGCCGATCGGACCGCCTGGAAAAAGAAGCTCGACGGCGAGGTCTTCCAGCTCCTGGAAGCGATGCACCACCTGGCGATGATTCTTCGTCGACGCCGAATGGAACGCGGTTCGCTCGAATTGTCGATGCCCGAGGTAAAGGTCGATCTCGACGCCGATGGTCGCGTGACCGGCGCGCATGTCGTCGAACATACCGAAAGCCACCAAATAATCGAAGAGTTTATGCTCGCGGCCAACGAGGCGGTCGCCACCGCGTTGAGCGACGCTGAGCTGCCCTTCATGCGCCGCATTCACGAAGATCCCAACCCCCGCAAGCTGCAGGCACTCACCGAGTTTGTCGAGGAATTAGGCTTTAAAACCGAAAGTCTGGAGAGTCGGTTTGCCATCCAAAAACTGTTGACCACGGTGCGAGAAAGCCCAGAAGAGTATGCCGTGAACTACGCCGTGCTGCGGAGCATGCAAAAGGCGATCTACAGCCCGCTGGAAGAAGGCCACTATGCCCTGGCCAGTGAGTGCTATTGTCATTTTACTTCGCCAATTCGCCGCTATCCCGACCTGCTGGTCCACCGGCTGTTCGCCTCGCGGCTAACCGGCAAAGCCAAGCCACAGCCGCTCGAACAACTCACGTCGTTGGCCGAACACTGTTCGCAACGCGAGCAACGGGCAGCCTCGGCTGAGCGTGAATTAACCAAGGTGAAGTTGCTCGACTATATGAGTGGGCGGATTGGCGAAGAGTTGGTCGGCATCGTCACCGGGGTCGAGTCCTTCGGTCTGTTCGTCCAAGGCCAAGAAGTTCCCGCCGAAGGGTTCGTTCACATCACGGCACTGACCGACGACTATTACCACTTCGACCGCACGACCCATTCGCTGACTGGCCACCGCCAAGGCAACAGTTTTCGCCTGGGCGACAAGGTCCGGGTTGCGGTGGCCAACGTCGACGTCGAACGCCGGCAGCTTGATTTCCGGATGCTCGGCAAGTGGACCGCGGCGGACCGCCGCCCCCAGCGGCAGGCTACCGGTCGAACGGCGCGCAAAAAATCGTCGAAGGCTGCCAAAAGCTCAAAACGCCCTCCGACCAAGAAGACTGGGGCGAAACGGCACAAGCCGAAAAAACGCCGTTAAGCCTCCTCTGGCCCAAGCGGTTGCTCGGCCGGTTGCTTCCCGACAAGCAACGCCGTCGAGCCGCGGCCCAATTGCTCGCAAATGCCGACCGCATCGGCAAACTTGACGTCGAGTGATTCTACCTGAGCTGCCTTCAGGTAAACAAGACTCCCAGCCCACGGGTCGGGCGAGCCAGGCAAATAGACCGTTACCAGCGAGTCTGGCCCTCGTTCAACCTCCAAGGCCAACTGTGCCCGGTCGTGTAGCCGTACCCAAATCGGCTTTAACTGTGGCTTGGTCTCATTCCCGCCCAAGGTGCCAGCCATCTGGTCCTTGAGGATCACATAACGGGGAAAGATCATCGACAGATTTTTCTCGATCGTCTCGGAAAACCGTCGGGCAAACGAACGCCGCGCGGCCAGCCCGGCAAAAAAACAGGCCAGCACAATCGCCAACACGGCCAACCCCAACACCGTAGCCCAGCCGCCTGGCGTATTGACCGGCAACCATTCGCCGAGCACCTCGGCCACGGCAATCACAATCTGCACCACTTGCCCCAGCAATGCGGCGAGCACGATCAACGGCAACAAAAAAATCAATCCACCAATGGCCGTCGTCTTTAAAAAACCGATTTGCTTACGCATCGAAGAATTTCTCGGTCTTTCACAGAAAGATGAAGATCAGGTAAAAAACAAACAGCTCGCTCAACACATCCCCTCGTTCTCCTCTCCACCACATATCAGATCAGACAAGTGTGCGAAGCAGCACGGCATCACATACCTGCTGGTTCGAGCCAGGGCCGCCTAATATTACCATTTGGCCGTTGCATTGCCGACCAGACTTTTTCAAAATGCAGGCAATCGCTTTGAAGTCCGCCCAGCACGAGTTTAAGCAGAGAAAGAAATTCGATGGGACTCTACAAGAATATGCTCGAGGAGCCAGTCAGCCGGCTGGCACTTCGGGAAGCGTTGACAGTTGCACCAAACACTTCCATTCGCGAG
This sequence comes from Pirellulales bacterium, assembly GCA_028289525.1. GTDB lineage: Bacteria > Planctomycetota > Planctomycetia > Pirellulales > JAGQOS01 > JANQPJ01. Next base: position 12,192 of record JANQPJ010000395.1, read on the forward strand.
GCGGTCCTTTTAATGCGGGAAAAACGCCTCGGCTGCGTCATCGCCATCGACGCCGACCGCAAACCGCTGGGCATCTTCACCGAGGCGATGCTCCGGCATCTCCTGGCCGAAAACCCGAGCGGGGTCGACGAGCCGGTCGAGTCGCACATGGCCCAACAGTTTGCCTGGGTTACCGATCAGGATCCGGTCGTCACGGTGCTCGAAGCGATGCAGGCAAAAAACTACCGGTTTGTCTGCGTTTGTAGCGAGGCCGGCCAAGTGATTGGTCTAACCGGCCAAAAAGGGCTGATGGAATATATCGCCGAACATTTTCCACAACAGGTTATGACCCAAAACCTAGGCAGTCGCACGCCTGGCGAAACACGAGAAGGAGCCTGACGATGTCAAACGACTCACCAACAGGTGCCGAAAGTTTTCAAGATCCTCTCGAAAACTACGACCCGAAGACTTATGACGACCGTTTGGAAGCTGCCTTGATGGAGGAGACGGTCGCGGCCATTCAGGCAACGCCTTACATCACGATTCCGCCTGACATGCCTGTCGAACAGGCAATCAAACAACTGGTCGGCCAATGTGTTTCCTGCGCGTTGGTCGCCAAAGAGGACCGTTTAGTCGGTATTTTTTCAGACCGCGACGCGCTGGATCAGGCGGCCCTGGAGTACGAAACGGTCAAGGACCAGCCGGTCAGCCAGATCATGACTACGAATCCGATTTCGGTCCACGAAGACGATTCAACGGCTGCGGCCCTGTCCGTGATGGCGGCGGTCGGCTATCGGCACGTTCCGGTCCTCAATGCCGAGGAAAAAGTTGTCGGCATTGTCAGTCCGGTGCGGATCGTCGATTTTTTGAAGGAATATTTCCACGAATCGAACTGACCGCAGTCTGATAGAAATCTTCCGCATTCCTGCCAGGCCCAGGCGCATTCTTGCCAGGCACTGAGGGCGCATGAAAAAGGCCAACGCCTGCTAAAGGAACTGCAGACGCTGGCCTTTTTTCGTAGCGAGGCCGAGGGGACTCGAACCCCCAACCACCGGATCGACAGTCCGGTACTCTAACCAATTGAGCTACGGCCCCTTGCTGCTCACACCTGGACAGTGCAGCACGGAAGAGCTGGCTGCCACGGCGATGAGGAGGCTACATTCTAGCGTACCAACGTTTATCGGCAAGAGGGGTAGGCCGATCCAATTTTTTTGTTCCGCTTGGCTCGGCCAACACCCCCAAATCAAGCAAACGGGTTGTACCGGCCAGGAACCGGCACCGGGTATTTGCCTTCCGGATTCGGCACTACCGGTGGAGTCGATTCGAACGTATAGTCGTCGATCCCAGGCGCCAGATCCTTGCCCCGCGCCAGCAGGTCGTCCCACTTGAGCACCTTGCCTGCATAACAGGCTTCGCGGCCCAAAATCGCGGTAAATGTACTTTTTGCCCCATACTCGCCTTCGTTGTAGATGTTGCCAGCCAGCAAGGCCTCGATCAGGTCGTGCTGCTCTTGCTGGTGGCCACCAGGGCTGTGGCCTGAAAATTCCCAGCTCTCGGCTCCCTTGATCCAGCCAGCCGGATTCGCCGTTCCCTTGGTGCCGTGCACGGCCTCGCCGACATTCGTCCAGCCGCCAGGCAAGTGCCGCCCTTGGCTATACATCTTGCTGCCGTCGGCAAATGTGAACTCACAAAACGTATGATCGAAGATTTGTGACTTGGTTCCGTTGCCACCGACTCGTTGGGCTGCCCCGCCCATCCCATTGCATTCGACCGGATAGGCCCCCTTCACCCAACAGCCAACATCCAGATTGTGAATGTGTTGTTCACAGATCTGGTCACCAGAGGTCCAGACAAAGTGGTACCAGTTATTGGTCTGAAAGGCCATTTCCGACTGCCCTGGCGTACGGTTGCGATACCAGATGCCACCCCCGTTCCAATAAACTCGCTGTAGAATCACGTCGCCCACCGCGCCATCCTGTAGTCGCTTCACGGTTTCGATATAGCGAGGCTCGTGCCGACGTTGCAGGCCAATACCGACCAACAAGTTTTTCTTTTTCGACTCTTCGACCGCAGCCAGCACTCGACGTATGCCAGGGGCATCGGTCGCAACCGGTTTTTCCATGAAGATGTGTTTTCCGTTGGCCACCGCATGTTCAAACTGCGGCGGCTTGAAGCCCGGGGGGGTCGCGATCACTACCAAATCGCATTCGGTGTCAATCGCCTGCTTATACCCTCCCAGCCCCTCAAAAATCCGCTCTTCTGGCACATCAACCTTGTCCTTATAGCGCCGCTTCAAATAGTGCAGCGCACTGTCGGCCTTGCCTCGAAATGCATCATGCACTGCCACCAATTTCACGTTGCCCTTGGTGTTCATCAGCTGCGCCGCCGCACCGCGTCCACGTCCGCCACACCCGACGAGCGCGATACGAATCTGGTCGTCTCCGGCTGCATGCGCGGTCCTAGCAATCTGGCTTGCCAACGCAGTTCCAGCAATCGTGGTGGAAGAATTTTTGAGAAATGCACGACGCGTCGCAGAATGACCCATTGATCAAAACTCCATTTCAAAGCAAAGGCCGGAGCAGCAAGACCAAGACAACAATCTCACGCACCAGCACGGCGAGATGGGAAGGCAGGAAATGATAAAAGCGAGGCAAGTCCTGTAATATAAACAAACACCCTAACCCTTGCAAACTTTCCCGATTATCAGGCAGAACGACTGCAAAGTCGTCGATTCCATAAAAGCAGCGACCGGCGGTCGAAGCGCGAAACAAAAAGGCTTAGCCGTTTCGCGAGCGGTCACCGACCGCTGCTTTTTCGAAAAAACGACTTTGCAATTCTCCTGGATTATACAGGGTGCAGTAACAGATTGTGGCAGTTTTCACCCCAGTGTCACGTAACTCTCTCTCATTCCCAAGTTCTGCTTGGGGACCGGCAAATTCGGATCGAAGCGACTGAAAAACGCACTTGCCGCGTTCTTCAGTCCTTGGATATTGGATATTCTTCTCCAGCAGCAGGAATGAATATCCGTAACAGCCAGTCCTCATGTTTGGCCGAAGGCCATACTCACGTGTCTCGAGTGACCATCGGAATTAGAGACAGTTCTTCCAGAAATTGGTTTGTAGTCAGGCTGGTTTGGGGAAAATACGGTTGCGGGGAGTCGGGCTATAAAAGGGGCGAGAAAAGCCCCTAAACCTCCTACCTTATGGCACCGGAATGATTCACTCAAGCGGCATACTTGCCTGGGTCGATGAAACCACCGAGGTACTGCCGCACTAGGTTCGCCTGCGCGCGGACCTACTTGGGTGACCAGCATCTTCAATGGTTCGATTCCACAGGCCAGTCGGTTTCATATGAGTTCCGCACCACAAGACGCCATCTCAGGTCGTTCGCGAGGACCAATCGAAGCAATTGCCAACGCGATTGCCGATCTGGGGGCGCTCACCATCGATTGGGTCACCGCGCTGGGCGATATGATCCTGTTCGCCTTGCGAACCTTTTCTTGGATGTTTTCCCGGCTACCGCGCCGCGAAACTCTGGTGCCAAGCTTGTATCAGATTGGCGTGCTCAGCCTCCCGGTGGTGGCCCTGACCGGCACCTTTATCGGGATGGTGCTGGCCGTGCAAAGCTATTCCCAATTCCGCGCCATGGGGCTCGAAACTCGATTGGGGGCAGTGATCAATTTGACGTTGGTCCGCGAGCTGGGCCCAGTGCTGGCGGCTACCATGCTGGCAGGCAGGGTAGGCAGCGCCATGGCGGCCGAACTGGGCACAATGCGCGTGACCGAACAGATCGACGCCTTGGTCAGCATGGGAACGAATCCGCTGCAGTATCTGGTTGTGCCCCGGTTTTTGGCCTGTTTGCTGCTCATCCCCTCGCTCACGATCATGGCTGATTTCATGGGCGTGGCCGGCGGATATTTTTACAGCGTCTACATTCTCAACATCGACTGGTTTCACTATTGGGACAACTCACAACGGTTCGTTGGTACCTACGACCTATTCACCGGGGTGTTTAAGAGTCTGTTTTTCGGAGCAGCAATTGCTATCGTGAGTTGTCATCGTGGTTTCAATTGTTCCCCAGGCGCCGAGGGCGTTGGTCGGGCAGCCACGGCGGCTTTTGTCTATTCGTTCGTACTGATTTTGATTCTCGACCTGTTTCTCGGCATCTTGCTCGATGCGATCTATTATTCCATCTGGTCCGACGTTCCAAGTCTGATTTAACACACGGATGCTAGCTCAAGACGATATTCTTGAAACGCACGACCTGCACGTCACTTTTGGGCGTCAGCCGGTGCTGCGCGAGATTAACCTTCAGGTGCCGCGCGGTCAAACCTTGGCGCTGATTGGTGAGAGCGGTTGTGGCAAGACAGTGCTGTTGAAAACACTGATCGGGTTGATTCGGCCGACCGCTGGCAAGGTGGTTTTTGACCGCCGAGAACTGGCCGAACTAGATGACAAACAGCTTACCCAAGAGCGGATCCGGTTTGGCTATGTGTTTCAGAATGCGGCTTTGTTCGACAGCATGACGATTGCCCAAAACGTGGCCTTTCCGCTACGGCAGCATCGCAAGTATCGCAGCGACGAAATCGAAAAAATTGTCGTTTCGCGGCTGGCCGAGGTGGGCTTGCCGCGGAGCGTGATTACCAAAAAGCCGGCCGAACTGTCAGGCGGAATGCGCAAACGGGTGGGGCTGGCCCGGGCGCTGGTGATGAATCCCGAGGTGCTGTTGTACGACGAGCCGACGACCGGGCTCGACCCGATCATGAGCGACGTGATTAACGAGTTGATGATGCGCACGCGCAGTCGCTATCCGGTCACCAGTATCGTCGTCACTCACGACATGAACACGGCGCGCAAGGTGGCCGATCGTGTAGTCATGGTCTACCCCCTCGCGCGGCTCGATTCACACGAATCTCAAATGATCTACGATGGCAGCCCCGACCAAATCGACCAGGCGGCCGATCCTAGAGTGCGGCAATTCGTGCGAGGCGAGGCAGGTGAACGGCTCATGGAAATGCAAGCAGACGACCAGTAGGCCGGTGTGTAGACAGCATGGTTGGAAAGGCGGGGCGTAGAAAATGCCTCGACTGACGTTCCTGGAAGGTGAATGACAATGGACGAACGGAAAGTCCAATTTCGAGTCGGGGTCGTGGTCTTTGCGACGCTTTTGATTGCGATCATTTTGGTCGTGCTCTTCAGCGATGTCGGTTTTGGACGCCACAAAGTGCTCTACGTCGTGTTGCCTCAAGCACCTGGCACAACCGTCGATACCCCGGTGCGCAAGAGCGGGATTTTGGTCGGTCGGGTGAAAAGGGTTGAGTTTGTCGACCGTGGCCATGTGAAGCTCACCTTGCACGTGAAGGAAGATGTGCGGATCTCTCGCGCCGAACGGTGTCAAATCAAAAGTTCGCTGCTAGGCAACGCGGTGGTCGAATTTGTCCCCAGCGGAGAAAATCCCGAGCTGGCCGATCAGTTTGTTAGCACCGGCGATACGGTCCAAGGAATCGTGATTTCCGATCCGTTACAAGTATTTGCCGGCTTGGAGGATGAGCTAGGCGGCACGGCCGTGGCGCTCGGTGAAGCAGGCACTGAGGTGAGCAAGCTAGCGGCACGCCTGAACCGGCTGCTGTCCGAAAACGATGTGCAAATCGGCCGTGTGCTCAAAAAGACCGAAGTTGCGATGGAAGGGTTTACCGAGATGATGGCGTCGGTCAACGCGGTGATTGGCGACGAGCAAATTCAGACCGAGTTGCGGCGGGGTTTGGCCGATCTGCCGGAGTTGATTGCTTCGGCTCAGGCAACGATGGTCGAAGCCAAGCAGACGATGGCCGGATTTCAGCAAACGATCGATCGGGCGAACACGAATTTGGAAAACCTGGAAGGGTTTACCGGACCGTTGGGCGAGCGTGGTGAGGAACTCGTGGCCAAGGTCGAGGCGAGTATCGAGAATGTTTCGGCCTTGCTCGAGCAATTCACCCAGTTTGGCCAGGCGCTCAACAGCGACACCGGTTCGCTTGGCCGGTTGATGCACAGTCCCGAGTTATACGAAAACCTGAATCGGTCGGTGCGAAACATTGAGCGCGCGGCACGCCAGTTGCAACCAATCTTAAGCGACGTCAGGGTTTTCACGGATAAGATTGCCCGCGATCCAGGACGGATTGGAGTGAGCGGGGCGCTGCGCCGGCGGACTGGGATTAAGTAGCGGCTAGGAAAAACCAAGCAGATAGCACACATCCTGGCGCACAATCTCTCTGACGAGAAGAAAATAGCCGCGACACGACGTGTCGCCGGGAACCTGCTAGAAATGCCGCTAATACCGGGGCGGCACATAAGGCACCGACCGGGCTGGCGGCTGACCAGGAATCACCAACTGCGGCCCACTGGGGGCAATGGTCGGGCTAGGCAGGGCCGGTTGACCAAACACGCGACCGCCTGGCGGAAGTGTTTGTACAGAGGGACCGGTTGCTCTGGGCACAGGCAAAGGCTCGGCACGGGGCACGAGAGCGGGGGTTGGATTTCCCGGCAGACTGCCAGGCACCGGAGCGGAATGGACCCCGCGTCGTAATTCTTCGGCTCGGGCAATCAGCCGATCGGTAGGCACCACCACCTGAGGCGAGAGTTGGTAGTTCAACGCGTGTTCGTCTCGCAGTTCGCCAGGAATCATCGTTTCGGCGAAAAACTCGGCGACCGGATACTGATACCAGGGACGCCGGAAGTTTTGTTTCACGTGCAGGGTTTCGTAGCCGTCTTTTTCAAGCCGAATGTCGCGTGTGCCATAATAAATAAAATCGGTCGAGCAAGGAGTAGTGCCGATTTCATAGTTGTCGACATAAACCAATGCGCCTGGCGGATTGCTGCGAATGGTCATCCGCCGACGCACGCAACCGCTTAGCCCACTGGCCAGCAGCAGCAACAACACGATTCCAGTGGTTTGGCGAGGTGAGACGATCATCGGGCCTTGGAGCACAATCAGAACAGCGATTTTTGGCGGTGAGAGTATAGAAGGGCCAGCGGATTGGTTCCAGACCGGATTCTTACGACAGAATCCCTGTTAAGGCCGGCTTGGGGGGGGTACACTAGAAGGATTGGTGGTTCGTATGTCATCGTTGCGCTGCCAATGGTCCTCGGCGAGCAATGCAAAGCCGAGATTGCCGGGCTTCCGTTCGTTGCCCTGGGGGCATTCGCTCCGCAATCATCAATCGTGGATCTTGGGATTTGAGTCGGATGGCCCAAACACGCGGCAATTGGCACAGCAACCTCGCCGTTACCTCGCTCAGCGATGTCGGGATGCGGCGTGCCATCAACCAAGATTCACTCGCGGTTGTCGAGGCCACCGATCCGTCGAATTGGTCAGCCCGGGGCCATTTGTTCATTGTGGCCGACGGCATGGGAGCCCATGTGGCTGGTGAACTTGCTAGCAAGCTAGCAGTCGACCATATTCCCCATCTGTTCTACAAGCTGGCCCAACTGCCGGCTCCCCAAGCACTGCATCAAGCGATCTTTGAGGCCAATCGGATCATCCACGGTCGAGGGCAAGCCGACTCCGAATTTCATGGCATGGGCACCACTTGTAGCAGCCTTTTGTTGTTGCCGCAGGGAGCCGTCTGTGGCCATGTAGGCGACAGTCGAGTCTATCGGCTTCGCCAGCAGACACTCGAACAGCTTTCGGCCGACCACAGTTTGGTTTGGGAAATGATGGCTGCCGGCCAGTTGGCCGACGACGAGGTTCCCTCCTATGTGCCAAAAAATGTCATTACCCGATCGTTGGGCCCCAACCCCGAGGTCCAGGTTGATATCGAAGGGCCGTTTCCGGTCGAAGTGGGTGATGTCTACTTGTTGTGTAGCGATGGCTTAACCGGTCCGGTTAGTAACGAGGAGATTGGCGTTTTGCTGGATTGTTTACCAGTGGACGAGGCGGCTCAAACCTTGATCGACCTAGCCAATCTGCGTGGCGGTCCTGACAACATCACGGCGGTGATTGTCCGTGTACAAGAAGAGCCGGTGGCGCACGAGACGCCGGCGGCCCCGCCAGCTCACCGGCCATCGGTTTCAGAAAACTCGACGCTTTGGGCGCTGATTGGCGGATGTGTGCTGGTCGCGATTGTGTTGGCCGTGTTGGGCCATTTAGCGTGGGCAGTGGTGGGGCTTGGGATCGGAGTCGCCATCCTAGGCATTCATTTTCTGCTGCGGATGGACAAAGCAACGCCAGCGACCGAGATCACCCCACTCGGAGGCCCGTTTGGCCAAGGGCCTTATCGCAGTTATGCTTGTGAGGCCAATATCGCCTTGGTCGGGCAATTTGCCGAAGTGATTGCCAGCTTACGATCGGCGGCCCAACAGGAGGAATGGGCAGTCGACTGCCAAGCATTTGAGCAACATGCCAGCACGGCGAGCAAAGCCACGGCCGCCGAAGACTATCGCGAGGCGATTGCCCAATATGCGGCTGCGATTCGCTCGATGATGAGCGAGCTTCGCAAAGTAGGCGGCCGACCGGCCTAGTAGACGATGGCATTCAAATTTGAGGATTGCAAGCTTCTGTTTGCTCCTAGCCGCGCTCACGACGCGTCGCCGGGGCCCTGCAAAACAAATGTCATCGTCTACTAGGGCAATTTCGGATCATTTGTAGTCATGTTTCGTCGGAAGATCTCGGTCGCGTTCGCGATGGTAAAGAGCAACTCGCTCTAAGGCCACGAATTTCTACCCACAACAACAGCCGACTGGGGTTGAGACGGTCAGCATTTTGCCCGACAATTCGACGCACGTCCATCGGACCTTTGGGATTGGAGTGTCAGGCAATTGCGGAGTAGCCCGCCCTTCGCTTTGATGCGTGGTTGGAAATGAAGGCCCTTACACGTTACATCACGACCGAGTTGCTCAAGGTATTTTGCCTGGTGCTTTCGGCGCTAACGCTGCTGGTGATGCTAGCGGTGATTGTTCAGGAAGCGGTCCGCCAGGGCCTGGGGGTCATGGCGATCCTACGTCTGTTACCGTTCGTATTGCCTGACTCGCTCCGGTTTGCCGTGCCAGGGGCCATTTTGTTGGTCGCCACGACCGTCTATGGCCGGATGTCATCGTCCAACGAGATTGTGGCGATCAAATCGCTGGGGATTCCGCCGCTTAAAGTGCTGGCGCCAGTGCTATGGCTTGGCGCCGCGCTCAGCTTGGCCAGTGTTTGGCTCAATGATGTGGCGGTTTCTTGGGGCCGCGCCGGCGTGCAAAAAGTGGTTGTCGAATCGGTCGAAGAGATCGCTTATCGGATGCTGAGAACCCAGCGCTCTTACAGCTCAGGCAAAATGGCGATGAACGTTCGCAGCGTGGAAGGGCACATGCTCATGAAGCCGACGCTCACCTTGCAGCAGAAAGGGGACCGTCCGAGCATCACCATCACCGCTGAGCGGGCCGAGTTGAGCAGCGACACTGAAGAAGGAACGCTGACGATTCGTTTTCACGATGCCGTAATGGAAGGAGGCGATGGCAAACGAATTGCCTGGCCGGGGATGTATGAACATGTGGTCCGCTTGAAGGATTTTAGCCGCCGGGGACGCGAGGCCATCACGCCGTCGAATCTTCCCTTGCGCGAAATTCCAGCCAGTATGGCCCAGACGACTCAGCGCATCGGTCGGCTGCGCCAGCAAAATGCCACGCTGGCCGCGTTTCAACTGGTCACCGGTGAGTTCGACCGGCTCGACCAACCTGAATGGCACCGTCGCATCGACAGCCAGGCAGAAACCCAACGACGGCTCGATCGCTTGCGGACCGAGCCGCACCGACGTTGGGCAAACGGCCTCAGTTGTTTGTGCTTCGTGTTGGTCGGATCGGCGATGTCGGTCAGGCGTCGCAAAGGCGACTTTCTCACCAGCTTTTTCCTCTGCTTCTTGCCAATCTTGCTGATCTACTATCCACTGCTCATCTTTGGCGTCGATCGGGCCAAGGCCGGCGCGCTTCCGCCTCAGGCGGTTTGGCTGGCCAACGTGGTGCTCCTTGTGTGGGGGCTCTGGCTGGTTCGTAAGGTGAGCCGGTACTAGCTGGACAGCGCGAAGTCCAACCGAAAGGCTTGAAAATAGCCACGGATTTACACGGATTTTCAAACGCTTGAGTGTTCCCCTTGATGGTTGACAACATGCCAATGGTTGTCCGTGAATCATTTCCCAGTAATCCGTGTTTCATCCGTGTAAATCCGTGGCTAAAATGCTTTGGACT
>JANQPJ010000399.1 GCA_028289525.1 Pirellulales bacterium
CAAATACAAGCCCGACGCGCAAGCGAGGGAACTTGAGTGGAACCTCTTCCCTCGCTTGCGCGTCGGGCTTGTATTTGAGTGGTTTTCAAAACACCAGAAATATTTGCCGCACACTCAGCCCTGGCTTGGTTGTCGGGACGATTTGCCTGTGGTAGGATCGACCGCACGATACATTTGTTCACAATGCGAGCTTTGAGGATGTCTGGCTCGCTAACCGTTGCGTGAAAAGGAGTGGATCATGGCAAGCTTTAACCGCGTGGTCTTGGTAGGCAATCTGACGCGCGATCCTGAACTCCGCTATATTCCCAGCGGCACCGCAGTGGCCGATATTGGGCTCGCGGTCAACGATCGGGTAAAACGAGACAACCAATGGGTCGACGAAACGACGTTTGTCGACATCACGTTGTGGGGTCGTACGGCCGAAGTGGCCAACGAATACACCAGCAAAGGCTCGTCGATTCTGATCGAGGGACGCCTGAAATTCGAACAATGGGAAACCAACGACGGGCAAAAGCGGTCGAAGCTCAAAGTGATTGGCGAACGGATGCAGATGCTCGACCGCAAAGGCGGTGGTGGAGGGGGCTCCCGATCGAACGAATCCCAATATGCTTCGAGCGGCTCCCAGGCAGCTCCGGCCAGTGGACCGCCAGAACCGCCGCAAGATGATGACATCCCCTTCTAAGCAGGGCTTTCAGAAGCCATTTCTAAAACCGACTTCCAATCATTACGGTCTGTGAAACAGCGAAAAACAAACGATGCCTAGTACGAAGCAGAAAAAACAAACTCGTCGACCCGCTCGCATGAAGCGTCTTCCCCGAGGCCCCCACGGTGGAATCGAACTGTTGTTGATCCACTCGGTGGAAAATCTTGGCAAACAGGGCGACGTGGTTGAGGTGAAGCTCGGTTATGCCAAGAACTATCTGTTGCCCCAAGGGCTGGCCACGCTTGCTACCGATCACCACAAACGGATGGTCGAAAAGCATCGCGAACGCCTCCAGGAAATCGAACAGGACCGACTGTCGAAGTTGCGCGCTCAGGCAGACGAATTGGCCAAGCAAAGCGTGACGATCGAGGCCAATGCTAACGACGAAGGCCATCTCTACGGTTCGGTCGGCCCGGCCGAAATTGTCGCGGCACTCAAGAAAAGCGACGTCTCGCTGGCGCCCGAGCAAATCAAGCTGGAAGGACCGCTCAAAGAGCTGGGGCTCTACACGGTCAAAGTGCGGGTGGCTGCGGAGGTCGAAGGCGAACTCAAGGTTTGGGTCGTGCCGGCCGTGGCCGACGAGTAGACACACGCGCCGGCGGTGGCTCTTGCCTTCCTGCAAGTCATGCGCTGCGAGTGTGGCTTCGAACGGGGATCTGGCTGGAAACGTTCTGAATCATCCGAAAAGACCGTCTGAACGGAGTCAGGGATCGCGCGTATGGCTACGGCTGAAACCACGGAAGCTCGGCCGGTTGATAACGGCTCGACGACTTCCGAAATTCTGGACCGCCAACCGCCTCGCAGCCTCGAGGCCGAACGGGCTGTGTTGGGCAGCATTTTGTTGCTTCCTCAGGCCTGCGACGACGTGGCCTTGGTATTGCGGCCCGACGATTTCTACGACGACGCCAACGAGCGCATCTACAGCCAGATGCTGGCCTTGCACGACGAGGGCCGGAGCGTCGATCATACCTTGCTGCTGGAACGCCTGCGCAGCGAGGGCGACTATGAGTTGATTGGCGGAGCCGCCTATCTGGCCGAGGTCGCCCGAGCCGTGCCAACGGCGGCCCATGCCGAGTACTATGCCAAGATCGTGCAGAGCAAGGCAATGGTGCGGCGGCTGATCCACTCGAGCACCGAAATTCTGCGCAATGCCTATGACGAAACGGTCGACCCGCGCGAGATGCTCAGTCGGGCGGAAGAGAAGATTTTCGCGATTCTGGAAGAGAAGGGCAGCGGAAATCTAAACACGATCAAAGACGTGTTGCACGAGTCGTTGTTGCGGATTGATGCCCGCATGAAGCACGACGCCGATTTGGGCGGCCTGGAGACCGGTTTTACCGATTTCGACCAGATGACAGGCGGGCTTCACAAGTCGGAGTTAATCATTCTGGCCGCGCGGCCCAGTATGGGAAAAACCGCCCTGGCGATGAACATCGCCGAACACGTGGCGGTCGCCTGCCACATTCCGGTGTTGTTCGTCAGCCTGGAAATGTCGTCGATCGAGTTGGGCGACCGTCTGCTCTGCTCGTCGGCCAAAGTGAACAGCAGCCGGCTGCGCAATGGAACGATTTCGAACGAAGACCGTACGCGGCTAGTCGCCCAAGCGGCCGAGATCAGTCAGGCGCCGCTGTTTATCGACGATTCGCCCAGCCGGACAATGACCGAAATCGCCGCGGCCGCCCGACGGCTCAAACGGCGCGACGGCCTGGGCATGATCGTGATCGACTATTTGCAGTTGATCGAGCCAGACAATGCCAATGATCCGCGTCAGGAGCAGGTTGCCAAGATTGCCCGCCGGCTCAAAGGGCTAGCTCGTGAGCTGGAAGTTCCGGTGCTTTGTTTGGCACAGCTCAATCGTCAGGCGGAAGCCTCGAAAGACAATAAGCCGCGATTGAGCCATCTGCGTGAGTCGGGAGCGATTGAACAGGACGCCGACGTGGTGATGTTTGTTCACCGTGAAGAGTATTACCAGACGAACGACGAAGACCGTGCCCGACTGGAAGGCGAGGCCGAAATTATCATCGGCAAACAGCGTAACGGCCCGATCGGTGACGTGAAGCTCACTTGGCTGCGCGATTTCACCCGCTTTGCCAACGCGGCCCCTCGGCCCCACGAAGGGTTTGAAGATTTCAGTTAACGCCGCGCTGATGTTGATTCTAAGATACCAGCAGGTGAGCTTTGTCATTCGCCCTTAGTCGCGACGCAACACGTCGCTGGAGATTTTCGCGACGGCGCACACATGACTCGACAGGCGATGTTCAACCTCGTTGCTCTGCTTGCCTATGCCGTGATGGTCATCTCGATCGTTTGGTCGCTCCATCGAGTGCGGCGCGAGATGCTGGCCAGTTCGCAAGCAGACGCCCAGCAACAAGCGTGGCGCACTTGGCGCGATGACGTGCGCGAGCGGCAAGCCACTGGCGCCGCTCCTGTGAAGCGCCGGGTGCCCAAAAGCATCGAACCGAACCTGACGGTGCTCTTGCGCGATTATTATGGCACTTGCCTGACGGGGGCCGTGTTTTTCTGCTCGCTGCTGTTTTGGGTGCTATGGTTTCTCTTGCGCGGCGTGCTGGCTGCCAGAGAATAGTGTGAAGAGCGAGAAAAACAGCGACCGCTGGTCGCTCGCGAAACCAGAAACGTGGCTGTTTTTTCCTAACGACAACTTTGTAGTTCTCCTGGCCCATGACCAGTCGATGCTGGGATTCACCGCCGCGGCTAGCTAGAATAGTAGGATTCGTTTTGATCGGTCACTCGATTTGGCTCCCCGGACTGCAATGAGTACGCCAACCCGAAGAATGCCGCTGGCCGAAGCTCCACCGGCGGTACGTTTGCGGAGCTGTCCAGTGTACGACGCCTGGCCCTGGTCGGCATTGGCGCTAGCCGGGCTAGCGGCCATTGGCCTGTTGGTGCAGTGGTCCATGGAAAGCATTGGACTCGCCTTGGTGACCATGGTGTTGCTGGCGGCGACTGTCTGGCGTTTTTGGATTCCGGTCTGGTTTGAGGTCGACGAGCGCGGCATCACGCAACGATTCCTAGGCCATGCACGTCGCATTCCCTGGCATTCCATCGGCTGCTATGAACCGCGCGCCGCAGGCATCGTCTTTCAGCCAGTGGCCAGAATGGCCTTGCTCGATGCTCTGGCGGCACTCTACGTCCCGTGGCAAGATCATCGCGAGCAGCTTTGCGCCTTGGCCGACCACTATCTGGGCGAGCAACGTTCCACGGCCCGTCAAGCCAACAAGCCGAACACTGGCTCAACCGCTTCGCTGGCCCAAGCAGCAGCCCAGGGTTCAAGCTCCGTGAGTGGCTCGCTGCGCGTGTTCTTCGACTTGCTCTCGCCCAGCCAAGGCGACAAAGGCGGCTGATCGGAGGTTTCCTAAAACAAGTTGCTTTAGCTGCCTGGTGATTCCAAAATTCGATAAAATCGAACTATCTCTTCTGCAAATCGTGCGACTAGAGCAAATTACCAAAATGCGTACCGGTGTTTCGTCGGAAAACCTCGGCGAAAACTAGGTCACGTCCGCTACGGTAAAAAGCAACTTGCTTTAGACATGAACGGCATCGAGGTGAAAAGCGACCAAGAAGGTCTGGTCAACGTCACGCTTGCGGTGGCCTCAGGAAAGGCAACAAAACCCGTTGTCGCCGAGTTCTTTCGAGCTATTGCACAATAAATTGGTCAACCGCTGGAGCAATACGATTCCCTGTTTGTTAACCAAACCATTCACGGCTCATCGACCAACAAACACGCCGCCTGATGTTCATCGCCTTCCAAGGCCGGAACGACTTCCAGGCAGCGAACCTCGGCCACCGGGCACCGCGATGCAAAGGGACAGCCGCGATATTCCGTTTCCGGCGACGGGATCTCGCCGGTGAGCATGATCCGCTCGCGACGGCTTTCCAGTTCCGGGTCGGGAACCGGAATGGCCGAGAGGAGAGCCTGGGTGTATGGATGACGCGGATTGCGGTAGAGCGCGTCGGCCGGAGCCTGTTCGACGATCCGGCCTAAATACATGACGCCAATCCGGTCGGAAATGTGACGCACCACCGACAGGTCATGAGCAATGAAGACGTAGGCCAGGCCAAGTTCGTCTTTCAGATCCATTAAAAGGTTGATTACCTGGGCTTGGATCGAAACGTCGAGCGCCGAGACCGGTTCGTCGCAGACGATCAGTCGTGGTTCGGCCGCCAATGCCCGGGCAATGCCGATTCGCTGGCGTTGGCCGCCAGAAAATTCGTGTGGATAGCGGTTGAGAAATCGAGGGTTCAGGCCGACCAAATCCATCAGCCGCAGCACCTCAAGCTTACGGTGTTCCGGTCGGTGCAGGCCAAACAGCTTCATCGGCTCGCGAATAATCCGGCCTACCGTCATGCGAGGGTTGAGCGAGCTGAACGGGTCTTGAAAGACCATCTGCACCACACGCCGCATGGGACGCATCTGGCGATCCGACAGGCCGTCAATGCGTTGGCCATCGAGCCAGATCTCGCCGCCGGTCGCTGGCGCAAGGCCCAAGATCGCGCGAGCGGTGGTCGATTTGCCACAGCCTGATTCGCCGACCAGGCCGAACGTCTCGCCAGGGCGAACCTGGAAGCTGACGCCGTCGACTGCCCGAATGGCGCCGCGCTGTTGACCAAACAGCCCTTGCCGTGTGGGGAAGTGGACGCGCAAATTGCGCACCTCGAGCAACGGCTGCGCGTCCGCAGGCGTGAGACGGTTTTCGGCTGGGTTTGGAGCGGATGACATCTTTGAAAACGCTTTCCGAGAGCCTGGCAACGCGTCGTGAGCGCGGCTAGGGTCGTTTGGTTTCAGCAACTCGTGGTGAAGTGGTCACGTCGATCAGACAGGCAGCTCGATTTCCATTTTCCTGATCAACAAGCGTCGGAGTCTCACTAGCACAGCGCTCAATGGCATAAGGACAACGGGGCCGAAAGGCGCAGCCGTCAGGCAACTGGGCCAAGTCAGGCGGCGAGCCGGAAATGGCGGTCAAACGGTTGCTGCCTTGGCCGTCGAGCCGCGGTAACGACTCGAGTAGGCCCAGAGTGTAAGGATGACGTGGCTGGGCAAACAGTCGCTCGACCGGGGCCTTTTCGACAAACCGTCCAGCATACATCACGTTCACCCGATGGCACAGCTTGGCCACCACCCCTAGGTCATGGGTAATCATGATGATGGCCGTGCCCTCTTCGCGTTGTAGCTGCTGCATCATTTCCAAAATTTGTGCCTGAATCGTCACATCGAGCGCGGTGGTCGGCTCGTCGGCAATCAGCAAGTCGGGCTTGCAAGAGAGGGCCATGGCGATCATCACGCGTTGCCGCATGCCGCCAGAAAATTCGTGCGGATAACCAAAAATCCGGCGACCGGCATCGGCGATGCCTACGCGCTCGAGCATCGCGACCGCGTGGTCAAGCGCCTGGCGGCGCGAGAAACCTAGATGCAGTTCGGTGACCTCAGTCATTTGTTGGGCCACGGTCAGGAACGGGTTGAGCGAGGTCATCGGGTCTTGAAAAATCATCGCAATCCGGTTGCCGCGAATCTTGGCCAACGCGGCCGGAGACATGCCGAGCAGGTCTTCTCCTTGAAACCGGGCCTGGCCGGCCACGACTTTGCCTGGCGGCTGAGGGATCAAGCCCATCAGGGCCAGATTAGTTACCGATTTGCCAGAACCTGACTCGCCGACAATCCCCAAGGTTTCACCAGCGGCAATCGTGAACGAGATACCGTCGACCGCTTGGACGATGCCTTCGTCGGTGCGAAACTGCACTTGAAGGTTTTCGACAGCCAGTAGCGGACGATCTGTGCCGGAACGCTCGTTCATCGGTTTTTCATCCTCGGGTCGAGCGCGTCACGAAGTCCATCGCCGAGAAAATTTAGAGCCAACAGCGTGAGGGCCAACGCCAGGCCGGGAAACACGACCAGCCACCAATAGACTTTGACCGGTGTGATGACCTGAAGACCGTCGGCGGCCAAGATGCCCCAGGAAACATCGGGCGGATCAACGCCGAGGCCGAGGAACGAGAGAAAGGCCTCGAACAGCATGACCGACGGGATCGTGAGCGTCAGATAGACGATGGCAATGCTCAACAGATTGGGCACCAGATGGCGAAAGATGATGCCTGCCCGACTGGCGCCAATCGTGCGCGCAGCTTCAATAAACTGGTCTTGCTTCAGTGAGATTACCTGGCCGCGCACCACGCGGGCCATGGTGAGCCAATAGATCGCCCCGATCACGGCGTAAAAAATCATAATCTTGTTGATGCCCAAGCTTTGCAGACGAGTTTTGATCGCCGGGTCGTCGAGAATGGTGATCAAAAAAATGACCACAAAGATGAACGGGATCGAATACAGAACGTCGACCAGCCGCATCATCAGGTTATCGGCCCGACCGCCGAGATAGCCGGCCGTGGCCCCATAGCTGACCCCGATTACCAACGAAACCAACGTGGCCACCAGCCCGACCATCAGCGATACCCTGGCGCCCCACACCAGTCGAGCCAGCAAATCACGGCCCAAGTCGTCGGTCCCACAGAGCGACGGGACGGTCCACTGGCCGAACAAAGCGATCCGCCCACGGATCAACCGGCGGTCGATCCAAGTCCGCTCGCCAAACAGCGCGCGTATTTCTTCTTCGAACGCGCCGCCCGATGTTTCGGCAAGCTCCAATGCCGGGCCGTCGGCGCCAGGCGGCTGAAATCGTCGCTCGGCCAAGTCTTGGCGAATCGGCGACTGCAATGGCAACAGCGGAGCCAACAGAGCACTTAACCCTAGCAGGACAAGAAACACCAAGGAGACCATCGCCACCCAATTCCGGCGCAGGCGGCGCCAGGCGTCTTGGCCCAGCGAAACGCCACGAATCGCCTCGGCCTCGCTGAGCAGGCGGACATAGTGATCGAGCTTTGCGTCTGGTTGTTGGGGGTCGTGCGGCATGGCCTTTAGTCCAACTTCACACGAGGATCGAGCCAGGCATAAGCCAAATCGACGAGCAAATTCATGGTGGTCAACAGCGCCGTATAAAACAGCACCATCCCCATGGCGAGCGAGTAGTCGCGTTGAGTCGCCGCTTCGATAAAATGGCTGCCTAGGCCAGGCAAGGCGAAAATCCGTTCCACGACCAGCGAGCCGGTTAAGATGCCAGCAATGGCCGGCCCGAGAAACGAAACCACTGGCAACAAGGCTCCGCGCAGCGCATGCCGGAGCACCACGCGCCGTGCCGGTAGCCCTTTGGCGCGTGCCGTGCGAATAAAGTCTTGTGACAAAATTTCTAGCAGTCCGGTTCGCGTCAGCCGGGCAATATAGGCCGCAAACGGAGCCCCCAGACAAATGGCCGGCAGGACCAATTGTTCGAGCGAGCCCCAACCGGCGGAGGGGAAAATTGGCAACTTGAAGACCAACAGCAAGATCAACACACTGGCCAACACAAAGTTGGGCAAGGCGATGCCAAGCGTAGCCAGACTCATCAATGCCACATCCCAAATCGACTGTCGCCACAAAGCCGACACCATCCCGGCCGCCAACCCTAACGCGAGCGCAAAGACCAGAGCAAAAATCCCCAACGAGGCCGACACGGGAAACCCTTGAGCGATCACATCGTTGACTGTGAAGTCTTGTAGGCTCATGCTCAGCCCCAGGTCGAATCGAGTGACCAATCCGGTCAACTGGTTGGTGTATTGTTCGTGCAGAGGCGCGTCCAAGTCATAGCGTTCTAGCCAGCGCAAGCGCACTTCCGGCGACATGTTTCGTTCACTCTGAAACGGCCCGCCTGGCACGCTCGACATCAACAGAAACGAGGCCGTAAACACTGCCCAGAGCGTGAGGCCAATCCAAATCAGACGTTTGACCAAAAATAGAATCATCGTCGCAAGAAACTCCGCCGATGGTTGCGTCGCAGGTCGGGAACGATTCGCAGCCGGTGCAATGGATGGATGTCCTGGATGTTGGGATAAAACCCTTCGACGTAGGGCCGCACCAAGTTGAGCGAAACATAAAAATAGATGGGGATGATCGGCTGCTGGTCCATCAACAGTTGTTCGGCTTCGCGGAGCAGGGCCAACCGCTTGGACGGATCTTTTTCGGCTGGAGCTAGTGTCTGAATAATTTCGTCGTAACGCGCGTTGCTCCAACCGGTCTCGTTATTCTCGCCATCGGTCACGAACATATCTAAAAATGTGTTGGGGTCAGGATAATCGCCAATCCAGCCAGCTCGGGCAACGCTGTACTGCATGCGATCGGTCGTATCGAGAAAGACGCCCCATTCCATGCCGCGCAGCTGTGCCTGGACGCCGAGATTTTTTTGCCAGTCGTTCTGAATCTTCTCGGCAATCTTACGGTGGCCTTCGGTGTCGTTGTAGAGCAACTCGATCGTGGGCAGCCGATGGCCATCGGAGAACCCGGCTTCGGCCAGCAGAGCCCGAGCCGCCTGGGGGTCGTAGGCGCCACACAGAGCGCCTTGATAGCCAGCCACGCCCGGCGGGACAAACCCTCGGGCAGGGAGTTGGCCGGCCCCAAGAATCTGATCGCAAATCTCCTGCTTGTTGATCGCCAAGTTCAAAGCCCGCCGCACGCGCACATCGCGCAGACCGGGCCGCGTGGTGTTGATTCGGTAAAAATACGTCGTGAGCATCGGGGCTCGCAACAGGTCGTCCCGCTGGATCAGCTCTGACATTACCGTGGCTGGCGGATCGAGGGCCCAATCGACTTCGCCGTTCATATACATGTTGAGCGAGGTGGTCGAAGAATTGACCGCCAAGGCGTCGATCACTTCGAGCTGCACCTGATCGGCATTCCAGTAGTTGGGGTTTTTGCGCAGCCGGATGCGATCACGAATTCGCCGAAACTCGAGCCGATAGGGTCCGCTGGTCACCAGGTTTTCCGGCTGCATCCACTCACGTCCGTGCCGTTCCACACAGGCCCGATTCACCGGATAGAGCGGATAGAATGCCATCAGGTACAAGAAATAAGGCGTCGGCTCTTTGAGCGTGACTTGCAGCAGGCGATCGTTTTCTGCCTGAATGCCAACTTCGGCAAAATCGTAGAGCACCTGTTGGCACGGTTCAATCTGCGCAGACGTTTCATCGCCAGCGGACAGCTCGGCCTTGGCGTCGCGAAACCGGCGCACTTGGCCCTCGATTTCTACCTCGTAAATCCAACGTCGTTGCCAATGGGCGCGGCGAGTGGCCTGTTCGTCTTCACCAATCCCGTCGGCAGCCTGGGGCTCTGGGGGCTTGGTGATTCGCCGCAACGTTCCCCGTAGCAGGGTGCCTTGGGGGAATGTTTGGCGAGGGTTGGGGCGATTGGCCAGTTCGACTTCGACCCGATCGCCCACTTCCAGGACGCCGCTGTTAAACTTCTTGGCACCGGGAATGTAGAAGAGTTGATAGGCATATTCGGCCGGGGTTTCCGGCATTAGAAATCGGCGCCACGACCAAACAAAATCGTGGGCCGTGATCGGAGTTCCGTCCGACCACTGGCACGCTTTGCGCAGGTGAAAACGATAGGTGCGGCCGTCTTCAGAAATTTCATGCCGCTCGCAAATTGCCGGGATGGGTTCGACCGTTTGAGGGTCTTGACGAAACAAACCTTCGAACAGGGCATTGATAATCCGGCCTTCGGGTGCGCCGGAAACAATGGCCGGGTCCAGGCTTTTGATCTCGGTGCCGTTGATCATTGTGAAGTCGGCCGGTTCCAAAGCGCCAAACGTGAGCGCATATCCCAGCGCCGTGATCGCCATCAATGCAAGCAGATATGGAAACCAAGCACGAAACAACATTTTGTCGTTCTAGATGGATTCGTTGCTGTTAGTAACAGCGGCCGGTGGCCGCTCGCGAAACACTCGTTTACGGACTCTAGAGCAGATTACCAAAATGCGTGCTGGTGTTTCGTCAAGAAATCCCGGTAAAAACTAAGTCACGCCCGCCACGGTAAAAAGCAACTTGCTTTAGAATTCTGTCAGGTGATTTCGTAAATCGGTCTAGGTAAATCCCCTAACTTTGGATCGTGTGTCGACTGATAATCCAAAGCGGGCCTGAACGACGTGACAGACTACCGTGAATATCGGCCTATTTTCAAGCACCAACGTTTACCCCGATAAATCAAGAGGTTTCGTGCGTCTGAACGATTTGCAAAATCCCCAACCCCATTCATCGTAGCGTTGAGTGGTATGAAGCGAAACCACCAATTATTCCATCTGCTCGGTTTGAATGCGCGACAAATATTGTTTGCTACGTTGATGGCGGTCGATAGAATACGGCTTTGAAAATTCAATGCGCGTGTTGCTTCACAGGGATGCTTGTCGAATGTCATGTTCGTAGAAACACGATGAGCGAAGACGCCACGCCAAATCGTTCCCCAATGATTGATCCGACACCATTCGTCACGCGTCATCAGTAGTCGTCGGCGTGTGGTCTAGCAGCCGCGAGAGGAATCGCCATGTTCGACCAACGGGAAAATGGACAACACCAAGGCCGAAACGACGCCTCGCACCAGACGCTTCAGGAAGTGGCCCAAACGTTCAAGCTACTTTCCGACGTAACCCGACTCCGGATTCTGTTTGCGCTAGAACGCCGGCAAGCGATGCACGTGACGGCCATCTGCGAGCTGGTAGGCCAAAGCCAACCGGCGGTGAGCCACCACCTAAGCCTGCTGCACGACGCTGGCATCCTCAGTCGGCGACGCGACGGCAAACACAACTACTACGCGCTCAAACTGACCCGTTTTGGCGAGTTACTCGATCGCTGGTGCGCTCATCTGGCAACCGACCAACGACAGTTGCAGTTCGAGCCGTATGTGATTAGCTATCAACGTCATTCAAATGGCAGTCCGTGTACGGACCATTGCGGTAATCGCGATGCCTAGACAGGGCCGCGATGCCTAGACAGGGCGGCCGACTCGGGTATCCTATGTTGGCATGCCAGCTCGGTTCAAACATCTTCGTCATCAAGCCCCGACACCCCTTGAGCGCCCACGCTCGCTGGTGGTTGCCTGTGCGCCGATGCGCAGCAACGTCAATCTGTCACGAATCGTGCGAGTAGCCGGTTGTTGTGGAATCCAGCAGGTAGTGGCCTGTGGCACGGCCAAGGTGGTTCGGCGGATCGCGCGCGACGGCGCTGAACAAGTCCAGGTGGACGTCCACCGCACGTTGCCGCCGGTGCTGAAAAGTTTGCGTGCCAAGGGCTATCAAGCCGTTGGCATCGAACAGACGACCGGCAGTACCTCGTTGCACGACTTTCGCTTTCACCGCGAAACGGTTCTGGTCGTCGGCAATGAACGGACTGGGTTGACTGAGGAAATTCTGGCTGAACTCGACGCGGTGGTCGAGATTCCGGTCTGGGGCCTGCCCTACAGCTACAACGCAGCCGCAGCCGCGACGATGGTGATGTATGAATATTGCCGCCAGTTTCCTACCGGCTGAGACTGGCGTCCCAGGGGGATTGCAAAGTCGTTTTTTTTTGAAAAAACAGCGGTCGGTGACCAAAGCGCGAAACGGCTGAATTTTTCTGTTTCGCGCTTTGCCCGCCGGCCGCTGCTTTGGTGCATTGGTTTAGGTCATTCGTGCTTTGGTCCTTCTGATTTGTTTCGAATTTCGGATTTCATGCTTCGGATTTCTCCCAAGCCCTCGAGAGCTATTCCGCTCGGCTGAAGTGTTACATTTTTTCAAATTGGTGAGGTTCGTGGGGCATCAAGCCTGCCCATTTTGAATAACTAATCGGCCCTGCTCCACGTCCCCGACGGGTTGACCAGCGGCCCTGAACCGCCTTAAACTACTGGGTTTGGAATATCAATTTAGGTTTGACTGAAGCTTGCATTGATTTGCCCCAATGTGGCCCAGCGGACCGTTTTTCGTGCGACCGCAACAACGAGAAGGAACGCCATCGTGCCTGGCACCTGTGTTATCGGATTGCAGTGGGGGGACGAAGCCAAGGGGAAGCTCGTCGACCTACTCACTCTCGACCACGATCTGGTGGTTCGTTACCAGGGCGGGGCCAATGCTGGCCACACCGTGGTGGCGGGCGAAAATACCTACAAGCTATCGTTGATCCCCAGCGGGATTTTGACGCCCAGCGTCCGCTGTGTCATTGCCGGCGGTGTGGTCATCAATCCGCCAGCTTGCCTGCAAGAGATCGACGGGTTAGTCTCGCGTGGCATCCGGGTGGCCGACAACCTGTTGATCAGCGACCGTGCCCACGTGATCTTCCCCTGGCACATGGCCGAAGACCGGTCGCTCGACGAGAGCACCTCGGACGGTGAAAACATCGGCACGACCCAACGCGGCATCGGTCCTTGCTATCGCGACAAGGTTGGCCGGTCATACGCCATTCGTCTGGGCGACCTGTACCGCAACGACATCGGTCAGCGAATTGAACATGTGGTAACGGCCAAGAATCGGGTGATCGCCAGCATGCACGGCGGCGAACAGGCCGAGCCGCTCGATGCCAAGACGATCTGTGCCGACTATCTAGGCTACGCCGAACGGCTCAAACCGTATGTGGCCGACTCGACGGCCTTGTTGCTCGATGCGGTCGACGCCGACCAGCGGATTCTGTTCGAGGGGGCCCAAGGCGCTCTGCTCGATGTGGACCACGGCACATTCCCTTACGTCACCAGCAGCAACAGCTCGGGCGTGGGAGTATCGAGCGGATCGGGCGTGCCGGGACGTTTCATCGACAAAGTGCTTGGCGTCGTCAAAGCCTACTGCACGCGCGTCGGCGGCGGGCCTTTCCCGACCGAACAATCCAACGACATCGGCCAACGTCTCCGGGATCGTGGCAACGAATATGGCACCGTGACCAAGCGGCCGCGCCGGTGCGGCTGGTTCGATGCGGTGGCCGCCCGCTATACAGCCCGACTGAGCGGCGTCGATTCGTTGGCCGTGATGTTGCTGGACGTGCTCAGCGGCATGGACGAACTGTCGATTTGTACGGCCTATGAAATCGACGGCCAGCGGACGACCAACTTCCCCAGTCACGTCGATGACCTGCGTCGGGCAGTGCCGGTGTTTGAAACGGTGCCTGGCTGGCAGGCGGAGATTACCGCAGCCCGTTCGATCGACGATTTGCCAGACGCCGCTCGCGGCTATCTGGACCGCATCAGCGAGTTGGTTGGACGACCAGTCGAAGTGGTTTCGGTCGGCCCGGATCGTGAACAGACGATTTTTGCCTCGCGCGCCGCGCACACCTCTTAAGGCGGAAAGGTTTCGCGACGATGAACCAGTCGTCGACGGCAACTCCAGTGGTCGAGCCATTGGACGTTCCTCAAGACGAACGTCCCCGACACGTTGCCATCATCATGGACGGCAACGGTCGCTGGGCCCAACGGCAAGGCCTGCCGCGCATCGAAGGCCACCGGCATGGCGTGGCCACTGTGCGGTGCGTGACGGAAGAGGCTTCGCGGCTAGGAATCGGTCAGCTCACGCTCTACTGCCTGTCGAGCGAAAACTGGAAACGGCCCCAGGCAGAACTCGATTTCTTAATGCACTTGCTCGAACAGTACATGATCGAAGAACGAACGACGATCATGAACAACAATATTCGCGTGAGCATTATTGGGCGTCGCGAAGACATTGCCGCTGGGGCGATGCGGGAAATTGAAAAAACAACCCAAATGAGCGCCGGCAACACCGGGATGCGGCTCTGTTTGGCCATCAACTACGGCGGGCGAACCGAGCTAGTGGATGCCACCAGAGCAATCGCCGATCGGGTCGCCCAAGGCGAACTCACCACGGACGAAATTGGCGAAGAGACGATTGCCGAACACCTCTACACGGCCGGCATGGAAGACCCCGACCTGCTGATCCGTACGGCCGGGGAGATGCGGGTTAGCAACTATCTGCTCTGGCAAATCAGCTATGCGGAGATTTGGGTTACCCAACAATGCTGGCCTGAATTTCGCGAACCCGACCTGCACCAAGCGATTCGCGACTTTGCCGGTCGCGAACGCCGGTTCGGCGGCCTGAATTTGTAAAGTAGATTCAGCCCGTTCCTCCAACAAGAGCTGGAAAACACTAGCACTACAGCGCTAAGTCCAAAGCATTTTAGCCACGGATTTACACGGATGAAACACGGATTACTGGGAAATGATTCACCGACAACCATTGGCATGTTGTCAACCCTCAAGGGGAACACTCAAGCGTTTGAAAACCCGTGTTCAATCCGTGTAAATCCGTGGCTATTTTCAAGCCTTTCTATTGGACTTCGCGCTGTCGAACTAGATTTTGCCTCAAAACGGGCTTTCTGTGGTTTTGAGACAAAGTCCAATCGTTTTTTTGTAAAGCTGGAAATCTACATGTTTCGCGAGCGGTCACCGACCGCTGCTACCCTTCAGTCATTGTAACCATTTAGCCGAGTGAAGCAGGATCAGGCAAAAAATCCGAAATTCAATCATGGAAATGACCAAAACATGTCGGCGAGACGTTTGTTTAGATCATTCGTGCTTTGGTCCTTCTGATTTGTTTCGAATTTCGGATTTCGTGCTTCGGATTTCACCTAAGCCTCCGAGGTCTACTCCACTCGGTTGAAGTGTTACCAGTCATTAAAAATACAGGTGCGTATTGCTCATCTGGCGACTTACCCTCGGAACGCTGTTTATTGCCGGCCTGACGTGGCTATGTTGGGCCGACTACCATGCTGCACAGCCCGGCCTGTACCTGTTCCCGCTGGCGTTGGTGCTGGCTGTGCTGGCCGTCGGTGAATTGCTGGCCATGTTTCCTGGCGACGCCAAACCGGTGTCTTGGTCGACCTATGCCGGCACGCTCGCGGTTGTCGGCCTGGCAGGCGTGCCGGCGTTTTGGAGCGATTATCCGGCCGACTGTCCGATCGGCCCGCTGGGCTGGCCGCTGCTCGGCTTGGCTGCCGGTGTGCTGCTGGCCGTGGTGGGCGAAATGCAACGTTATGTCGCACCTGGCCGAACCATGGTGCCGTTGGCGCTAAGCCTTTGGGCCATGGTCTATGTCGGCGTCTTGCTGGCGTTCATTGTTCAACTAAGGGGGCTCGGCAATGGACCTGAAGGACTGCTTGCCCTGGTCTCGATGGTTCTGGTGGTGAAGATGAGTGATATTGGCGCTTACACGGTAGGCCGTTTGGCCGGACGCCGCAAACTGGCTCCGACGATCAGCCCCGGCAAAACCTGGGAAGGATTCGCTGGAGGGATGCTGTTTGCCTTGGTGAGCGCCTATCTGTTCTTTGCGTTTGTGACGCCTGGCGACGCAGCGGTTGGCAACGTGCCGCAGTATGGCTGGGTGGCTTATGCCGTGGCGCTAACGATCGCCGGCTTGCTCGGCGATTTGGCCGAGTCGCTCATGAAACGAGATGCCGGCTGCAAAGACTCGAGCCGTTGGATGCCAGGCTTTGGCGGCGTACTCGACCTGCTCGATTCGCCGCTGGCCGCTGCCCCGGTGGCCTACCTGTTTTGGGCCGCCGGTTGGGTCGGCTGGTAACAGCGGCCGGTGATCGAAGCGCGAAACATGAACCGCTGTCGATTCCCGGAAAACAGCGTTCACCCCCCGCGAGAGGGTAATCCGGTGAACATAAGTCTTTTCTAGGGAATAGGTTATAGGTCTCCCCTCAGTTTCGCGGTTTCTTCGGCCAGATGATTAGGTATAGTTGTATCAGAGGCCCTCATATCTCGATTCACTGCCGAGCGGCGGCCCACCGGTCGTCGTTTTCCTGCATGTCCGCAGCAACCATCCCGGTGGGCGACCCTAAAGCGCTCGTGTCGCTATTTGGTGCCCGTGATCAGCACTTGAGGGAGATTTGCGACTCGATTCGTGTCGATATCTCCGCTCGTAATGGCAAGATCCATGTGCAAGGCGGTGAACAGGCAGTCGCTCAGGCCACCGAAGTGCTCGAACATCTCAAGTCGCTGGTGGCGCGACACGGCAGCGTGGCCCCCGACCAGGTGACTCAGGCAATTCGCCAGATTACCGGCGGCGTCGAGCCGTCCGATCTGGGCGGCTTGAAAATTGACTGTGGTACGCGCGAGGTGCGACCACGGACCGGTAGCCAGCGTGAGTATGTACAGGCAATGCGCGAAAACGACCTGGTGTTCTGCGTCGGCCCGGCCGGCACCGGCAAAACCTATCTGGCCGTGGCGATGGCGGTCGAGGCATTGCGTCAAAAGCAAATTCGCAAAATCGTGTTGGTTCGTCCAGCGGTCGAGGCTGGCGAACGGCTCGGCTATTTGCCTGGCGATCTGCAAGCGAAAATCAACCCTTATCTGCGGCCGTTGCTCGATGCCCTGCGCGAGATGATGGACTATGACCAAATCAAGAGCTATACCGAGGAAGACATCATCGAGATGGTACCCTTGGCCTACATGCGCGGTCGTACGCTGAACGAGGCGTTCATCATTTTAGATGAAGCGCAAAACACGACGGTGGCCCAGATGAAGATGTTTCTCACTCGAATGGGGATGCGTTCAAAGATCATTGTCTCGGGAGACGTCACTCAGGTTGATTTGCCTCCTCACACACGTAGCGGCATGACCGACGCCTTGTCACGGCTGAAAAAGATCGAGGGTTTTTGTCGGGTGAACCTTTCCAGCGAGGATATTGTCCGCCATCGGCTGGTTCAAGACATTGTGCGAGCATACGAGGAGGGCGCAAAGAAGCGGCGTTAAAGCGCTGCCGTTGAACTGATGTCTAGCGGTCCTAGCCGAACCCGATCCGAACGTGTCGCATCTGTCGAACTGCCTCCAGGTTTTTGGGGGCGCACGCTCCTTGCGCTCAAGCAGGGCGATGTCTTGCTGCGGATTTCACTGTGCGTGTTGGCAGCCATCATCATTTGGGCGACTACGCATGCCTGGGCTCCGCCGTTCACGTTTCGCGCAGGCGACATCCCTCCCCGAGATATTCTGGCCAGCATCGACTTCGAGATTGACGACCCCGACTCGACGGAAGCCGCTCGCCAAAAGGCCCGCAGTCTCTCGCTGGCCGTTTACGATCACGACGCCAGTAGTTTGGAGCAACTACGAGCCGAACTCCAAAACAAGGTTGACCGCTTGTTGGCCGCCACGACGATTGATGCCAAAGTGCTCGAAGCCTGGCAAGAGTTCGAGCCGGCCCAGGAGGAATCGGCTCCTGCCCCGACGACCGAACAGCGCCAACAGGCCATCCAAGAATTCCAAGCA
This sequence comes from Pirellulales bacterium, assembly GCA_028289525.1. GTDB lineage: Bacteria > Planctomycetota > Planctomycetia > Pirellulales > JAGQOS01 > JANQPJ01. Next base: position 17,814 of record JANQPJ010000399.1, read on the forward strand.
GCCTTACAGGAGGAAGACGCCCTGACGTCGTTTCGACAAGCGTTGGTCGATGCTTTCGCGCCGCTCGAACAGCGCGGGCTGCTGGGCCAATTGCCTGAGGAACACTTGGGCAACCAGGAAAAGATTTTTGTTCGTCGCGGTGACCAATCTAGCTACGATGCGTCCGTGGCGGTGAGTGATATTCTGGCGGCAGGCGCCGCAGCCGCCTTGCAAAAAGACCTGAGCGAGAAGATCGCCTCGCCTGAGGTCGCCGATCGAGTGTTCACTTGGCTGCGTCCCAAGCAGCTGCCCGACACCCTGACGCTGAATCTTGAAGCGACGCGAGCCGCACAAGAGGCGGCCGCCGAAGCAGTGCCGGAAGTGAAAAAGTTGTTTCCCGCCGGCGGCCCCGAGGTGCTGGCCTCGGCTGGCGTGCCGATGGACGCCAAATCGCTTGAACTCTTGCACGCCGAGCACCGCCAAAAGTTATCACAACAGACGTTGGCCAACCAATGCTATCGCTCGTTGGCCGCCTTTGGCATGTATATTGCGCTCTACACCTTATGCGGCTTTTACGTCAACCACCATGCGCCGACACTGTTTAAAAACTTGCAGCGGTTTTTCTCGCTGCTGACATTGGTCGTGGCAACGGTGGTGCTCTGCCGAGTGACGGCCGCTGATAGCTGGCGCGCCGAGATGATTCCGCTACTGCTGTTTAGCATGACGATTGCAATTGCTTACAAACAAGAGTTGGCCCTGTTGCTCTCCTCGGCCGTAGCCCTGATCGTAGTCTTCTCACTAGGACACGGTCTGCTGGATATTGTCATTCTCACCTCTGGCGTGGCGGCGGCCATCTTATTTCTGAAAACCGTCCGCAGCCGTAGCAAGCTGCTCTACGTTGGCCTGTGGACTGCGGCGGTGGTGGTCATGACGACCCTGGGCGCCGGCACGATCGTCGGCTACTCCGATTTCGAAGCCTTGTCGTTCGAAGCCTTGCGTTACGGGCTTTGGGCCGTGATTGCCGGTTCGCTGATGACCTGTTTGCTGCCGTTTATTGAACGGTTGTTCGACGTGCAGACCGACATTAGCCTGATCGAACTTGGCGACCCGGCCCATCCGCTGTTGCAAGAGCTGGTCCGTCGGGCTCCCGGGACTTACAACCATTCGATCACCGTGGCGTCGCTGGCCGAAGCGGCGGCCGAATCGATTGGAGCCCGAGGGCTGCTGGTTCGGGTGGGCGCCTATTTCCACGACATCGGCAAGATGCTCAAGCCAGGCTACTTTGTCGAAAACCAGGGCAAAGGCGACAATCGTCACGAGTCACTGGTTCCAGCGATGAGCACCTTGGTGATTATTGCCCATGTGAAAGATGGGGCCGACTTGGCGCGTCAGCATCATCTGCCGGAAACGATTATCGACTTTATTTTGCAACACCACGGCACCACCCTGGTCGAATATTTCTACCGTCGGGCTAGCGAGCAAAGCGAAGCCGATCCAGACGGTGGCGAGGTCGACGAAAGTGCGTTCCGCTACCCAGGCCCCAAGCCGCAGACCAAGGAAGCCGGCATTTTGATGCTGTCCGATTGCGTCGAAAGCGCCAGTCGAGTATTGGTCGAGCCAACTCCAGCACGGATCGAAAGCCTGGTCCAAGACCTGGCGATGAAACGCTTGCTAGACGGTCAGTTCAACGAATGTGGACTCACCTTGCAAGAGGTTCACACAATCCAAGAAAGCCTGGTCAAGTCGTTAACAGCCGTCTATCACGGTCGGGTAAAATACCCCGATCAGCAAACGGCCTAAAACGCCGACAACTTTTTACCCTCACCTATGAATCGCGTTGAAATTACCAACGAGCAAGATTGCCTGAGCTTGGATGTCGAACGGTTGCGCCAGGCTGCCATGGAAATTTTGGCTGCTGAATTTTCCGGTCAAGCGACCATCAGCCTGGCTGTGGTCGACGATCCGACGATTCATCGGCTAAACCGTGAATACCTGGCACACGACTATCCGACCGATGTGCTGAGCTTTCCCTTCGGGCGCGATGAGCAAACCTTGGACGGCGAGGTGGTGGTGAGCGCGGAAACTGCTCTAGCGGTCGCTCCCCGGTATCACTGGAGTGCATCCGACGAGTTATTGCTGTACGTCATCCACGGAGTATTACATTTGGTCGGATACGACGACAAGTCGGCAGATCAGGCAGTAGAAATGCGCGAGCGAGAACGATTTTGGTTAGAACGTCTAGGCCACCGGTTGCCGGCTGAACGGCCATCTGGCCTAACCACTTCGAGAACGGTCCCAGGAGAAACCCTGCCGTGAACCCGGACGTGTTGTTCTGGTTAGCAGTCGTCGGTTTAGCCGCCACGGCCTTTGTTTCGATCGGGGCGCGATCGCTCCGTCAATTCTCGCGGCACGAACTGCAGGCAGCCTGCGGGCGGCGCAAAATGCCCGGTCGGTTTGGCGAAATTCTCCGTCGCCATGAAGTGGTGGCCCAAGGCGCCGAAACGTTGACGATCTTGTTCATCACGCTAACTGTGATTGCCAGTACTTGTTGGTTTGCGTTGACCTGGTGGCCAGCCCTTTTGGCAACTACCCGCTCACCCTGGGCCGGATTGCTGGTCGGCACGCTCGGCATGGGAACCGCGGTTACGGCCGCCAAACTCTGGATTCCTTGGCCAGTGGCGAGCCTGTGGGCTGAACCGTTGTTGGTGAATACCTGGCCGCTCTGGCAGGTAGTGAGCTGGTTGATGGCACCCTGGATTGCCTGTGCAAGAACACTCGACGTGCTATTGCACCGCTTGGCCGGACGCGAGCGCGAGGTGCCTACCGAGGAAACCCTGGAAGAAGAGATTCGCACCATCGTGACCGAAGGGCATCGCGAAGGCCTACTCGAAGAGGAGGCTCGTGAGATGATCGAAGGGGTGATGGAATTAGGCGACTCGGATGTGTCGGAGATCATGACGCCGAGGACCGACATGCACATGTTGCGGGTAGACTTGCCTTGGGAAGAATTGGTTAGCCAAGTGATCAAAATGGGGCATACCCGGATTCCGGTGTTTGACAAGAACCGCGACGACGTGGTTGGCGTGCTTCACAGCAAAGATCTCCTGCCTGAGTTGGCCCCCGACCAACCCCAGCCGCCCCGGCCATTAAGGCAAATTCTTCGCAAACCGTACTTCGTTCCCGAGACCAAGGCGGTCAACGACTTGTTAGAAGAATTTCAGCAAACCCGGATGCATCTGGCGGTGGTGCTTGATGAATACGGTGGAGTCTCTGGCATTGTCACGATCGAGGACGTGCTGGAAGAGATTGTCGGCGAGATTGTCGACGAGTATGACAAAGACTTGGTGCAAGAGATCAAGCAGACGGCCGAGTTTGAATATGAGGTGCTCGGCAAAGCCCATGTGGACGAAATCAACCAGCAGCTCCAGGCCAAGCTGCCTGAGGACAGCGACTTCGACACGATCGGCGGCTTCGTGTTCAGCGAACTGGGCCGAATTCCACGTGCTGGCGAAACGCTGACCTGGCGCGACGCGGTTCGCATCACCGTACTCGAAGCGACTGGTCGCCGCATCGAACGGCTCAAAATCGAGCTACTGGACCAAGAGGCCAAAGAGATAGCCTAGCTGGACGATGACATTCGAATTTGAGGGCTGCAAGCTTCTGTTTGCCCCTAGCCGCGACGCGACGCGTCGCCGGGGCCCCACGAAAACAAATGTCATCGTCTATTAGCTGGACGGCTAAAAGCACCCCCGGCAGGAATCGAACCTGCGACACCAAGTTTAGGAAACTTGTGCTCTATCCCCTGAGCTACGGGGGCTTTTGTTGACTTCTCTTTTACTGTATCGGGCGAGTGCTTGAAGCTCAACCTGTGCTGGAGTCGCAGGAGGACTACCAATCGCGTCTCTTGTAGAAAAATCAGCCACCGGTGGTCGCTCGCGAAACAGAAAGGCTAGTGGTATGCTACGAGGGAACTCTCCACGACCAGACGCTTGAGTCGCCAAGATGAACAAACCAGAAGCAATCGACCTGGATGGGTCGGAAATCTCGCCATTTCAGATCAATGTCGCCAATCGGGTGAAGCGTTTGCCGCCTTACCTGTTTGGGCGAATCAACGCCCTGCTATACGAAAAACGACGCAATGGCGACGACGTGATCGACCTGGGAATGGGCAATCCGTCCGATCCGCCTGAAGATCTGGTGATCGACAAATTGGCCGAGGCTGCCCGCGACCCGCGCAATCACGGCTACAGCAAGTCCAACGGCATCGCCAACCTGCGCCGCGAGGTGACGGCCAAATATCACAAAAAATATGGCGTGCGGCTCGATCCCGACTCCGAAGTAATCGTCTGTCTCGGCTCGAAAGAAGGGTTTAGCCATTTGTGCCTGGCTCTGATGGGAGCTGGCGATACGGCCATCGTGCCGGCCCCCTACTTTCCGGTTCACGTCTACGGCGTGGCCTTGGCCTCTGGCAATGTGATTTCTCTGGAAGTTGGCGATCAGGAAAAATTTCTTTCGAATATCGCCTACACATGCCAGCATCTCTATCCTCGGCCGAAGTTGGTGATCGTCAACTTCCCTCACAATCCGTCTACGGCGACGGTGGAACAAGGGTTTTACGACGATCTGGTCGTGCTAGCCCGGCGGTATGGCTTCATGGTGATCAGCGACTTTGCCTATGCCGACGTGGCGTTTGACGGCTACCATCCGCCCAGTTTTCTGGCCTCGCCTGGGGCTACTGAGGTGGGGGTCGAGTTTACCACCATGAGCAAAGGCTACAACATGGCTGGCTGGCGCGTGGGGTTTTGCTCTGGCAATGCCGAAATGGTGCGAGCCCTCGGCACCATCAAGGCCTACTACGACTACGGCATGTTTCAGGCAATTCAAGTGGCCGCAATCATGGCCCTCCGGCACACCGATGCCGCGGTGGAAAACCAGTCGCTGCTCTATCAGAACCGGCGCGATGTGTTGTGCGAAGGGCTCACCCGAATCGGCTGGCAGGTCACGCCGCCCCAGGCAGGGATGTTCCTCTGGGCAAAGATTCCCGATCGCTGGCAAACCCAGATGGACACCATGCAATTTGCCATGATGCTGCTGGAACAGGCTGACGTAGCTTGTAGCCCCGGTAGCGGTTTCGGACCAGCCGGCGAAGGCTATCTGAGGATGGCACTGGTTGAAAACGAGAGCCGCCTACGGCAAGCAGTCCGCCAGATTGGACGTTGTTTATCGGCAAAGTGATTTGTCAAACGTCCAAATCAGGCCCAAAAGCCGGTGTTTTTAGCCGCTATCGAACCCCGAGCCATCTCGCTATAATAGCCCGCGGCGCATAAAAAGAGGGTTCTTGCTCGCCGGTGCAAGAACCCTCGAAAGTTGGCTGTTTGGCTTTCGGCAAACCGTGACGATGCCAAAACCCAATGGCCCACAGCCGTAAACAACATATCGGGCTGGTAGGCTGGCACACTTTAGCTTTGCAGCACAGGCTTCGTGTTTGAAGTCAAAGTTGTCTGGCGGCCGAGGCCCTGAGCAATGCTCACCAAGTGCCGCAAAGTGTGGAACCAATCAGATGACTAAAACTGCCAAGCTGGCGTTGGAAGATGGATCGGTTTTTACCGGCAGTTCGATCGGAGCCGATGGCGAAGTGGACGGCGAAGTCTGTTTCAACACCTCGATGACCGGATATCAGGAGATCCTGACCGATCCGAGCTATCGAGGCCAGATCGTCACAATGACCTATCCGGAGATCGGCAATTACGGCATCAACGAACAAGATGTCGAGAGCTGGCAGCCCCACTTGGCCGGCTTTGTCGTCCGGCAATGCAGCCGGCGAGCGAGCAATTTTCGCAGCCAGGAAATCTTGAGCAATTATTTGCAAGCCAACGGGATTGTTGGAATCCAAGGCATCGACACCCGAGCGCTGGTCCGGCGGATTCGCAGCCAGGGAGCCCTCAAGGGCGTACTCTCGACGCTCGACCTCGACGATGCCAGCTTGGTGGCCAAGGCCCAGGCAAGCCCCGGGCTGGTGGGCCGCGATCTGGTGCAAGAGGTGATGCCAGAGGAAACTCGAAACTGGGACGAGCCGCTCAGCGATTGGACCCACCTGGGTGAGCAATCGCAACCGCCTACAGCCGATGCCCCCCACGTGGTGGCGATCGACTTTGGCATGAAATGGAACATCCCCCGGCACCTGTTCGACATGGGGTGTCGGGTGACTGTGGTACCAGGCAAGGCCACGGCCGAGGAAATTTTAGCCCTCAAGCCGGATGGCATTTTTCTGTCGAACGGGCCTGGCGACCCGGAGCCTTTGGATTATGCGATTCGCACAATTCGGACGCTGGTCGACGAGAAACCGGTGTTTGGCATTTGCCTGGGCCACCAGTTGCTATCGCTAGCCTGTGGGGCCAAGAGCTTCAAAATGAAGTTTGGCCATCGGGGAGCCAATCAGCCGGTGATCAATTATGAAACCGGAGCGGTGGAAATTACCTCACAAAACCACGGTTTCGCGATCGACGAAGATTCGTTGCCGGTGGAACTCGAGGTGACCCATCGCAGCCTGAACGACGAGACGATCGAAGGCGTTCGGCACCGTTCGCGGCCGGCCTTTAGCGTACAATATCACCCCGAGGCCAGCGCCGGCCCCCATGACAGCCACTATCTGTTTGGTCGTTTTCGTGCGTTGATGGCCTAACTGGCCAGCGCCACTTTGTGTGAATTGGCAAATTCACCTCAGCACGAAGCGCAAGTGAATGAATTTGAGTGGCACGTCTTTACTCGCCCCTTGCGTCGTGCTTGGATTGGCTTTCCAAGCGGGGGACTATCCGGGCTAAAGAAAGGCGCAATTCCCTGCGCCATGGCGCCTTGCCAGTTAGCCATAGATGGACGGATTGACGAACCAGTCGTCGGGCATCTGCCGTTCGGCGATTCGACCACATTCCTCCAATGAGCGACGTTGCCCGACCGCGTGCCAGGCGTTGACCGATTCGAGTTCTGGCATGATTTCGATCAACTGGTCCACCAGGGTCGAGACAAGTCGAGTCATCGCCTCATCTTGCGAACTTTCCAGCATCGCGGCGGCCGTCTTCATCAGCCGGATCATTCGGGCTCGCTTCAGCACCGGAGCCGAGAGCCCTTCTTCGTCGTCGGCCAATAGCAGCGAGGCAGGCACTTCGAGTGCTTCTTCCCAACGATAGAGCATCGACAGCGGCAGATCGGACGTTTCGCGTTCCATCGTGCGGACCTCATGCACGTCCATTTTCAGGCGTTTGGCGGCGCTGCGTAGCGAAATCCCTTGTTGGCGTCGCACCTCACGGATGCGATGCAACACCCGAGGCGGCTTGGTCGCTGGCTCGGCCACTGGCATCGGGGCCAGCTGGACCTTCGGTAGTTTCCATTTAACGATGCTGCTCATGAAATCACCTCTTTCTCGCAAGGCCGAAACTCGGCCTGACTGTCACGATTGTTCGCTATGGGTGACTCGCAAAACGGCAAGAGGCGAGGCACAAACGGGCGCAGAATTGCAGGCGATCAATCGCTCTGGGACAAGTAAAATATAGGTTCTGGAGCGCCGGTAGCCGCAATTCCCTGCGACCAACGACCATTGTCGGGGTAAACAAACGCGTTCCGCCCGACATCTCACGTCAGCCTTGCACGAAAAGAGTTCGTGCCGACGTGCTTGTCCCGATGTCAGTCGAAAGTGAGCGATCGGCCTCGAAGGCCCATCGCACAACGAACAGTTATCGTGGTCTACAGTCCGTTGTCGCTCGGACCATTGACCATAGAAAAGTAGCCCTCGCTAGTCATGATACATAATGACACCCAAATAGGCAACTTTTTTTCTAGAATGTCTTAGGAGAACTGCAAAGTTGTCGATTCCACAAAAACAGCGGCCGGCGGCCAAAGCGCGAAACAGAAAGACCCAGCCGTTTCGCGAGCGGTCACCGACCGCTGTTTTTCAAAAAAAACGACTTTGCAATCCTCCTGCTAGAATGTCTAGGACGATTGCAAAGTGGCCTCTTTCGCAAAAACAGCGACCGGTGGTCGAAACGCGAAACAGGAAAATCTCTAGAAATTGCCGTCCCTGGGAAGCCTTTACTCTAAACGGACCCGACGCTCGGCACGGCTCGACTCATAGGCCCCTAGCACCACGGCCAACGCCTGTCGGGCAAGCGGACGACTGGTCACCTGGGCCGGAGAGCCCGTGGCGATGCTTTCCAGATAGTCGAGCAAGCAGAGCCGAGTCGACTCGGAGCCTGTGAGCGGTGGCCCGGCAAGCGGCAACGGCCGGCACCCGGCTGGCGTGCGCAACACCAGCGGCGCCTGGGCCCGATCAGTCAATTCGAGCGTCCCCTTGGTGCCGGCCAGAAAGCTTTGCCGGTGTCGTCGCACGTCGGCGGCAAGCGTCCAGGCATGTGACCAATGAATTCGCAATCGGCCTTCGTAGCCCACGGTCACCTGCACACAGTCTTCGCCTTTTGCCGGCTCCGGTTCTCCGTTGTCGCCAGCCGCCAGTTGAGGTGTGTCCGCCTGTACCCAACTGGGGCTTCCTTGACCGGCGAGTGTGTCCAGATGGCGATAGACCATGTGAAACCCACCGTCGATCAGTATGCCGCCGCCTGACTCACCATAGGTGGTTCGCCAATACTGTGCCCGGCGATAGTTCGTGCTGGCATTGCTGTAGGCATTTTCGACCGATAAAAACGGATGACCTACCAGACCGTCGGCCACCACCTCGCGCAACCGGCGATAAAGCGGATGATAAAGCTGGTTTAACACCACCAGGAACTGGCGGCTCTGTTGGTCGGCCGTGTGGGCCATCAGATCCCAGGCGTCTAGGTTGAAGCCAGCCGGCTTTTCACAGATAACATGCTTTCCAGCTTCCAGGGCCGAGAGGGCTTCGCACGCATGGAGATGATGCGGAACCACAACGTGAACTAGCTGAATCCGATCATCTTCGCAAACCGCCTGGCTGGTCTCAGCGGTCGATTGCACGATCGGGTAACGACCGGCAAGTGCTTCTCGCGCCAAACGGTTGCGGCCCACCAGCATCACGCGGTCCACGTGAGGGCTCTCGGTCAATGCCTGTAAGTGAACCTCGGCCCAGGTTCCGGTTCCCAGCACGGCAACATGCACGGTCGAGGGCCTCCGTGGCAAGCAGAAAAGCGTTTTGCAGAACTCAGCCGTTCCAAACGGACTTGTTGCCGTTAGAGCAAATTACCAACATGCGTACCAGGGTTTCGTCCGAAAACCTCGGCGAAAACTAGGTGTCGTCCGCTACGGTCAAGAGCGACTCGCTCTAGTTGCGACGCGACGCGATGCCGGAGCCAGCCCACCAAGCACAGGCGAAGCGGGACCATCGCGGCGCAGGCGAACCGTGTGCCGCGAGGTAACGACCGGCATCTGGCCATCGACCGCAGCCATGTTATCGCGACGCAATAAGTGGAAACCGCCACTGTTGGTCGTGTCGCTAGTGGTTGCCAGAGAGCGTCGAGCCGGTTTGAGCCAGCGTTGCGTGGCACCAACCCGTTGACGCGCATGGCTGGCCACGACCAAATCTCGATCGTTGCGCAGCCGCCACAGGTCGCGAAGATCGCCAAGCATGAGCTGTTCGCCGCCCTCATGCACGCAGACAATTTGACCAATGGTTTGCGAGATCGCCTCTCGGATCGCGTTTTCCAAGCCCTCGCGACGGGCATTGTGCACCAGGCGAACCTGGGGAAAGCGAACCGATAGGTCATGGGCAATTTCAAACGTTTGGTCAGTCGAACCGTCATCGACAATCAACACTTCAAAACGGTCGGCCAGATCGCCAGCCAATTCCAAAACTCGTTCTACGTTCTGGCACAGGGTCGTTTCGGCGTTGTGAACCGGCAGGATGATGCTGAGCGAGGGTTCCAAGTCGACGTTCCTTCATAAGAGAGCATGGCGGGCATAGCTGCTTCATGTGCTAGATCGGAATTTCGACCGGGTTGACTGCAACGACACGGCCGATCACCGGGTTGCGCCTTTGGTACCACTAGACCGGGTCGTACAGGGCGCGCCGTGTCGATGGTTCGGAATACTCCGCCCAAGTCTGGTTATGCGGCCCGGCGAACCCCGCGGTTCCCAAGCAGAGCTTGGGAACGAGAGAGAAGCAGAGCTGCAGTCGCTTGACAGCCTAAAGGAATCGTCGATGATGGCCGTATCGAGTGGTTCCGTTGTGCAAATCTCTGCTAGGTGAAAAAACGATGAGCAATGAATCACGCTTGCGTGAATTGGGATTGGAATTGCCGCCAGCACCTCAAGCGTTAGGGGCTTATCAGTCAATCGTTCAGGTCGAAAGGCTCGCCTATCTGTCAGGCCACCTACCGATTCGCTCCGATGGCAGTCTGTGGACAGGGCGCGTGGGCGAAGACCTCGACGTTGAAGCCGCTCAACATGCTGCCCGCGATTGCGGTCTGGCGATGCTGGCCACACTGCGCGACGCGCTGGGTACGCTCGATCGGGTTCGCCGGGTGATAAAAATTTTGGGTCTGGTGAGCGCTCCAGCCAATTTTGGCGATCATCCCCAGGTAATCAATGGCTGCAGCGAACTGTTTCGCGATGTCTTCGGCCCTGAACGAGGAGTGGGTGCCCGCAGTGCCTGTGGCGTGAGCAGTCTCCCTAAAGGCGTGCCGGTCGAAATCGAAGCCATTGTCGAGATCGCCACAGACGGCCAGGAGTGAGCTGTTACAGTTCAACCCGACCCGTGTAGCTACAGCCGACGATCATCATCGCTTGGCCGTTGATGTCGACTCGAGTGACATGCCGTACCTTGGCGGTCAGATAGGTCAGCGCAGGCGGAGCGCCAAAGGCGGCGACGAACTCCTGGTGTTCGACCTCTTCCGACGTCAGAAAGGAAAACCCTCCGGCGGCAATGTCGCGACAGCGCACCTCAAAAAAATCCTGGATGCTAGGCAGCTTGCCATCGACCATCGGGGCCACATGCTGGACATAAGGATATAGGCGACGCGGTTTGGCTCGCCGCTCGGTCCGGGTTTTTTCGCGTACTAACCCAAACGGTTGGGTACGGCTCGTGTCAGGTTGCTTCAGGTTGATCTGCGATTTCAGGTGATCGAGTTCGCTACGCGTTTTCCGCACAGTCTCTTGAGCGTGCTCTAGCTGTTCGCGCAGCGACTGCTGTTCGGTGATATCGAGCCCGCTTGCCAGGATCGTCGGTTCTTCTGGCCCCTCGACCAGAGTCATGGTCCAAGAGATGAAGCGGCGAAGACCGTCAGCCGTCAAGAGATAACTACTGAACTCGACCGGATGAGGGCTCTGGTTCAGTTGTCGGAAGCGGGTTTGCGCCTCGTCGGCCTCTTCAGGAATCACAAAAGTGCTGATGAACGTTTGACCACAAACTTGGTTGGCGTTGAACCTCGTGACGCGCTCGCCAGAGCCGCCCATGGCAAGAATCTCTCCCGCAGGCGACATTTCCAAAATGAGCGCGTCCACCGAATTCCACAACGCTTGCTGGCGTTGATATTGCTTTTGAAAACGGAGTTCCGCTTGCAGGCGGGCGATGCTGACTCCAACAAGTTGGGCAATTGATTCGGCAAACACCACGTCGCCGGGCGAAAACGTTCGTGGAGATTGGCCAAACAGCCCAATGGCCCCCAGCCGTTGGCCTTCATGGCGAATCGGACACACCAGGGCTGAGCCAATTCCCCGCTCGGTCAGCAAAGCATCTTGAAAACGCGTTTCGGCTGCAAGATTGTCAACCACCACCGTGTGGCCAGCATCCAGAGCAAACGCGACGATCGAATCTTGGCTGCGAGTTGCCGCAATGCTGCGCAAGGTTTCGGATAATTCAGACGAACCGTCCGTCGCTCCCAGGCAAAAGTGAAGTTGGTTATTGCCGCGGACCTCGGCAGTGCCCCAAAACTCCAGGCTCAACGTTTCGGCCACCAGCGTGGCCGCATCTTGCAACATGGTCGCGAGATTGGCCGTGGCAACAACCCGTTGACTCACCTGAATCAAGGCGGCCTGCCGTCGCGAGCCTTCGTCCAAGGCGGCTGTCCCAGCGGGAACACCAGGCGTGGTCGTCATGGCAGCGACTGTTTGTTCCAACGAGTTCGAGGCAACATTTGACATGGCTGAAAAACCTTTTGCCTGTCTTGAGGAGTGAGGAGGACAGGTACCAGCAGGAAGTTGGCTTGCTAAATTTGAATCTCGCGAGGGGGAATTTCTAGGCTGGGCGGCACAATCGGAGCCGGATATTTGCCTTCGTGCATGAATGTGCGATTGCGGCCGTAACGCTTGGCCTCTTGTAGCGTCGCGTTACAACGGGCAAACAACGACTCCGAGGTATCGTCGTCTTGAGTCCGATTGACGGCACAGCTCATCGTCACTTGGACCGCCCCCTCGTCGCTCTGAAAGTTCGTGACTTCGAGCATTTGTCGGATTGCTTCGACCCGTTCGGTCGCCTCGCTTGGCTCTCGGCCAGGATAGAGAATCGCGAACCGCTGGCCTTGATATCGGGCAGCGAATTCCTCGCCTTCCAGAGCTCGGATAATTTCGCCGGCTACCGCTTGAATCAGCCGATCAATCACCTCGACTCCTGACTGGCCGTTAAGATCGTCACAGCGATCAATATCGCACATCGCAACCGTCAACGTTTGCTCCGAGGTGGTCTCCGCATTCCAAAAGCTCTCCAAAGTTGCTTCGAGTGCAACTCGATTGGGAATGCCAGTCAATTCATCAATCAACATCTCGTCGTCGAGATCTTCCAAGTGGCCCTGCTGACGGGCGACCTCGATGCGAGCGGCGGTCAGCTCGCCGGTCAATTGACTGTTGGCGCTGGCCAAATGGTTGGTTTCGGCCAGCAATTTTCCGCAACCAGCTTGTGGGTTATTCTCGACATCAATGGCTTCCAGTTCGGTGGCCGTTGTCCGAACGTGTTCGGTTTGACGAGCGATGGCGTCCAACATCTGATCACTAATTTTCGACGATTCGGCCCCCTCGTGTTCTTGCTGCTTGAGACGCTCGGCAGTTTCCTCCGAGTGGTTCAGGTACTGGGCGTTGGCCTCTTGGAATTCACGCACACAAGCCTGAATCTCACGGGTTTCCGAATTTTTGGAGCACTGTCGTACTTTCGTGTCGAGACCGGAGATTTGGGCTCGAAACTGCTTTAAGCCTTCCAATAAATCTTCCGCCGAAGCGTCAAGCACTTCCCCGTCAGCTTCGTCCACCGGTTGAGGCGTTTTCACCGCCGCCGGCGGCGGCGACGTGTTGTCTGCTGGTTCCGCAGCTTTGCTTTCCGGCTGAACAGCAGGCGCACTCCGCCGAAATTTTGAAACGAACCGTCCACGAACACTAGAAACGGTGTCGGTGAATAACGTCCACAATGCCATACGGCTGGGGAGCGCTGGCCCACGACCAAAAAATTTGGCCAGCCCAAACCCTAAGCCAAGATTGACGACAGTGATCGAGACGATCAAATACATTGGTTCGCTGCAGGCGTGTTTCGCGAATAGGGAAGAAAAATCGGCGCGCGGCATGACCGGCGCTACATCGCGAAAATATAGGTTACACCCTCAACGGAGCCTGGCATTCTGGCCAGCCGACAGTGCTTGAAAAGCGCCTGATGGACCGATTGTAGCGGTTAGCACGGACAATCAGCGTTGGGGACGCTGGACATGCTCGCGCTCATAGGAGGTGAGCTGGCGGCGATCCATCCGCCGGCGGGCCGAAAGTTGTCGTAGAAACTCTGGAGATGCACGATCAAGCACAATGATCTCGCTCTTGGCCTGCGAATCATTGAGTGGACGCACGATACAAATCACCTCGGCTTCCTGAACCCGTTTTCCCAGTTCGGCCAGAGTCGCCTGCTCGGCTGCCGACAGAGAGTTGGCCACAGCAGGCCGGTCGCCCGGTGGCATGGCAGCCGTGGCCGTGGGGGTGATCAATGGACCGGTCGTCGCAGGCAGGCTTTGCTGGCTTGCGACCGGCATTTGCTCAGGCATGGCCGGCGGTTCTACGCTGGCCAGCGACGTTGCTGGATGTGAAGTCTGATTACCGCCACGGTAGACCGCTTGCAGCCCCATGCGATCGAGTTCCGCATGAATCGAAGCCAGGCCGGCGTAGACGCCTTCGTTGTCGGCCGGATCAGCGGCAAAGCAGACGCCAATCAAGTTGCCCCGTTGATCGAAGACCCCCCCGCCGCTACGCCCTTCGACCGGCATTCCGGCAACCTCGAGGTTGGGCGGACCGAGATACTTGTCGATCCCGGTGATTCGGCTTCGTCGGGGAGTCGGCGCTTGGCCATTGTTACAGCCAACGTTGACCACCCGATCGCCGATGGCAGCCGGCGTATTGCCCGAGGCCACGCGAGCCAACTGCACCGGTTCCAAAGTGCGAATGCTGACCAACCCCAAATCACGCTTTAAGTCGTGTGAAAGCAAACGTCCGGGGGCTTGTACCTGACGGCCTTGGCTGGTGAACTCGACAAGAATCGCTCCCGTGCCATCGAAATCGCGAAACAGATGGCCACAGGTGAGCACCAAAACATCATTGCCGCGTCGATCAATCATCGTCCCGGTGCCAAACGAGTGGCCGGAAGGGTCATCGACCTTTAAACGCACAGTAGCACGGACCAGCCGCTGTTCCAGCTCAGTCGGATTGGTGATGGGAGGAGGGTTTTGAGATTGGGTTCGAGAGTAGGGTTGGGGGCTTGTTGCCACACTCGGCCGAGGAGCGAGTGCCGGTTGAACGCCGAGGCTGGTGATTTCGACCGCCCGCGAATCGGTCGATCGGGCCGGGGTTTCGCGCGAGAAGAACGGAATGCCTTTGGAACGCGAACCGTCGGGCGACTGCCCTAGAGCCCGGGCATTTTCTCGACCGGCCGCCTGAACACCAGCGCGTTGCAACATGCCGAGCAACCGAGCTTGGTCGGTCGCGCCCGTCTGGCGTTCGATCTCGCGTCCGCCGGCAACCATCACGAAGCAGGGAATGTTCGTCACGCGATACTGAGCCGCCAATGCCCGATTGCGGTCGACATTCACTTGGCGGATTGGATAGCCGGCCGCTTTGAGTTGGTGCAGCATCGGCTGCATCGTTTGGCAAGGCCCACACCAATCGGCCGTGAACTCGATCAAAACGGTTTCACCGACGCCGGGGGCTTGGCCCATGCTAGATAGCGCTAGGCACAACGCGAGCGACTCGAGCGAGCTCATCGGTTCCCTCCATGGAACGTTACATGCAGACAAGTTTTTAAGGCAACAGTCGTTCGCCAAGCGGCATCACAGCCGATGATGAACGATTGCGTGCGGTCGAGCTTCCTTGCCGACGCCATCACGCCACTGTGCCTGACCGTCAATCGCCGACCATCATGGGCGGCGGCTGCCGGACAAGTGCAGCACTCTCTCTAAGTTTGAAAAAAATTACAAGACCAGCTTCCCGATTTGGCGCTGCTAGCACTCGCCAGCAAGCATTGTTGGATCGCGAACCTGGGGAAAAGAGCAGCGGCCGGTGCCGCTCGCGAAACGGTCATTTTTTCTGCTTCGCGAGCGACCACCGGTCGCTGCTCTTTCAAAAGAGACGAATTTGCAGTCGGGCTCCCAGATTGGCCGACGGTCGACTACAATGCTGGGCTATCGTTGAAAGCACCTTTCGGCCTTTTGCCGGTAGCAAACGCCACTCCCGCCTGATGACCCCGCGCGACGGAACACGTATGAGCCAACGACGACTTTTGGTGACCGCTGCCCTGCCGTATGCCAACGGCCCGATCCACATCGGGCATCTCGTCGAATACCTGCAGACCGATATTTGGGTCCGGTTTCAGAAATTGCGCGGACACCAGTGTTTGTACATTTGTGCCGACGACACGCACGGCACGGCGATCATGATCCGGGCCCAGCAAGAAGGCCGCGACGAGGAGAGCATGATTGCCGATATGCGCGAGGCTCATGTTCGCGACTTCACCGGATTCGACATCGAGTTTGACAACTACGGCAGCACCAATAGCGACGAGAACCGCCGGCTCTGTGCAACCATTTGGCAGGCCATTCGCGAGTCCGGGCTGGTTCACGAAGCCGAGATTACCCAGCTCTACGATACGGTGGCTGGCACCTTTCTGGCCGACCGCTTTGTTAAGGGTACCTGTCCGTTTTGCCAATTGCCAGGCCAGTATGGCGACAGTTGCGACAATGGCCATCACTACACACCGGTCGAGTTGATCGACCCGATCAGCACGCTCAGCGGCAGCACGCCCGAACCGCGTCAAGCCAAACATCTGTTCGTCAAAATCGAAGAGCTGCACGAGTTCTTGGAAGAGTGGACCCAATCAGACGACCATCTGCAAACCGAAGTGGCTAACTATCTGAAGGGTCACTTCTTACACGAGCCGCTCCGCGATTGGGACATCTCGCGACCGGCGCCTTACTTCGGTTTTGAAATTCCTGACAGCCCTGGCAACTACTGGTATGTGTGGTTTGACGCGCCGATTGGCTACATCGCCTCGACCCAACAGTGGTGCGACCAGCATGGTGAGTCGCTCGACGATTGGTGGCGGAGCGAGACGTGCGAGATTCACCACTTCATCGGCAAAGACATTACGTACTTCCACACACTGTTTTGGCCGGCGATGCTCAAGACAGCCGGGTTTGAGTTGCCGACTCGAGTCCATATCCACGGTTTTCTAACCGTCGATGGCGAAAAGATGTCGAAGTCGAAGGGTACCTTTGTGCCGGCAAGCAACTATTTGAAACATCTCGATCCGGCCTATCTGCGTTACTACTACGCCTCGAAGCTGACGTCTCGGGTTGACGATTTGGATCTCAATCTGGAAGAATTTGTGACCAAGGTCAATTCGGACTTGGTCGGCAAGGTGGTCAACTTGGCCAGTCGGACTGCCCGATTTGTAGGCCAGACGGGGCTTTCAGAGGCCTATCCCGACGACGGCGGACTGTTTGCCGAGGCCGCCGGTCAGGCCGACGCGATCGCCCAGGCATACGAGACGTGCGACTACAATCGGGCCATGCGGCTCATCATGGCCTTGGCCGATCAGGCCAACCCTTATGTCGAAAGCCAGCAGCCGTGGGAATTGAGAAAAGATCCCGAGCAGGCAGGCCGGTTGCAAGACGTCTGCACGGTCGCCTTGAATTTATTCCGGCAACTGGCCATTTATTTGGCCCCAGTGCTGCCCAGGCTGGCCCATCAAACCGGCGAGTTGTTGGGGCAACCGATTACGGACTGGCAACAAGCACAAACTCCGTTGATTGGGACGCCGGTTGCCAAGTTTACTCACATGCTCAAACGGGTTGAGCCGAGCCAAGTGGAAGCCATGATTTCTGATAGTCGAGAGGAAACCGCGATGAATAGCGAAACCGAAACGCCCGTGTTCAACGACAGTGCCGAGCCGTTGGCGGCCGAACCGTTGGCCGAGGAATGTACGTTTGATGACTTTGTCAAAGTTGACCTGCGCGTGGCGCGCGTGGTCGAGGCGGCCGAGGTGCCTGAAGCCCGCAAGCTGTTGCAGTTGACGCTCAGCCTAGGCGGCGATGAGCGCCGAACGGTGTTTGCCGGCATCAAGGCGGCCTACGAGCCGAGCGAGCTGGTCGGCCGGCTAGTGGTTTGCGTGGCCAATCTGGCCCCGCGCAAGATGAAGTTTGGCACCAGCGAGGCGATGGTCGTGGCCAGTGGTCCCGGTGGCAATGAGGTGTTTTTGCTGAGCCCTGATGAAGGTGCCGTGCCAGGGCAACGGGTTCATTAGACTTTGAAGGGCGCTTCAGTTTGAGCACATATTCTTTGTAAATCCCGGCGACGCGTCGTGAGCGCGGCTAGGGACTTCTGTTAAGATGACCTCTGCTGGCAGTTCACGATTCGTTTGAAAATAGCCGCGCTCACGACGCGTCGCCGGGATTTGCAAAAGCCATCTCAAAGATCGGCGTCATACAGCAACGCCAAAACGTCGAGCACGGCGATGGCCGTGTGAGGGTCGGCCGTCGTTGCGCGCCGGTCTTGCCAAACACGCATGGCGTAGTCGAGATATTGCTCGCGCGAAGACTCCAACAGGTCGGCATCCAACTGGGCCATCGCCTGCGGCCACAAGAGCACCAAGTTTTCCAGCGCCCCTGGCTGGCGATCAATCGTGTTGTAGACGGCGTCGTCGAGCGCTTCGAGTTGCTCGAGTACTTCAGGCTGCAAGCTGGCGAGTGTTTGGGAAGGTCCGTGGCGAGTGGCTTGCGCTACTGAGAGCGAGGCCGCCTGCGCCGCAGTCGCTTGTTTGCTCGGTGCTGGACGGCTGGACAGCGGCGTTTCCGGTTTGCCGGAATGGGCCAATTCGTCTGCCAACGAGTCTAAGTTGGCCAGCGTGAATCCCGGTCGCGGCCGCGTGAAACAGGCAGTCAAGGCCGCCGGTCCCCCGGCAGCCAAGGTTCGGCCAACCGCTTGAGGCCAAGCCGCCAGACGGTCAAGGCCGTCGTCGCGAAGTGCCGCGAGGTTAATGACCGAGATGCCATGTTGGCGGCTCAGTTGGCGGTGATGAGACGGCTCGCCGCCTGGCGCCAGCAGCCGAAACCGTCGTTGCGGCGAGTGTCGCAGACCGGTACTGAACGAAAGTTCCAGCCGACATTCACTCGGCAAGCAGGCGATCAATCCGGCCATGACGTGCTCGGCCGGCGGACCGTTGACCAAGGCTACACATCGCGCATGAAGCGCCTGATCGAGCACGTTGGCCAAGCTCGTCGGTCCTAGCTCGTCTGCAAGTCCCTTGAGCAACTCTTCATTGACCACGCTGGCGCGGCCGATGAGCGGCAGGCGATCCAGACTGGTTGGCAGTTGGGCTGGCACATCTAAATCGCCGCCTCCGACCGCAGCGTTGACGACTGCGAACGGATCGTTGGCAAAGCGGGCAAATACCTCTGGCGAAACAATCAGGCAATGGGTATGGATCCGGGGGCCGCCTCGGGCACTATACTCCTCGCCAGCCGGAACGGTGCGCGAAATACAGAATGCGCCGCTCGGTAGCGGATGAAAATTGATGCTCTTGGCGGCAGGCCGATCGACCAAGGCGTCGTGCGATGGGCACCAGAGCGCCAATTGACGCGCGTCGTCGTCACTCACCCCAGGGCTGGTCGCTACCAGTTGATAACCATCTCGTTGAGCGGTTTGAGCCGAAGTAAAAATCGCTTGATCGACGAGCACGCCAGCCTCGCATGATGGGTTGTACCGAGAAATTGCACCGTCTCGTTCGTAAAGCCTGAAGTGCCAGCGAAGGAATTGCTGATCGGTCGCGTAATTCCTTCGCTGGCGCTTCAGGCTTCAAAAACGACATGCTTTGGCGCACGCCTCGCTTCAAACGGGTAAACGGTTACTTTTAGTAGTTCCAAAAATGAGAATCCAGAAAGCACTATTTTTCAGAGAGATCGTTAAAACAAGTGTTTCGCGAGCGGTCACCGACCGCTGTTACCGCACAACAGCA
>JANQPJ010000001.1 GCA_028289525.1 Pirellulales bacterium
TCTTATGGTGTTGGGCACTTTCAAACGCAACCACGCAGAAAGATGTGGCGTACCATACCGGTTAGCTCCCTTCAGCTTCATCGTTCGATGTGCCTTCGAGGTTTCACTCCGAACGCACGGAGGCAAGGCCTGAAACTGCACCGGTCTACTTGTCCGACGCGATTTAGGCAAGTTTCGCGGAGATTTTGACCGATAGGTCAAAACAAGGTATAATGAACATGAACTTCATTTAGGGAGACCATCATGCCTTGGGAAAAATCGTTTGACGAGAATGCCGTGATTGGACAAATCATGGAAGTGTTCTGGGAAAAAGGCTACGAAGCTACGTCGATTTCGGACCTTACCGAAGCAACTGGACTCAAGCGAGGCAGCCTTTACAACGCCTTTGGTGATGGAAAGCAGGAGCTTTTCCTTCGTTCGCTGCTGAAATATGACCAGGAGCAAAGAGCTGCGATCATCAAGCAGCTCGAGGCCATTGAAGACCCGATTGCTGCATTCGACACTTTGTTTGATGCCCTTGTTCAGCAAGCGATGGCTGACACGGAAAAGAAGGGCTGCATGCTCGTTAATACCTCGCTAAACATCGCCCATTACGACGAGTCCGTGCAGGAACTTATCACGAAGGGGATGGATGAATTTGCGGCGTTTTTTGAGCGACTCATCAAGCGTGGCCAGGCTGCAGGCCAGATTTCTGAGCTGGTTAGGCCGAAGCCGACATCTAGAGCGTTGCTGACATTCGTGGTCGGTATTCGGGTGATGAGCCGTGGTGTCCTCAACAAAACAGCCCTAAAACAAGCGGCAGAGCAGGCAAAAGCCCTGATATCACTGGGGAAATAAATTTTCAAAAATGCCCAACAGAGGTGTTGACCGATCGTTCAAAACACGATATTCTTATTAGCAGTGACGGGCAAGTGACTCGTCAGCAATGACCGGGAGCAGCAACTCCCATTTTTTAGACCCAGTTTTGACCGTTTGGTCAACACAAACGCAGGAGAAACCCCGATGACCAAGTTCGCCATCCACACGACCGAAACCGCTGGCGAAAGTGCACCTATCCTGGAATCGGCAAACAAGGCGTTTGGCTTTGTTCCCAACCTGCTGGCAATCATGGCCGAGTCCCCGCAGCTGCTTGAGGGGTACATGACGTTGGCTGGTATTTTCGATAAGACCAATCTGTCCGAGGCGGAACGCCAAATCATCTTGATGACCAACAACCGCATCAACGGCTGCACGTACTGCATGGCGGCTCACACGACGATTTCGCAAATGAAGGGAGTTCCAGCCGACGTGATTGAGTCCCTGCGAAACGCCACGCCGATTGCGGATGCCAAGTTGGAGACTCTTCGGACGTTTGCTGAAAAGGTAAACACCAGCCGAGGATGGCCTGAAGAAAGCGACCTGCAAGCCCTGTTCGACGCTGGGTACGACAGGCGGACCGTACTCGAGGTTGTGCTCGGAACGGCTCTGAAAGTTCTGTCGAACTACACGAACCACATCAGCGGCACGCCAGTCGACAAGGCGTTCTCGACCAACGTGTGGAGTCAGCCAGAACCCGCGGTAGCGGCTGCCGGATAGTCGGTCGCGAGCGGGCTCCTGTGCGGAGGTTTTTCAAGCCAAGCGTTCTCACAAATGGTTGAAAATCGCACAACGGTCTTTGGCGGAGTTTCGCCCGCAGCGTAAATTCCACAACACTGTTTTTACGAATCCTATTGCGAGGAAAGAAAGATGTTTCGGACGATCACCACCATAGCCGCCATGTTTGCCATTGGATTATTAGCATCATCCGCCGTTGCTCAACAGAAGAACGCCTACGAAGGGTACAAGCTTCCGCCGCTGGAAGTGTCGTCGGAGATGAAATACCAGCACAAGTATGTCGAGGTGCTGGGGTCGAAAATGGCATACGTGGATGAAGGAACCGGCGACCCGATTTTGTTCCTACACGGACAACCGACGTCGTCCTACTTGTGGCGAAACATCATGCCGCATGTAGAAAAACAGGGTCGCATCATCGCCCCGGACAATATCGGCTTCGGCAAGTCGGACCAGCCGGAGCTGAGATATACGTTCGGCGACCACTACCGCTACGTCGAGGGATTCATCGAGAAGCTGCAGCTGAAGAACATCACTCTGGTCGTTCACGATTGGGGCTCGGGATTGGGCCTACACTATGCACGCTTGCACCCGGACAACATAAAGGGAATCGTGACGATGGAGTCTATCATCGCCCCGAAGATTCCTGCTGCCAGCTATGAGGCAATGCGACCCGACGTTGCGAACTTCTTTCGGACCGTTCGAAACGGCGATGCAGGTCGAAAGCTGTTAATCGAGGATAACTTCTTCGTTGACAAGGCACTGCCAGCATTCATTGATCGTCCATTGCCGAAAGAGGCTCATGCGGTTTATCAAAGTCCATTCCCCACTCTGAAATCGCGAATTCAAGTCAATCAGTGGCCCAACGAAATGCCAATTGGCGGCGTTCCGGCCACGACTCACAAGATTGTCACGGACTACAACGGTTGGCTTGAGACGACCGACACTCCTTGGTTGTTCTTCTACGCGACACCAGGCGTGTTGAACCCACCGGAAGCTGCGGACTACTGGAAAGCCCGTGCGAAGAATATTGAAACCGTCTACATCGGCAACGGAATGCACTATGTGCAGGAAGACCATCCGTACTTGATTGGCCGTGCGATCTCGGACTGGTACCGCCGACTGGAAGCCCAGAAGTAAGTTCACTATTCACCGATAACCAACCACCAACTAGGAGAAACGAAAATGTTACTTGAAACCCCAACTGCTGAATCTGGATGGCAAGCTGCCGACTTCTCACTCGCGGACGCCGACGGCAAGCAATACTCACTCGCCGACGTGAAAGGCGAAAACGGACTAGTCGTTGCCTTCATCTGCAACCACTGCCCTTATGTGCAGGCAATCATCGACCGCTTCGTCGAGGATGCCAAAGCGCTGCAGGCAGAAGGCATTGGAGTTGTCGCCATCAACTCCAACGACTACCGATTCGTACCAGACGACAGTCCGCCGATGATGAAGCGTTTTGCTGCTCAGCATGGCTTTAGCTTTCCCTACCTGGTCGATGAGGACCAGTCAGTTGGCAAGACCTACGGGGCAGTCTGCACACCCGACTTCTTTGGTTTCGATGCTGAGGGCAAACTGCAGTATCGAGGCAGGCTTGACGATGCCCGGATGGGTGACCCCACGGGAAGAAACACTGAGCTACTTGATGCGTTGCGGCAGATCGCGCAAGGCGGAAAGGGTCCCGAGGAACAGTATCCGAGCATGGGTTGCTCGATCAAGTGGAGTTAGGGTTTAACCGAGACAGAGTTTTTTTGACCCATTTTGAACGACTGGTCAAAACAAGCAAGTTTGGCCAATGATCTTGAGGAGAATGAAATGAGTGTTGCAATCGAAAAAGCTATCGCGTTGGTAACCGGTGCGAATCGTGGAGTTGGCAAGGCAATTACAGAAGCTTTGCTCGATGCTGGAGCGGCCAAGGTTTATACCGCTGTGCGAGACCTGTCATCGGTCGACGAGTTGATTGAACGCTATGGTGACCGAATCGTGCCGATTGAGTTCGACCTGACTCGGCCAGAAACGACGGTCGCTGCTGCTGAGGTTGCCAAGGACGTGAACTTGGTCGTCTCAAACGCGGGTGTCTTGAACATCTCTGACCCGCTAGCAGAAAACGCCATTGAGAGTCTGCAGTTTCAGATGGAAGGCAATGTCTATTCGCTGATTCGTCTGGCTCAGGCGTTTGGGCCCGTGCTGAAGGCCAACGGTGGCGGAGCACTGGCACAGATGAATTCGCTGGCTTCCCTAAAGAACTTCCTGCCCTTTACAACCTACAGTGCATCCAAAGCGGCCGCCTATTCCGTGACGCAAGGGCTGCGTGATGCGTGGGCTGAACAAGGTACGCAGGTCATCAGCATCCTGGCCGGACCGCTGAAGACGGATATGTCCGACTCCGCCGGCATGGGCGAAGGTGCACCATCTCCTGATGTGGCAGCGAAAGCCCTCGTTGAAGCATTGAAGTCTGGCGATTTTCTCGTGTACCCAGACCCGATGGCTCAAGGTGCCGGAGAAGCATACTCCGCTTTTGCAGACAACGTGATCAATGCAGACCAGGGCGAAGGATAGGAATACTTGGCCCAAGGGATGACGCCGTGGAGAAGAAGGCAAGCAGGGTTAGGTTTTCCTAGATTCTCGGGATTGCCGGGAGCGGAAACAGACCTTCCGAATCTGCTTCGGTCATTCGGACCGAAGCAGATTCAGCAAATTGCTAGCTCCCTTCGGTTTCATCTTCCGACGCGACATCGGCGTTTTACGCCGAGGTGACTCAGCACGAAGTTCCATTTCCTACGGCGGGCGATGTGCTCGCCGCAGGCATCGTAGGTGGTGCTAACAGCCCGTTGAAAAACACTTTCCCCGTAGGCGGCCAGCGGCGCTAGATTGATGGCGGGTGAGTTTTGGGGCATTAGATTTTCCCTGACGAGGAGC
>JANQPJ010000005.1 GCA_028289525.1 Pirellulales bacterium
TGGTAAATCGGTAGCAGCGGCCGGTGGCCGCTCGCGAAACAGCTAATTTTAAAGATTTGTCAGAAGACAACTGGCCTCACCAACTCTCGTTTTTGGAACGACTGAATTTGAAAAACTGAATCGCCCCGCCCCCCCGGTCAGGCTGGCTGACACGTCCCGCCATTCCCGCTATACTCACGAGCGATGTGTCGGTGGTTGGTTGCCTGCGCCTTTGGGCTGCCGACGTACAGGGAACTCCGGTGTGAATCCGGGACGGCCCCGCCGCTGTAACCGAGCTGAGTAAGCATCCCCCCTCTGTTTGCCATCGTCGTGAAAGCACGGCGAGAAGGCCGTGGGTGCTTTGCCTCGGAAGTCAGAAGACCTACCGGCACCGGTCATGGCAACTCGCGCGGGACGAGTGTCCAGACATGGTTTGCTGTCGGTAACGCTCTGCCTGGCCTGGCGACGACGCGATCTGCCGCAACACGATGCTGGAGATTTTATGCAGCGGTTGGTTCTGATTAGCGTGATTGCCGGTTCGTTTCTGGCCAGCATTGGCATTCGGTTATGGTTCGCTCAAGAGCGGCCACCGCATTCGTCGGCTCAAGGCGAAGCGCCCAAAGCAATTCGGGTGGTCTCCCTAGCTCCGAGTGCGACGGAAGTGCTGTTTGATCTTGGCCTGGACGACCAAGTCGTGGGCGTCACACGATTTTGTGACTATCCGCCTGCCGCGCAGTCGAAGATCGTGGTCGGCGGATACTACGACCCAAACTTCGAACGCATCGTACAGCTTCAGCCTGATCTGATTGTTACGCTGCCTGAGCATGAAAAGATCCGCGCTCAACTGAACAAACTCAACCTACAGACGTTGAAAGTTGAGCATGCAAGCATGGAAGGAATTCTGACGTCGATCAACACCATTGGCAACGCCTGTGGAGTTGCCAAGCGGGCCAAAAAACAAATCCAGCGATATCAGCAGCGGCTAGACCGAGTCGAGCAGGCAACGTCGTCCGGCAACCGCCCTCGGGTGCTTGTTGCGCTTGGTCGACCGGTGGAAGAAGAATCAACCCGGCGCGTCGCCGTGTGTGGTCCCAACAGCATCTATGGCGAACTGATCAAACGCGCGGGCGGCGTGAATGCCTATGCCGACGACGTCTCCTATCCTCTCATTTCGGCCGAGGGAGTGGTCGCCATCGATCCGGACGTCATCATCGAGTTGGTTTCCGACATGGAAGGGCAAGCGCGAACGGCCGAGCAAATCCGTCAAGATTGGGTAGAAATTCCAGAATTGACGGCCGTGGCTAATGACCAAGTCCACGTGCTCGGCGGCGATCACCTGATCGTGCCTGGCCCTCGGTTTGTGCTATTGGTCGAACAGCTGGCTCGCATCATTCATCCGAACATCTCGTGGCATGAAGAAGGCGAGTCGCATGATTGAAGTCCGCAATTTCTCCTTCGGCGTTGGCCGTCGGCAAATTCTCCGTGACATTTCCTTCAAAATCGACCAAGGCGAGTTCGTCTGCTTATTAGGCCCGAACGGGGCTGGCAAGACGACGCTCATCAAATGCTTGATGCGGATTGTGCCGAGCCGGCAAGGCGGCATTCGCGTGGCCAGCCGGCCGCTGGAAACGTACCGGCAGAGCGAACTTGCCCGACGTCTAGCGTATGTCCCTCAGGCTGATGGACGGGTGACTCCGTTTACCGTTTACGAGCTGGTCATGATGGGCCGGTATCCACACCTGAGTCCCTTTAGTAGCGTGCGGCAAGAAGATCATCGCGCGGTGAATGCCGCGTTGGAGTTGGCCGCTGCCCAGCAGTTTGCCGAGCGATCGGTCGATTCACTGAGTGGCGGCGAACGCCAAAAGGTGTTTCTGGCCGCCGCGTTGGCCCAACAGGCTGAAGTTCTGCTGTTGGACGAACCGGCTGCGTTTCTCGATCTGCGGCACCAAGTCGAGATCAATGTTCTGCTGGCGCAACTGAATCGCGAGCAAGGCCAAACCATCGTTTGCGCCACGCATGACATCAATAGCGCGTTGGCCACCGCCCAGCGAATCATTGCGTTGCGAGCAGGAGCCGTGTTCTACGACGGTCCGGCCGCCGAATTGGCTTCTGCCGATTTGCTGCACCAGTTGTATGACCACGACTTCTCGATTACCGAGCATCCGCAAACGGGGCGGCCAGTGGTGTTGGCCCATGGAGAGCAGGTTGGCACATGAATCGTTCTCGCAAACTGACGTTGCTGGGGTTGCTGCTGGTCGCATGTTTGGTGGTGGTGCTCGCAGCGCCTTTGGTCGGCATTGTCGAGACGCCATTGTCGGCCATCTTCACCGGCCAGGGCGAAGCCGCGGAAGTGTTTTGGCAACTACGTTTGCCGCGCGTGGCGTTGGCCTTTTTGGCCGGCTCTGCGCTGGCCGTGGCCGGAATGGCTTTTCAGGCGATGTTTCGCAACCCGTTGGCCACACCGTTCACGTTGGGGGTTTCCAGCGGAGCAGCCCTCGGGGCCAGCATTTGCATACGTCTCGGCTGGAGTGTCTCGCTGCTGGGGGCTTCCGCCGTATCGGGGTGCGCGTTTTTGGGGGCGCTGCTCTCGTTGTTACTGGTCTATGGAATCGCCAGCATCCGCCGCGGCTTTTCCACGGCTGCGATGTTGTTGGCCGGCGTTGCGGTCAGCTTCTTTTTTTCGAGCGTCATTCTCTTGATTCAATATCTGAGCGATTTTAACAGTTCGTTTCGCATTGTCCGCTGGTTGATGGGAGGCGTGGAAACGGTCGGCTACGAAGCGGTAACTAGCTTGTTCCCCTTTGTCGTTTCCGGCGTTGCGATTGTGGCCTATTTAACGCGAGAGTTGAACCTGCTGGCCGTGGGCGACGACATCGCGGTCAGTCGTGGAGTCGACCCGCGGCGCGCCAAAATCATGCTCTTCGTCGGCACGACCTTCATGGTGGGAGGCGTGGTGGCGTTTTGCGGGCCAATTGGCTTCGTGGGCATGATGGCTCCTCATATTTGCCGTTTGATGCTCGGAGCCGATCACCGTTATCTGTTGCCCGCCTCGTTTTTGTTTGGCGGCATGTTTCTGGTCCTGTGCGACGCCTGCGCGCGGGTATTGATTGCCCCGGCAGAGATTCCCGTCGGCGTCATCACGTCGTTGCTCGGCGGCCCATTCTTTGTGTGGTTGTTGATCCGGCGCACTTCGCTAGGCTATGCATTGTAAAGATGAAAATCGTCTTTCTCGATATTGATGGCGTGCTAAACCGGCACGAGTACAACCTGCCGGCGCAAAGCAATTCGCTCGATGTCGGCGCAGTTTCCAATCTCAACTTTGTGCTTGCGGAAACCAACGCCTTGCTGGTCCTGACATCAGCCTGGCGCTACCTGATTCAAAGTGGCGCGATGACGATGGACGGTTTTGACTATTTGCTCAGAACCCATGGGGTCGTTGCCGGACGGCTGGTTGGAATAACGGCGTCCGACGAACAGATTCCCCGGCGGAGCGATCAAATCGTCGACTATCTAAAAACATCCGATCCGCAAACCTGGTGCGTCTTAGACGACGAGCCCGACGCGAGTCCACGGTCAGACCGTTTCATCAAAACCGATGGTGCCAGAGGGTTGACGATCGAAGATGCACGTCAAGCGATTGCCATTCTGAACACCTGAAGCCAACTGCACAAGTTCCGGGAGCGCAGGCAATTCAAAAGCAAGACGTTGCTTTTTCGAAGAAGACGTAACCGTCGTCTCGCGAGCGGCCACCGGCCGCTGTTTTTCAAACACGAAACTCAACGTTTGAGGAGAATGACATGCGCATCACTCGGGTTTACACCGGTGCTGGCGACTTAGGAATGACCAAGCTAGGCGACGGTTCCCAGGTACCCAAGGATCATCCGCGCGTCACGGCATACGGGGCGGTCGATCTGGCGAATTCGGTGTTGGGCTGTGCTCGTTCGGAACTGGAAGACACGGAACTCGACACGATCTTGGCCGACATGCAACACCGGTTGTTCGACCTGGGCGGAGTGCTTTGTGTGCCAGGAGCCGAGGCCAGCGGCGTCACCAAGTTATTCGAACAGCGAATCATGGACCTGGAACGCCAGATGGACGCCTGGTTCGAGCAGCAAGGCCCGCTGGAAGAATTCATCCTACCCGGCGGAACGAAGGCCTCGGCCACTCTGCATTTGGCCCGCTGCCACGTTCGCAGCGCCGAGCAACTAGTGGTCACGCTGCACCAGAGCGACCCGGTGCATCCGGCCGTCATCAAATATTTAAATCGTTTGAGCGATGCTCTGTTTGTCATGGCTCGCGAAGCCAATCGGCGCGCCAAAGTGGCCGACGTGACGTGGCAGCCAGCTACTGGCACAGACAAAACCTAGACATTCGACTCGAACTAGCACTACAGCGCTAAGTTCAACGAAAAGGCTTGAAAATAGCCACGGATTTACACGGATTGAACACGGATTTTCAAAGGCTGAGTACTCCCCTTGATGGCATGACAACATGCGAACGGTTGTCAGTAGGTCATCCCCCAGTAATCCGTGTTTCATCCGTGTAAATCCGTGGCTAAAATGCTTTGGACTTAGCACTGTAGCACTAGGCAAGAGACCGATGTCAAACGTTAGCCCGACTCAAATCGCCGCTCGCCTGGACGATCTGCTAAAACCGCCTGGCAGTCTTGGCCATCTCGAACGTCTGGCGGCTCGCCTGTGCGAAATTCAGGACCGCTTGTCGCCGCAGTCGCAGCCTCGCCGCTTGGTGCTGTTTGCCGCCGATCATGGCGTGGCTGATGCTAAGGTGACCGCCTGGCCTGCCAGCATCACGCGGACAATGGTCAGCACGATTCGCCGCGGCCAATCGGCATCAGCGGTGTTGGCCAGAACCACTGGAACCCAACTCACGTTGGTCGATGCTGGAGTTCTTTCGCCAGACGACTTTGCGGAGCCCGAAGATCCCCAGGTAACATTCCACGCGCAACCCATCCGGGCGGGGACGCGGAATCTGGCGAACGAGCCGGCTTTAACCGTGGAAGAGTTTCGGCAAGCGATCGCGTTGGGCCGTCGACACGCGACGAGTGCGACCGACGATGGCATGCGGGTGATTGCAACTGGAGAAATGGGAATCGGAAACACCACGCCTGCCGCTTGTCTTAGCATGTTGCTGGCAAACGTTCCCTTGGACAACGCGGTGGGTCGGGGAGCGGGAGTCAGTGACGACGGCTTGGCGATCAAGCAGCGTGTGGTTGCCGATGCGGTGAGTCGTGCGCGGAAGCTGGGGGACGACGATCCCGTTGCCGCGGTGGCCAGTGTCGCCGGTTTGGAGATTGCGGCCATGGCCGGCTTGATGATGCAAGCACATCAAGAGAAAATGACCATCGTGTTAGACGGTTACGTCGCGACCTCGGCGGCCTTGATCGCCGAGATGCTCCAGGCTGGCACGGTCAAGTCGATGCTCGCGGCTCATCGGTCCGCAGAACCAGGGCACCGGCAAGTTTTAGAGCATTTGCGCCTACCAGCATTTCTCGAATGGGACTTGCGGCTTGGCGAAGGGACCGGGGCGTTGTTATTGATGCCGGCACTCGACGCCGCGGTTGCCTTGCTGGCCGAGATGGGAACCTTTAGCGAACTCGATTTACGTGAAGACGAGAGCTAAACCAGTTGCCTTTGAAAAACCGATGTTTCGCGAGCGGTCACCGACCGCTGTTACCTCCAAAATCTGATCGTTTCGTCATACATTGGAACGCATTTACCCTCGTTCCCAAGCTCTGCTTGGGGACGAGAAAAAACGAACGTCATCATCTACTGGTGAGCAATGATATTTATTGACAGGGCCCCGGCGACGCGTCGCGGCTAGGGATTGCGAATAGGCTAGCTGGACAGCGCCACTTTGACATGGAATACAAGCACGACGCGGCGAGCGGGTGAATATTGTGAATTCTAAAAAGTCGCCGTCTACTCGACTGTTCACCATGCACTGGAACGCACTAATTACCGCCGTCTGCTTTCTTACCCGACTGCCGGTTGGCCGGCTGGCTTCGTCCGACGACCAAGACGCGTTGCAACGGTGCCCGATCTATTTTCCACTGGTCGGAGCACTGATTGGAGTCTTTACCGTGACGGTGGTGGCGCTAGCTGGATGCTTTTGGCCGATGTGGTTGGCGGTCGTCGTGGCCCTGGCGGCTGAAGCAATGTTTACGGGGGCCTTTCACGAAGATGCGGTGGCCGACTTTTTCGACGCCTTCGGCGGGGGATGGACCCGCGAAGACGTGTTGCGCATTCTGAAAGACAGCCGTGTTGGATCTTATGGAGTCGTGGCGTTGGTCGGCGCTCTGGCGTTACGAGGCGGAGCCATGGCCCATCTGGCCAGCCGTTACGGATTTGAACAGTGGTTGCTGTGGGCTGTGCCGGTCGTTGGCAGCGCCATGCTGGGCAGGCTGATGATTGTCGTCGTCATGTCGATCGTACCGCCCATCTCCGATCGAAACGGTTTATCCCGCGACATCGGCTGCCAAGTCGGGGGGCGAGCAATGTTCATCGCCACGTTGTGGACGATTCCCGTTGCCGTGTTTCTGGCTTGGTTATTACCGGTAGGCGCGGCCCTCTCGGCCGGGGCGTTGGTGGTCGTGGTGGGGTGTTTTTCGGCCTATGTCAAACGCCGCTTGGGCGGCATCACAGGCGACTGCTTAGGCTGCATTTGCTATCTGAGTCAAATCGTGGTGTTGCTGGCCGCTGCCGCAAAGTAAGCAAAGGGCATTGTTCGATGGCAAAAATCGTGTTGATCCTGGGAGGCGTTCGAAGCGGCAAAAGCGACTTCGCCCGACAACTGGCCGAGAGGCTAGCAGGCGACGATGTTTTGTTTGTCGCGACCGCTCAACGTGGCGACGACGAGATGGTCGAGCGGATCGAACGCCACCAACAATCGCGTCCCACAACGTGGCGGCTATTGGAAGTGGATCGCAATGTTGGCGCCGCGCTGCAAGCACAGGACGCCGCGGCAGTCACCGTGATTGATTGTTTGACATTGTTGGTGAGCAACCTGTTGTGTGGCGATGGCGCGACGCCTGAACCGGATGACGTAGAGCCAATGGTGCGTCGCGAAATCGATTCGATTTTATCCGTCTGCCGCGAGTTGCCGGGGGTTGTGATCCTGGTCTCCGGAGAAGTCGGTTCAGGCATCGTCCCGGTAGCCTCGTTAGGCCGCAGGTTTCGCGATCTGTTGGGCGGAGCGAATAAACAGATTGCCGAAGTGGCGGACGCCAACTATTTGCTGATCGCGGGGCGTCCCATCGAGTTGAATGCGCTGGCTACCACGCTTGACCAGGCGGCGCAGCGCTTGGATACAGAGTCGCGATAGCATTGCTGTCGGTTGGCTAAAGCAAGTTGCTTTTTACCGTAGCGGACGCGACCTAGTTTTTGCCGAGATTTTCCGACGAAACAACGATACGTATTTTGGTAATCTGCTCTAGCAGACGATGGCATTCGAACTTCGAGGTTGCAAGCTTCTGTTTGGCCTCTAGCCGCGCTCACGACGCGTCGCCGGGGCATCAAAAATAAATGTCATCGCCTACTAAGCTTTGTCCCACAACTCACGGTCAAGTCATGTGGATTGATGAGTGCGGTAACGGATTATGGTCGTTTCAGCCCGTGCCATAGAATTCTCTCGTTCCCAAGCAGAGCTTGGGAACCAGTTTACCGCCAGTGTGCCCCCCAAAAGAAAACACACGAGAAAGCCGCCACCAAAAAATACTGCGCCTCTAGGAAGCCCTGAGACGATCAGCTTTTTAAACTGGGGCCAGAGCTGTTAGCGACAATACAAGCACGACGCGCAAGCGAGAGGGAATTTGAGTGGGACGTCTTCCCTCGCTCGCGCGTCGCGCCTTGTATTTCCGGGAATTCACCACAAAATGGCCCAGGCCAACTAGGAAATGCGCAACTTCAAAACTTGCGCGTCGGGCTTGTGTTTCTCGACGTTCGAAAAACGGGTTTCCGATGAGCAGCCCGATTCAGCTAATGTCCTTAGCCGCACGCGGCTTGACGCCTTCAGGCGTTTCGTCGCTGTCGATGTCGAACCATTCGCGTTTGAAAGTAATCAACTTCCGCTCGCGCATTGCCTGGTTCGAAGTCAAGGCAATCACGGCATCGGCCAGTGCTACCTTGGGATGGCAGCGGGGCTGGTTCTCGGGAGCCGGATTGCGAATGCACCAAGCCCAGTGCTCGATCTCTTCGGTATAGCCACGGCTCACGTCGCCTTCGACCGCTGCTTGGCCCACGGCCGCGGCCACGTCGCCACCGCTATCGGTTGTGTCGAGCGTCGGCCCGTCACTCGATTTTTTCACGGCGACTTGGGCGGAAGTCGATGAACCCGAGTAGAGCATGACTTCCTTCTCGCGTTCCAGGATCAACGTGCCTTTGGTCCCGAGCACCACCTCGCCGTAGCCGCCAAAACCGTTGCCGTTGATGGACGAATAGCTGACGACGATTTTCTTGTTTTCGTCAGCGATTTCGCCAGTTTCATAGTCCTGGTAATACCCTTTGCCTGGGAACTCGAAATGGCAATAGACGTGATCGTCGGCGTCGCGGTCGGGCGGAAAAAGGTGACGTCCGCCAATTGCCGAGACGCTCAACGGCAACACTTTTGAGCCGTCTTCGCGTTGCGAGCTAATGAAAATGCTCGCGGCGTCCAGTTGATGGCTGCCTAGTTCGGCCATCAAGCCGCCGCCAGTGCGATTCCACAATCGCCAGCGAATTAACTCTTCGAGCGGCGAACGTTTCGTGCCTTTGCCATCCTGCAAGGTCTTCTCTTCGTAGCCATAGTCGGCTGCCTTGACGCGGAAGTCTTCCAGTTGCTTCTCTTTTTGGGCAACTCGTTTGGCCCAGGCGTCGCGGTCACGGGGCGAGGTCTTGGGACTATCGCGGCGACGACGCCAGGCATACAGCTCTTCCACCAGTTTGTACAGGGAACGATATTCTTGCTCGGCCTCTTTGCCTAGCTTGCGCGCCTTTCGAACGCCCTGCTTCCACTCCTCTTCGGTAACCAGCTCGGTCGGAATAGGTTGCTTCCAACTATCGCGGCCAGGCAGGTTGCCACGATGCCATTGGGCGCGGATGTGGTGGATGTCGCCCAGCAGGCCGCGTTTGATGGTGTCGACCGCGTTGTCGTACAGAATGCTGTAGTGCCGTTGATGACCGGTGGCCAGCAGCTTGCCAGTTTCGGCCGACACTCGGGCCATCTCCTTGCATTGGTGGACGCTATGACCCATCAGCTTTTCGGTCAGCACATGTTTCCCTGCTCGCATGGCCTTGATCGCCGCGACGTCGTGCAGGTGCAACGGCAAAGCGATGATTACGGCCTCGATATCTTTGTCGGCCAGCAGATCCTCATAACGGTCTTCATACACCTTGACCGCCTTGCGAGCTTCTTCTTCGGTCTTCCAGCCATATTTCTCCATCAGACCGGGACGCGCCTTATGGGCGCTGGCGCTGTAGTGGTCGCCATGGAACGCGCGGTGGATGTTATAAGGGCGAATGTCGGCGATGGCTTTGACCTCGATGTACCCTGGGTTCAAAGCGCCAATCAGTACGCTTCCTTCGTCGCCAGTGCCGATGATCCCTACGCGCACGGGATTGTCGATCGAGGCCCCGTAGCCGAAGTACATCGACCCTAGCCCGGCGCCCGAAACCACGCCCGCGGCAATCCCTTTCTTGAGAAAGTCGCGGCGCGTGTCACCGATCACGCGATTAAAATTCTCTTGGCCGGTGGTTCGTTCTTCTGGCGTGAGATTCATGATGGTTTTCTTTGGAGCTAGAGCCATGTACCTCGGTTGATATTAAACGTTGGTCGACCGTTTTAGAAAGCCTGTGGACTCATCTGTTATCGTAACAAATCAATCCTTGGGTAGGGCAAATTTCGTGGATTTTTGCGTGGCGAACTGCAAAGTTGTCTCTTTCGAAAAATTAGCGACCGGCGGTCGCTGCTATTCCCTAATGACGACTTTGCAGTCGTTCTGGGACGGCGCCCTAGGTTACGTGCATTGGCCGTCGCGGCAAGGACAGCAACGTTGGGTCAACAGGTGGACAAAGTAGTCGAGCCCTCCCCATTTACCAACGTGGGTAGTGGCCAACACCAATGTGGCGAACAACTCGACGGTTTGATAGTACACGTCAACGGTTCCCGGTACCCAAGGTGGTTGGGTCACGACGACTGATAGCAAGAACAACGCTGCCGCCAGCGCGGAAATCCGTGTGAACAGCCCGACGATGAGCAAGATGCCTATTGCCAGGTGAAAATAAGGCATGAACCAATCCATCCGCGCCAACGGCGTGCTGTCCTCAAGCTTTTTGGCCTGACGAAGCTGGCCTTCGTCGAGCAGCTCGAGTATCTCGGCCTGGAGTTCCGATTCGTAGTTGGCCACCTCGGCTTGCCATGCGGCAGCTTGACCAGCGAGTTCCGACGTTTTGTCAGCAATCCGTGCTTGCTGAAACGGAACGTCGCTGGCAGTTGGCTCGCCACGCCAGGTCTCTAAACGATGGATTTCGTGCCGATAGGTGGTCAACGCTTCCGACTCCGAGGCCAGCCAGTCGCGCAGCTGGGCAATTCGGCGGTCGACGATCTCCCCTGCCTGAGTCTGTTGCTCGGCATCCAGTTGGCAAGCATCTAGATGCCGACGAAGCCACGCTTGCCAGTTGTGAACTACTTGGCTTGCCCACTGGCGGTAGGGGGCGTCGGCCGGAAATATTTCCTCCGTCTTTTCTTGAGCCACAGGCGTTGCCTGGGCAGCAGCCTGGGGAGCGTCCTTCAACGGACGAGCCATCAGGCGATCCCAATCGTGCGTGGTGTCACCAGCCATGGCGTGGTACAGCGGCGCCACCGGTCCCTTCGCCGCTTTGAGAAAAGCGGCTGAAGAGAAGCTGGGGTCGTTATACTTTTTGGCGCCTTCTTTAAAAAAGTGCCAGCCGACCGCAATGCGCAAGAGCACCAGCATCACGATCGCGGCGCCGCCAAGTTGAGTGAGTCGCACTGCCGAAAGTTCCTCCGGCTCAAAGGTGAGAGAAATAAAGCAAGGAGATTTAGAGCCCGTTTCAAAGCCTAGATTTGATCGCGAAGCTCCGCGATCCTGTGTTGCTTTTACTGGTTTTGAAATGCGCTCTACTCGGCAGCAGGTAACTTCCCGGCTTTGATCTTCTCTAAATAAGTTTCGCCGCTCGAAGACTTCAGGCCTTCGACTTCGCCAAACGCCGCCTCGAGTTCTTCGAGAATCTTGGCTTTCATCGCCTTGGCTTGGGCTTTGCCTTCTTTCTTGGCGTCTTTCAGGCGTTGCTTCGCGTTGCCTTCGATCAACTTGGCCAGATGCTGCCCATACTCATTCACCTGGTCTTTCTTTTCGTCTTTGACGTGACAAGCATTGCAACCAGCTTTTTTGAAAGCGGCTTGAAACTCCTCGCTGGCATCTTCCACGTATTTCGTTTTGAACGCTTTTTTAAAGGGAGGCAGGGCTTGAGCCTGGGGCAGGGCAAAGGCGGTTGCGGCCACTCCGCAGACAAGCATCAAGATTTGTTTTTTCATCGTTGAATGTCTCCCTGGGATAAACGTTGGCTAAATCGTGTAGCGGAACGAGGCAAATGCGATCTACGCAGGTGCTTGATCGTAGCCAGACTGAAAACATAAGGTGGGACAATTTTGGAGGGATTGCCGCTACGGCCCTAGTAAACACGTCCAGCCCCCCCCTTGTCAAGCGATTTTCCGCTGGACGAGCGCCTGAAAGTGATAAATTTACGGGTTTTTCAGCGAGATAGGGCCCTCTGATCATTTCGCTTGCAAATCGCATGCCTGCTGTTACTACGTCAGCCGGCGCTATTGGGTTCAGGCCTGCCGGTCATCGTCTGGAATAAACGTCTGTCCTCGATAGGTCACGGCCACCACCACAAACGCGGCTGCCGCTCCTAGCATGACCCAAGTGAAAAACCAATAGTAGTCGGCCCCGGCCAGTTTGGTCGAACCATCATCGTTTTGAATGTACCGGTTCACTTGGGCAGTGAATTGGTTGCCGAGAAACACGGTCAGAAAGTAAAACGCCATAATCAGCGATTTCATTTGCTTGGGAGCCTGGGTATAGGAGAACTCCAGACAAGTGATTGAGACCATTACTTCGCCAGCGGTCAGCACGGCATAGGCCAGTAGTTGCCAAACGATGTTGGGGGTTTGGCCTGCGGTGATTTGCATTTCGATCCACGCACTGATGGCGAACGAGCCGGCCGTGACAAACATGCCGACCGTCATGCGCCGCAAGGGCGTAGGCTCAAAGAACCGTCCAACCAGCGGATAAATGACGTACGAAAAAAGCGGAACGTAGATCAGAATCAGAATCGGATTGACGGCTTGAATTTGGTCTGGCAGCCACTCGATTCCAAAGGCTTGTCGGTCCATATGCGCGGCTTGCAAAACCCAGGCCGAGGCGGTTTGGTCGAACAACGCCCAAAACGCGGAGACGAATAAATAAATGAGCCCCAAGTTGCGAACCAGCCGAAGCCCATGGGTGCGGAGGGCCTTGCGAACCGCCGGCCAGCCTGTGGCTGGGACATGGATGAACCGGTGACGCCCTAGCCAGAAGAGCCAAGTGGCCAAAAACATCAACACAGCCGGAATGCCGAACGCTACCTGAGGGCCGTAGCGTCGGAGCAACACCGGGGTCAGCAAGGTCGAAGCAAACGCGCCAAGATTGATCGACAAATAAAACCAGCTAAACACGCGACTCAGCAAGTGCTGGTTCTGTCGGCCGAATTGATCGCCGACGTGTGCCGAGACGCACGGCTTGATACCGCCAGAACCGATGGCGATCAGCCCCAGGCCAACGTACATCCAGATGCGAGGCGAACCTAGCTCAAGGCCGGGAATCGGCTCGGCCAGCGCCATCGCAACATGGCCCAGGCAATAGATCAACGACCCAGCAATAATCGTCCGATATTTGCCCAGCACGGCATCTGAAATCACCGCGCCCACGACCCCAAACAGAAACACACAGGAAACAAACTGATGGACGTACGACTTGGCCACGGCCTCGTCGAGATAGTCCGGCTGCCCATCGGCGGTGAGCAGAAATTGGGTCATGAAGATTGTGAGAATGGCCTTCATGCCGTAGAAGCTAAATCGCTCGGCCGCCTCATTGCCGACAATAAAAGGGATGCCACCTGGAAGTGCGGAAGACGGCTCGGGAGTGGTTCGATAGGCAGCAGGCATGGCAGTTCGGCTTCATGGGCAAATAATAGTCGTAGGCTGCGGGAGGCAGTACGCGACAAAACAACCCATTGTAATCCGTGACGGCTTGACGAGAAGCCCGAAAGCCCAGGCTTACCCGGGCCGATCAGTTTTTCAAAATACACAAAGAGCACAAATACAAGTTTCTTCTCAGTTTGAAAAGCGGGTGCAAGTCGCCCTTTGCACGCTGCCGCTGGTTGGGTTACGCTTTGGTTCTGGATTTTGGGCAGGAGGGGCGGTCTCAGCGTGAAGCTGGATAA
>JANQPJ010000028.1 GCA_028289525.1 Pirellulales bacterium
CAGGGCCAATCAGTTTTTCAAATTGGTGAGGTTTGATGGCCTACTAAGCGCGACGCGTAAGCGAGGCATTTCTGGCTGTTTTCCTCGCTTACGCGTCGCACTTAGTGGGCCCTTAAAAACTTCCTAGATTGAAAAAATGAATCACCCTGATGGCGATTTCAGGAGGATTGCAAAGTCCAGGAAAATGACCACAAGCACGACGCGAGGGGCGAGTGAAATTCAAGGTTAACCTGCCATTCACTCGCCCCTCGCGTCGTGCTTGTAGTGTCTTTAGCGGTCCTTTGCGCAGTTTGAAAAACGGATCGGCTCTGGCTTCAACCACCGGTCGCTTGCCGTCGTCCTGCGGGATGAGTAGTCTTAAGTGAGTGTTGCTTGTCTGTTGCATGAAGATGTCGTGAACTGGCATCGGATGTTTCCCCCCCAAGGCGTGCCGCGATGGTGACCATGGATGATCAATTCGATCCTGGAAAACGTTCCCCAAGGCTGCCGTTAGACGATCCGTTTGCTGGCAGTTTGGTCCCTTGGTGGGAACTCAAAAAACTCCACTGGTTGGTCATCGCCCCTCTGCTGGCGATGGGATTAGTCGGGGTATTGAGCAACCAGATTCGTTCGGCGGCTGGGCATGCCAAGGCTGTCTGGTGGTCGGATCGCGCGCAGGTGCATCTGTTGGCTGATGATTTGGAAGGGGCGGAAGAAAAGCTCGGGCGGGCCATCCAAGCAATGCCGATGGCCGAACATCTGTACTTTCAGCGGGCTCAGGTCCGCCGCGAAAGGATGGACTATCGCGGCAGTATGGCCGACTATGACATCGTCGTTGCTTTGGCGCCGACCTACGCGACAGCCTACATGGGGCGAGCGATCGTGCGTTGGAAGCTGGGCTTGATCGACGAAGCGATGCAAGATTTAGACGAAGCGGTCCACTTGCGTCCAAGCGACGATCCCAGCCCGCTCAACCTACGGGCTTATCTGCGAGCGTTGTCTGGACGCGATTTGCCTAAAGCACGTCAAGAGATCGAACGGGCGATCGCATTATCCCCGAAACCTCGGGCGGCATTTCTCGACACGTTGGCCTATGTCAAATATAGACAAGGTGAAATTGCCGCCGCAGTTACCACCGCTAATCAGGCAGTGCAACTTGGCGAGCAGAATCTTCAAGCCCTCGATCAGTTGATCGAACGTCAGGTTCCGCTCGATCGTCGTAGGCGGTTTGAACGGCTGGTGCACGAAGACCTGGCAGTAATTTATTACCATCGCGCACAGATTCAAGCAACCAATGGCGACACGGTTGCCGCCCAGGCCGACCTCGATCGAGCCTATGAACTAGGGTTTCACCCCTCGTTGGAATAGCAGCTTGATACTCGAACGCCGCACGCGCGTAAACAGCGAGATTGGCTCTAGAGTGCATTTCAAAACCAGTAAAAGTAACGCAGGATCGCGGAACTTCGCGATCAAATTTAGGTTTTGAAACTGGTTCTAATAGTTGTGCCGAGAGCCGTAGCCGCGCATGCAGCTAAAGCCTAGCAGAGTGACAAGGGCTAGTAGGATGAGCCATTCCTGGCGGCTGAGCGCATTGAACCAGAGCCAGCCATCATTCTTTTTGGCCATGAGCCAAGTAGAAAGTGTGTACCAAAAATTATCCATCGTATTTCACCTTTACGAGCGACAGAGGGGCCGCGAAAAACCAGGCCCCACTTGAAATCGCTTAGGTGAGAGTCCCTGGTCCGGGTAGCCTTCAACCAAACCGCTCATGACAAGTGTAGAATACGTTCCAGCGGCTGAGCCGAAGGAGAATAAAGTCGCGCGGGGAAGCGAAATAATCACACGAGAATAATCGGTATAATCGGTATAATCAGGGCGCAGTAATTTTGGGTGGCGTTTTTCTCACTCGCCCTGTTTAGGTCGGGAAAAGTAGCATTCAGATGCAGTAGTCAGAAGTTGATCTGACGATTGCAGTTAACGTCAGGTCAAATACTGCCTACTACAACTTAGCACCCAAAGCCGAAAGGCCCAGGCTCTAGGCCGACTCGCGCAATTGCTCGGCCTGGTTGATCTTGTTGTAGAGCGTTTTGAGGCTCACGCCTAGCTCCTCGGCCACCTTGGGCTTGCTGCCTTGGTGCCGCTCCAAGGCGTCTTCGATCGCCACCATTTCGATTTCGCGCAAGGTGGCGCCGACCGTCTTTTTCTTTCTCCGTGGGGTGGTAAAACGGCTCGGCAGGTGCTCCATCTCCACCGCACCGTGGTCGCACAGAATCGAAGCGTGCTCGACCACATTGGCCAGCTCGCGCACGTTGCCAGGCCAATCGTAGCTGGCAAGCGATTCGGCCACTTCGGCGCTCACAAAATCGGCTGATAACGTCTGGCCAGGCCGAAATCGGGCCATCAGGTGAGCAGCCAACTCGGGAATGTCTTCAACCCGTTCGCGCAATGGCGGCAGCTTCACCTCGAAGGTGTTGATCCGATACATCAAATCCTCACGAAACTCGTCGTCAGCCACCATGTCGTCCAATTGTCGATTGGTGGCACAGATGAGCCGCACGTCGATGGTGAACGACTCATTGTCTCCGACACGACGAATTTCTCCACTCTCTAACACGCGCAGCAACTTCGCCTGCATCGACTTGGGCAGTTCACCAATCTCATCGAGAAACAGCGTTCCGCCGTTGGCCACTTCGAACAGTCCAGTCCGATTTTCGTCGGCTCCGGTAAACGCCCCTTTACGATGTCCGAACAACTCGCTTTCAATCAGGCTTTCTGGCAACGCCCCGGCATTGACCGGCACAAACGGCATGTCGGCTCTCAGACTGTGATCATGGACGCTTCGAGCAGCCAGCTCTTTGCCGGTGCCGGTCTCGCCAAGAATTAGCACCGCAGAATTGGTTGGCGCGACCTTGGCGATCAAGTTGCGCACCCGCTGCATTGCCTTGCTCTCGCCCACCAGGCGGGTTGTCCCTTCCAGACTCTCAACCCGATGTTTCATGGCCAAGTATTTGTTGGTCAACTCGCGTTTTTCGGCCACCCTAGCCAGCAGGGCTTCGAGTTCGACCAGCTTGCAAGGCTTGGTCAGATAGTCGAACGCCCCATGTCGCAAAGCGGCAATCGCCGATTCCAGGGACGATTTGCCGGTCAATACCACCGCATCGGTATGGGGAGCCTCTTCACTCAGTTTGGCAATCACCTCGATCCCATTCAGGCCTGGCATATCGAGATCGACGATCGCGCAATCAAAGTTATTGCGTTTCAAGGCCGCAACGGCCGTCAGCCCGTCAGGGCAAACGGTCACCTGATGTCCCATCCGCGGCAATTCCAGCTTCATTAACTCTTGCAGCGACGGTTCGTCGTCGGCAAACAGCACCTTCAATTTGCTCTTTCCTTGCGTGGCGATGATGATCTCTCCTTGCTTTCCCACCGCACCGGTTGGTGCGGCCAATTGCTATGCTGCTAGGCGAAGTTGTTTTTGTTTAGAACAGATGTGAGCGTAAGTGTAGCGTTGTGTCGTCGTAAAACTTTCGGAAATCAAAGCGTGTCAGAGGCTCCAGTTCAGTTCGACCCGA
Organism: Pirellulales bacterium; assembly: GCA_028289525.1. Taxonomy (GTDB): domain Bacteria; phylum Planctomycetota; class Planctomycetia; order Pirellulales; family JAGQOS01; genus JANQPJ01. Next base: position 3,552 of record JANQPJ010000028.1, read on the forward strand.
ACTAGGCCGCGATTCCAGAGCGATCGGCACTCAAATCATCGGCCGGTGAGGCCCCACCGCGAGCCCGAATCAATGGCAACGTGACAATGAATTGGGATCCCTTACCAGGGCCTTCACTCGCAGCTTCGATATGCCCGTGGTGATCGGCGACAATGTTGTAGGAAATCGACAGGCCTAGCCCGGTGCCTTCGCCGCCTCGACGTCGAGTGAAAAACGGCTCGAAGACATGCTGTAACACCTCAGGCGTCATGCCGCACCCGTTGTCGGTAAAGATCAACATCGCTTCGTCATCTCGCTGTTTGATCTCGATGGTAACCGTGCCTCCCTGGTCCAGGCTATCGAGGCCGTTGGTAATCAGGTTGAGCACAATCTGTTTAATCTCTTGAGGACTGACCTCGGCAAAGACCGGGCTGCCTGCGAGCAAGTCGAGGTGTTTTTCCTGATAGCGGCCCATGTGGCCAACCATCTCGATCACTCCGCTGACCAACTCCCGGAGTTCGGTTCGTTGGTGGCGTACATCGCCCATACGAGAAAAATCGAGCAGCTTTTCGGTGATCTCTTTACACCGAAAGGCCTCATCTTGCATCATCTTCAAATAATTTCGAATCACCGCGTGATCTTGCTTGTCGCCCAACAGTTCGCTAACGCGGCTTTCGAGCGACTCGGCACACAGCGCGATCGAGGCCAGTGGATTGTTGATTTCATGGGCAACCCCGGCTGCCAAAAAACCGACACTCGCTAGCTGCTCACCGCGAACCACCTGATTGGTCCGTTCGCGCACCTGACGATCGAGATCGTCGTGAATTGCCTGAAAGCGATCGGTCATATCGTTCATCGCCTTGGCCAACTCCGACATTTCATCTTCCGAATCGAGTTGGATCCGATGGCGGAAGCGGCTTTTGGCAATCAGTCGCGAGCCTTGAATCAGGACTCGCAACGGGCGAAAAACCCAGGTGTAATAAAGCCACAGCAACACTGTCGAGGTCAGGATGGCGGCAACCGTAGTGATCCAACTTACGGCAATTGCCCAGCGGTAGCGAAGTTTTACATCGCTGGCCAGCACGGCCATTCGATGCCGCAAGTGGCTAGGCAACTCAGCGGCCAAGTCGTACAGACGGTCGACCTCGATGCTCAACCGGTCGGTCTTCAGCTCATCGAGCATCCACATTTGGTCATGGTTCGCCTGCCGAATGCGCACCAAGGCTTGTTCAATCTCGGCCAAGGTTGCCCGTTCTTCCTTATCGTCAGAAATCTGGGAACGGTAGTTTTCGGGATCGGAGTTGTCCTTAAGACGCTCGCGATAACGGACCAGCACATCGTTAATCGCTTCGAGCGACTCGTGGAATTGTTGCCGCACCTGATGGTTTTCTAGCGAGATGCGCCCTTCGGCCACATCGGGTAACTCGCGACGTGTCTTCACACGGCTCAGTGTTACCCGAAGATCGCTCACTGTTTTGCCCAACTCGGCAGCCAACGGCAACTCAGCAGAACGCACGCTGAGGCTTTTCACCAGACCGCGATAGGCGTAGATTCCATAGAATCCGCTGCAAGAAAGCGCGCCGACAATCAGCACCAATAAACTGATGCCAATCAAAAACTTATCGCGAATAGGCCATCGAGAGAGCAACGGCGACCTCCTTGTCGCACGCGCAGGCATGCGTCGTCAGCGTCTACGAACGCTAACCGCCCATACCCATCAACCACCGGTCATCTATCCCTTCCATGGGAACTTCCGCTCGGATTCGAATCGCTCCGAGCCGAATCACGCCGGAGTGTACCACGAAGGTCGATCGAGGAACAAGATCGGTCCAAGCGTGCTAGCAGCGCCAGCGAATCGGCTGAAAGCAGCGACCGATGGCCGCTGGTGAAGCTTTGATTCTAGCGTTTGGAGAACTGCTGACTGAAAGTGAATGAAGCAAGAGAGCCTAGAGCAGCTTTCAGGTTTGTGTAGCGATGTTTCGTCGAGAAACATCGGAAAAACCAGAATCACAACCGCTAGAGTCCCGTGCAACTTGCACTAAAGCAAGTTGCTTTTTACCGTGGCGGACGCGACCTAGTTTTTGCCGAGGTTTTCCGACGAAACATGACTACGAATTATCCAAAATTGCTCTAGTGTTCCGTCGAAGGCTGTTTTTCGTATAGACAGGGTTGTTCAGAAGATACGATTTGCCCACAAATTGCGCGAATGGCCGCGAATATTTTACTTGGATTCGCGCAATTCGTGGGTAACTTTTCTTCCACTTTCCAGCAGCGCCAAAACGTCCACGATCTGAAAACGATTCAATGACAGACTACTAGTACTACAACGCTGAGTCCAAAGCATTTTAGCCACGGATTTACACGGATGAAACACGGATTACTGGGAAATGATTCACGGACAACCATTGGCATGTTGTCAACCATCAAGGGG
>JANQPJ010000317.1 GCA_028289525.1 Pirellulales bacterium
GATTCGTAACAGCGGCCGGTGGCCGCTCGCGAAACGTCGGTGATTCCAGATTTTCAGAAAAACAACTGCTTTTCCAGACATCGTTTTTGGAACTACTGAATTTTAAGAACCGCCTTCAAAGGGAACGAGAACCGATGTCTGCCGCTGGCGTGGCCTATCTGGCCTTCGATATTGAAAGCGTAACCGACGGCCAGCTCGTTTCGCGGCTTCGCTATCCGGAAGAAAACCTTTCGGCCAACGAAGCAGTGCGTCGTTATCGCGACGAGTTGTTGGAAGAGCGCGGCAATGATTTTGTGCCTTATACCTATCAACTGCCCGCCTCGTTGGTGGTGGCCAAGGTTGGTCGTGACTTTCGCCTGCTCGATCTGGTGGCGCTCGACGAACCGAAGTTTCGGCCTCATGTAATCGTCGAGAATTTTTGGCGCGGTTGGGAGAAACATGGACGGCCCACGCTGGTGAGCTTTAACGGCCGAGGGTTCGACCTGCCGCTGTTAGAGCTGGCCGCTTTCCGATATGGGCTAAGTGTGCCAGGTTGGTTCAATGTTGCAGCCCGCAGCTTCGAGCAGTACCGCAATCGCTATAACCTGGATGCGCACATCGACCTCCAGGAACTGTTGACCAATTATGGCACGACTCGCTGCACTGGCGGCTTGAACCTGATCTCCAATCTACTCGGCAAGCCTGGCAAAATGGATGTTGCTGGCTACATGGTCCAAGATCTGTATGACGACGGGCGGTTGGCCGAGATTTGTGACTACTGCCGGTGCGATGTGCTCGACACCTATTTCGTCTTCCTCCGCTCACGCGTACTGATCGGCGCCTTGTCGCTCGACGAAGAGCAGCAAATTGTTGCCGAAACCAAGGCGTGGCTTGAGGAACAAGCCCAGGAGTCGGATGCGCTGCGGGATTACCTGGGCCACTGGCGCGATTGGGACAACCCCTGGCCATAGCTGGTGCAGCAGAATCGTGGTAACTCTTCAGCCGAGTGGGATAGACCTCGGGGGCTGGGGAGAAATCCGAAGCACGAAATCCGAAATCCGAAACAAATCAGAAGGACCAAAGCACGAATGATCGAAACCGATGCGTGGCCAGCATGTTTTGGTCATTTCCGGCTTTGAATCTGCTTCACTCGGCTGAAATGTTACGAATCGTGAACTTGCTTGAATTTCTCGGCAATCCACACGGCGTGCGTTTGTTTACTTCGCCTGCTGAGTTTCCGGCTTGACGGCAATGCGTTTTGGTCGCCCTGACTCGTAGACATCAAACTCGGCCCAAATCGGCAAGTGGTCGGAGACTTGAATCGCCTGAGCTTCGGTCAGGTTATACTCGCGCATCACGTCTAACACACCGGCAATGTTGCGAAACTCCGTGGTCGATGGACCATGGATCAAGATATTATCGTAGAGCTTGGTGCGTCGAGTGTTGGTCGTCACACCGGTAAATAACCAACGGATGCCAGAGACTGCGCCAAGTTGGCCAAGACTCCGATCGTCGACGTTCAAGTCGCCTAAGAGGATCACATCGTCCTCCCCCCGGCGGTCATTTCGCACCTGACGAAACACATCGTCCAAGGCGTTCAACTCTTCGACCGTTTCATCGGGATCGGTGTGGATGTTGATGAGCGTAAAGGTAAAAGCCTCATTCGGTGCCGGCCCTCGCACCCGAAAGGCGGCGACGAATGGCTCTCGGTGCAGCAAATCATCCGGATCGTGAACCGTGTAGACCGCACTCAGGTCGATATCGAGCCGCTCCGTGTCATAAACAAAGGCATACTGTTCCTTGCTCGATGAGCGGCCCAACGGTTCGCTAATCACATAGTCATACCGGCGTCCGTTGGCGTTCAGTCGGGCTACAAAGCGCGGCAACACGTCTTGCGTTTTCGAGCGGATCTCTTGAATCGCCACCACATCGAATCGCCGCACCACGTCGACCAACAAGTCGACCACCTGAGGCTTCCCCAGCTTGCGTTGGCCAAAAACCTGAATGTTGTACGATGCGATGCGAATGGAATCGCCACCCACGGCTGGCGACGGCGCAGGCTCGTCCGGTTCGAACCACGAACCGACCGGTGAAGCGGCAGGCTCGGCTCGCCGACGAATCGAAACCTGGTCCAGTCCTTCGATCTGGTAGTGTTGCAAGGCAAGCCAGCCGCCAGCCAAGACGGCAGCGAAGACAAGTAGGCGAAACAGCTTTCGCACGGGCCCCTCCTTGGGCTCGATGTTGAACCGCATGTATGCATGCCAATTCAGACGACGCTTCCTGCGTCGTAGACCGGTGGGCTGAGAAGAATACCGGAACGAGGAGCGTGACTCCAGGCCAGTTCGCAAATTCCGGCGACGCGGTGGAGGATGGAGAAAGACGCGATCGCGCGTGGAAGGGGTGCTGTCAACGACAGCAACTGACTTCAGCCCGCTGAACTGTTACGAGTTTTGCTATTGCGCCGCAGCCGGCTTGCAATACGAAAGCGCCAGCAGCACATAGCCAGTCACCAGGCTCGAGTCGCCTTCCAGCCAACGGCTGTTTTCATTCGTCCACGAGCCGTCTTTGCGCTGACTTTTGGCGAGCACCTCGACCAGTTCGCGGCGCCAATCGCGCGATTGGCCTTGGGCGTCCTTGACCGTATCGAGCTTCAAGGCGTCGAGCGCCTTGGCAAACAGGTGGTAGTAGTAGTACAGCCCCGCGTTACCCATGCCAGGGTTTTCGGTAAGCGTGTAGTGCTTTTCGATCCAGCGAACAGCAGCCTGCACCCTGGGATCGTCGGCATCGACGCCAGCATAGATCATGCTCTTCAAGCCGGCATAGGTCATCGAGCCGTAGCTGCGCAGCCCGCCTTCCGGCGTGTCGCCGGCTTGGCTGGTGCCGCCGGCCGCCGGGGTGTAGTAGAATCCGCCGTCGGGATTTTTGGCTGCGAACTTGGTCGTGTTGTGCTCGGTCTCCAAGTTTTGACAGCGTGATACGAAGACCAACGCCCGCTGCAAGGCTTCGTCGTCCGCTTCGGCGCCAGCCGATTTCAACGCGTCGATCAAAAAGCTGGTGTTCGACAAGTCGGGCCGCTTGTGCTTGCCATAGCCGGCACCGCCGTAGCTGGGGCTCGAACGGTCGTGGTCTTCCGCTTCATCCCATTGCAAGCCTTTCACGAAACGGTTGGCTTGTTTGAGCAGTTCGTCGTACTGACCATCGCGGTTGGCCTCGGTGAAGCAGACGATTGCTAGACAGGTTTCGTAGTTGCGATAGAGCGTCTTCTGTTGGTAGATGCCGCCGTCGTCGCGGACAAATTTTTCGAGATAGCTCAAGGCCTGCCGGACCATCGGATCCTGAGGCGTGCGGCCATGACGCAACAAGCCGGTGGTGACCAACGCGGTGACGCCGGGGCCAGAATAGGCAGCGAACGAGCCGTCGGCCGCCTGGCCCTGGTGACGCAAGTAGTCAATTGCCCGAGTCACCGTAGCCTGATAGACCGCCGGATCGGCCCCAACGGCCACTGGATCACCCAGCGCTGGGCCGGCAATCAAACTAACAACAAGCGTCACAACCACGGAAAATAAAAGTCGAAGGCCAGGCATCGGACATCCAGTCTAAGTTGAGTCAATCGAAGTATTCTCTGAGCCGGTTGCCGCGTCGTCGGTTACGGCTTTCTCACATTGTAGGCACCCCAGCGATTCGAGGCGAACCGCTTGGATTATTCCAGCAAATTCATGTAGTTGGGCAGTTTTTAGGCAGCCCCCTGGCGACGCGCCATGAGCGCGGCTAAAGAAGAATTAAAGTTGCAATCTTTTACAGCGCCCCCAGCAACGCGCGAGCGCGTCTCCCTCCACCCTCCACCCTAAACCCTAAACCGCGTTCTTAAATCGCATTACAGCGGCGACCAACCAGGTCCAGCAGGGCTTTTTGGGGGTTGGCGAACTTTTTAAGCCCCTCTTCCATCAAAACCGTTTCCAGGTGGGCCATGTCGAGCTTGGCGTCCAGATCGTCCAGCACTTCGTCGCTGGGCAACTGGTCCACCTGACGGGTGAACGTGCGACCGCTGGCTTCGACCGCGTCGTTCGTGGCCGGTGGGTTGGTTTGAATGTCGCTGCCGGCCAGGGCTTCGACATATTTCCAGGGCGGATCCTCCGGCTTCTTGGTTCCCGTGCTGGCAAAAATAATTTCTTGATCGAGCGCGAGATTCTTGTCGGCCCAAAATTGTTGGTTTTCTTGCCAGAGCCGTTTGACGCCGACAATGCCTGCCTGGCCTTGGGCCTCAGGCAACAGTTCCGGGACATGCTTCTCGGTATACACGTCAACCCTCGAGACAAAAATGCTATAGACGCTCTTGAAACAGGCCAGGTCGCTTCGCCGTTGGGCACCGCGCCATACCGCCTCGCGGGCTGCGCGATATTGACGCGGCGAGAAGATCAACGTCACGTTCAGCGTCACCCCAGCGGCGGCCAACGGTTCCAAGGCCTCGATCCCAGCTGGCGTGGCAGGTACCTTGATCATGCGGTTGCGATGTTCACCAGCCCAAAACTTCCCCTGCTCGATATATTGGGCAACCCGTTCCGCGTGTGCCGGACCGTGCTCTGCGTCCTCCAGCAGCGGATCGACTTCAAAGCTCACATAGCCATCGTTGCCCTCGGTCGCTTCCCAAACCGGCAAAAAGACGTTTTGCGCCTCTTGCACCATGCGATCGGTCATTTGCCAGGTGATGGCCGCGTCGTCCAACCCTTGGCTGGCTAAGCTCTGTAGTTGGTCGTCAAAACGTCCCGACTCAATCAGATCGGCCACGATGATTGGATTGGACGTGGCGCCGGTAGCGCCGAGTGCTCGATTCGAAACCACCAGTTCCGGGTCGATCGAGTCGAGCCACAGTTTGGTGCCGGTGGAAATGAGGGACGCAAGTGGCGAAGACATCAGACAGTTCTCCCCAGGAGGTTGACCGT
>JANQPJ010000124.1 GCA_028289525.1 Pirellulales bacterium
TTCGCACCAGACTCCGGTGCTGAAAGAAGACGACCTGGAGCATCTCTCGACGATCGAAGCTCGCCGGCGATACTACACGTATGCCCAACAGCGGTTGGCCGCGTCGGTTGGGCGACTGCGGGCTGGTTCGATGGCCTTGTATGGCTTGGGCCGGTTGCAAACCGCGCTCGATGAGCGGAATGCGTCTCGCAATCCAACTGCCCGACACCAGGCGTTGGTGTTTCATCAGGCTGCCTTGATGTGCGAGCCGTCGAACTACATGGCGGCCAACGAATTGGGCGTCCTGCTGGCCCGATTTGGCCAGTATGCCCATGCCCGACAGATGCTGTTGCATAGTGTGCGAATCCACCCTCAGGCAGTTACCTGGAACAACCTGGCGGTGGTTGGCAGCCGGACTGGCGAGACTGGTCTGGTGCAAGAAGCCCGCCGTCAGGCGACCCATTTAGCGCGTGTTGAGCAGCATGCCACACGCCTGGGACCGTCTGCCTCGGGGGCCGTGCAATGGACCGAGTCGCGACAGTTTGCCAGCCGCAGAGCCGGGGCGAGCCAGCGGTAATCATTCGTGGGCGAAAAATTCCAGTCAGACGTGAAGGAAGAGAACGCGGTGATGAAAGCCATGAAGTACGCTCGACGGCCTGTGCTCTGGCTGGGCGCTGCGGTCGCGGTCGCAGGGGGCCTGATGAGTTGGCTGGCCAAGCCGGCAAAGACTGCGGACGCCGAGAGTCAGACGGCGGTGGTTCGGTCGATTGTCCATCGCGATGTTCAGCTGCGACCTTGCCAAGCCCTGGGGCCAGCGGCTCCTCACGCCATTGAAGGCGTTGATTGTGTAGGCCGCGGCTGTTGTTCATCTGAGACCGGCTGGGACGCCATGCGGCCAATTCCCTGGCAGGCCTTTGCCCAGGGTGAATATTTGGGCCATGCGCGGACCGAGCATGTGCTGGAGTATCGGCTGAGGGTCGACGACCAACTGGCGTTTTTCTATCGGTTAACCCGCGAAGAGACGAGCCGGCCTTATGAATTGAATGTTGGCGATGAGATCGAAGTCGAATCGTTCACCGACGACAAGTTGTCGCGTCGCGTGGTGGTGCAGCCGGATGGCACGATCACGCTCCGGCTGTTGGGCCAGGTGCGAGCAACCCGACGCACGGTTGCCCAGCTGCGCGAAGACCTCGAAAAGCTGTACCAAAAATACTACAAGATGCCGGAAATCACCGTAACGCCGATCAGGGTGAATACCAAACTCGAAGATCTGCGGGCGACCGTCGACAGTCGAGCAGGCGAAGGAGGACAGCGCATTCAGGTAACCGTGACGCCGGAGGGGACGGTGCAATTGCCGGCGCTCGGTTCGGTCTATGCCCAGGGACTAACGCTAGACGAGCTGAAGCGCGAGATCGACGAACGCTATGCCAACGAGATTCCAGGCATCGAGGTTACCCCAATCCTCCGGCAGCGGGCTCCACGCTTCGTCTATGTATTAGGCGAGGTGCCCAGGCCGGGCCGATTCACGCTCGAGGGCCCCACGACTGTGATGCAGGCAATCGCCTTGGCCGGCAGTTGGAACGTGGGGGCCAACCTGCGCCAAGTGGTCGTCTTCCGCCGTGGAGACGACTGGCGGCTGTTGGCCACGATGCTTGATTTGCAGGGTGCTTTGTACGGCAAGCGTCCCTGCCCGGCCGACGAGATTTGGCTCAACGACTCCGACATCGTCGTGGTGCCCAAGTCGCCGATCCTTTGGGCTAACGAGTTCATCGACCAAGTGTTCACCCGGGGCATCTACGGCGTGATCCCTTTCCAGGGCATCAACATCAACTTTTCGAAAGCAAGTACGTTGTAAAAAACGAACATGTGACTGCGAAAAGGTCGCTAGAGTCGGGTGTTCATCTATCTCATCGGGATGAACCCGGTCCGGCGATGCGTTGCATCGCGGCTAGGATAACTCGGTTGGCAAACATTTGCTCTCAGTGGACAACGTGCTAGTGAAAAGCGCCTACTGATTCGCTCCATTTCCAGCCGCGATGTCCGGGAAGATACTGGGCAACAAGATGGTTGAAGTGTTGACGATTGTCGATTCGTTTGCGACTCCCTGTTTTAGCAAACCAGTCTCGTTGGCCGAATGCGGCACAAAGGTCGCGCGTCAGAGAACTCCTTAGACTTCGTCGCAACGCTTTCCATGTCTTGTCACTGGGCCAGCTTGCCAATAGATGGGCGTGTGTCAGATCAGTTGCTACGTAATGTAGTCGAAATGCCTGATGTGGGGCCGCCTTACACGCCGAATCAATGATCGCCTGTTGAATAGCTGGTTTGAATAACAGGGCAGCTTGCCGTTGCTTTAAGCGATATCAAATTGCCAGCCCTCGGTTGACTGATTGTAAACGTTCACCTCGATGAACATAGCCCTGCTCACGATCTGGCAACCAACTGCCAAAGGCATGCCAAGTGAACAAATAGCAGGGCATTTCGAAAGGCTCCACAACTCAAAATAAAATATGAACATGTGTATATATCCATTTGAGTTGCATGTCAATCATCGAGCAAAGAGCGCTGAGAAAACTCAGCTTCGTTTTATTTCTAGCCG
>JANQPJ010000150.1 GCA_028289525.1 Pirellulales bacterium
AAGTATGACGCTCTTAATCGGCGAGGTTCGAGCGGGGCTTGCTTCGTTGGATCCACGTGGCGTGTGGGCTCTGGGCGGGCCAGCTAGCGCTCTTTGGGGGCATGGCGCTTTGCACGAGAGGTGTGGTCCCAATTGCGCAGAGTTGTATCTCGACAATTTCCCCAGTTGCCTCGATTTAAGAGTATTGCAAGGCTGCACCAACCATCACTGTGAGCCACTAAAACAAGAAAAAATGACTTGCTGGTATTCGGGACAGAACCAGTCTGGTGCGCGAAGCATGCATGCTGGCGGAGTCGTGGCTGCCTTCTGTGACGGCAGCGTGCGGTTTATCTCCGATTGGATCGACCAAGGAGGATTCACGACCACGAATCCCTCGGTCTGGGAACGGCTGAATGTGTCGGCCGATGGATTTGACGTAGACGAAAGCCAGTTTTAGAAACACGCATACGCACAACGAACAACTGCTCTTGTCTCCTAGCCGCGACGCGTCGCCGGGACGTTCGGACAAAACTGCTGTCAGCAACGTTCACTGCACTCCGGCACGACCGACGTTTAGAGATCAAAGCACCTCAGATATTTAGAGCAGTTTTCAGGTTTGTGTAGCGATGTTTCGTCGAGAAACATCGGAAAAACCAGAGCCGCGACCGCTATAGTCCCGTGCAACTTGCACTAAAATCATGCGACAACACATCCTTCTCCTGTTATCCATCGGCCTGTTAGGCTGTGGTTCTGGCCAGCCGTACGACCTGGTGCCGGTCTCAGGCCAGGTAACCTATGAAGATGGAACGCTGATCGCTGCCGAGCGGATTACCCTCTATTTCCATCCAGAGACGCCACCTCGCGACGCCCAAACCTTTCCACGCCCTAGTTCTGCAGAGGTTGAGCCTACCACCGGCAAGTTCGAGCTGGCAACCACGGATCATTACGGAGATGGGATCGTCACTGGTCGCCATCGAGTAACGTTGATTGCTCGCGGCACAGAGAACCTGCCGGTCGACATAATTCCTCAACGCTATATGTCGCACGAGACCACGCCCATCGAAGTCGACGCAGCCGACGCGCCGTTTCATTTCAAGATTGAACACTCCCAGCAGTGACGCTACTGGCAAGCTGCCTGATCAAATCGCCGCCAAGAAGTCTCGAAGCCCGGCGTTGAATTGCCCACGGCTGACCACTTGATCGCAACCGGCCTGGCGGGCAGCTTCCAGGCGAGCCGTTTGCACATGAGGGCCAAAGGCCAATACTGTTTTGGGCCGGGTTCCGGTTGCTTCGAGCTGCTTGATGAGCGACTGAATGTCGCCGCCGGCATGAGAAAGATCGATTATCAGCAGACTGACCTGCTGGTCGGCACACTGCTCCAGTACGGCCGTTGCCGTGGCCAGCACGGCGACCTCAAGCCCCAATTGGCTTGCGGTGCCGGTAACACGTGAAGAGAACATCAGATCGCCAGTAAGCAGGGCAATCGCAGGGCTAGTAGGTTGTGCTTGTTGGGCGAACATCATGCTAGGCTTTGTCAGAAAACTCGTCGTCAAGTCATCTCGATTTAAAGCCTGAAGCGCTAGCAAAGGAATTTGTTGATCGTGCGCAAGATTCCTTCGCTGGCGCTTCAGGCTTCAAATTTTGGCTTCGAATCCAAGACGGTACTACCGTTCTGGGGTGCTGGGAGCGAAACGGCTCCCATCGCAGCATTATCGTATTAAACAGAACAATTTGGCCAAAACTCATCGTATCGTTACCGTGTAACGCCTGATCGTTTAAGCCGAGTCGTTCTCGGCCGAGGCATTTGCTTCCCCTTCAGGCAAGCCAGCCACGCCAGCGGCGTCTTTGGCCAACGGCGGCAGGTTAAACGTGCCGCCAGGGGTGTCTAAAAATACCTCGTCCAGCTCGGTCGCGTCGACGTCGCGCCGCAGCAACAGATAGATGCCAGTGACCGCGATCCAAAAGAAAGCAAACCGAAAACCGACTCGCAGCACCTCGACCGCTCCGAGCCAAAAGCCAATCAAACGCTGGCCAATGCTGCCAGTGGTCGAGTCGCTAGCCAGTTGTCCGAACAGTTCGGCTGCCCGACTTTGGCCGGCTCCCCAAGCAATGCCGAGGTGGCCAAAATGGGTGATCGCGGCGACCGCCAGATCGACCGCCAACGCGCCGATCGCCCCCAGTACCGAAGCGACGATCACATAGAACACCAATTGCAAGGGGCGTTGGTAAACATAAGCATAGGCACGGCTAAGCGCGTCAAAGGCATCTGTCCCCTCGGTGCTGATCGTGGGAAAAAACAGCGGCCAGCCAATCGCCATGCCCAGCAACAAAATGGCCAATAACAAGCCTGCCACCAGGACCAACGGCCAAACCACCCCAGCCAGCAGCACGCCCAAGTCGATTCGCATCAAGAGGCCTACAACCGCCAGGGCGGCCAGCAGGCACATCGCTCCTAGCGTTGGCAACACG